>NZ_KB900626.1:1703166-1865666 GCF_000379125.1 Methylosinus sp. LW4 | reverse complement strand
ACGAATGGCGTAATGACTTCCCCGCTGTCTCCAGCGTCAGCTCAGTGAAATTGAATTCCCCGTGAAGATGCGGGGTTCCTGCGGTCAGACGGAAAGACCCCGTGCACCTTTACTGTAACTTTGCACTGGCATTCGTGTCGGCATGTGTAGGATAGGTGGTAGGCGTTGAAGCATGGGCGCCAGCTCGTGTGGAGCCACCCTTGAAATACCACCCTTATCGTCATGGATGTCTAACCGCGCTCCGTCATCCGGGGCCGGGACAGTGCATGGTAGGCAGTTTGACTGGGGCGGTCGCCTCCCAAAGAGTAACGGAGGCGCGCGATGGTGGGCTCAGAGCGGTCGGAAATCGCTCGTCGAGTGCAATGGCATAAGCCTGCCTGACTGCGAGACAGACAAGTCGAGCAGAGACGAAAGTCGGTCATAGTGATCCGGTGGTCCCTCGTGGAAGGGCCATCGCTCAACGGATAAAAGGTACGCCGGGGATAACAGGCTGATAACCCCCAAGAGTCCATATCGACGGGGTTGTTTGGCACCTCGATGTCGGCTCATCACATCCTGGGGCTGGAGAAGGTCCCAAGGGTTCGGCTGTTCGCCGATTAAAGTGGTACGTGAGCTGGGTTCAGAACGTCGTGAGACAGTTCGGTCCCTATCTGCCGTGGGTGTCGGAGAATTGAGAGGATTTGTCCCTAGTACGAGAGGACCGGGATGAACATACCTCTGGTGGACCTGTTGTGGCGCCAGCCGCAGTGCAGGGTAGCTATGTATGGACGGGATAACCGCTGAATGCATCTAAGCGGGAAACCCACCTCGAAACGAGTTCTCCCTCGAGAGCCGTGGAAGACGACCACGTCGATAGGCCGGGTGTGGAAGCGCGGCGACGCGCGGAGCTTACCGGTACTAATAGCTCGATCGGCTTGATCGTTCTCATTAATCAATGCCCATCNCCCCAAAGATGGACGCGATCGAAAGACACATCACAGTTTGCTTCATTCTTGCCCTTTGCCGGCCTGGTGGCCTCGGCGGAGCGATCAGACCCGATCCCATCCCGAACTCGGCCGTCAAACGCTTCAGCGCCAATGGTACTATGTCTCAAGACCTGGGAGAGTAGGTCGTCGCCAGGCCTGCAAAGGGCAATGCTTCCTTTTCGAACGATGCGCGAAACTGCGCGAGCGGGGGAGCGGCCGATAGCGAGTAGACGATCCTATTCGCTATTCGCCGCTCCCCTTTCTCGTGCATGCCAGGCCTCCCATACGAGGCAAAGTAATCTCGGCGCGGGGTGGAGCAGCCCGGTAGCTCGTCAGGCTCATAACCTGAAGGTCACAGGTTCAAATCCTGTCCCCGCAACCAGACACTATAAATTAGCGCTCGAGCAGCCCGCCGGGCTCGTCGGCTCCTCCAAGACGCCTTCTCGTCCAGACGCTGGCGCGACTCCTTCGCCGACGTTCGAAGTCTTCCTTTCCTTCAATCCGACAGTGCCTGCGCGCTCATGGCCGCCGCCCGTGGAGCCCGGCGCTTTGTTCCCCCACGCACGCCGTTGCAAGCGAAACACATTGCGTGACTGAATGAGGCGTTCGCCGGTGATCGCTGCGGCCGCTCGGCTGATCGCGACTCCGTGCGCCGAGAGCTCAGGAGACAAAAAAATCCGAACAGGGTCGATGCGATGGCGGCCCTCGACGCAACGGACTTTTTTATTGGCGCGCCCGAAGGGATTCGAACCCCTGACCTCTGCCTTCGGAGGGCAGCGCTCTATCCAGCTGAGCTACGGGCGCAAACGAGGCTTCTGCGTCTTCACTATCGCATGCGCGCGGGGCCTGCAATCGGGCGGAGCGGCTTTTTGTGCGGCCTTTGCGGGTTTCGACCGTTTTGGGGGAGATTTCAGAGGTCTATGTCTTCGTCGAATATCTCGAGCGGCAACAGACGGCGGAAGCGGACCGCGAACCCATCCTCGGTCTGGCGAATGACCTCGGCCTGCGTCCGCTTCCCGATCGTGATCTTCTCGCCCGGGGGAACCTGCACCTCGGTGCGCAGTGAGGCGCCGCTGCGAGAAAGATCCAGGATCTCGCAGGGCAGGGTCACTTGCGCCACGGTGAAGGTGGTGAAGCGCCGCTTGGGCCGCAGACGCTCGTGATCGCGGCATTGCGGGGCGTCCGGCGCGGCGTGTCGCGTCAGCCATGCGAATTGCATCGCCACATGGGCGCGCGGCTGATCCGTGATCTCGAGGTCGACGGTGAAGCCGCCCTCGAAGAGACGAATCACCACGCCGTCGAAACGGCCCCAGCGGTCGAGATCGAGCGCGATGCGGTCGCCGACCGAGGGCCGAAAGTCGCTGCGCAGAGCGACGATCTCCGCCGACATGTCGATGGTGCGGCAGGCGTAGCGCCGCTGGTCCGGCGGCAGGCTGAAGCGGCCGTCGAAGCGCGGCTCGGCGATCGTCTCGGCGGCGCGCTGCTCCGCCCCGATCTTGGGGCGCAAATCTGGTCGTCTCACGGCCGTCGCTCCACATGCGCGGCGCTCGCCAGTCGCGCATGGACTGGGGCGCTGACGAGTTGCGGCCGCATAACGACCGTAGAATATTATTTAGTCTCAATAGTTTCTGCACGACGGCGACGCAGTCGTCGGGGGCTAGATTACGCATGTTAGCGGCAATACGTAAATCGGGCTTGAATCGAAGCCGCGCAATTGACCGCGTTAGGTTCCCGTGACGCCGCCGTCCGCTTGCGCTAGAAGGCGCATATGCGCGCGCTTCTTCTCATCTTTCTCGGGTCCGGCTTGGGCGGGACTCTGAGGCATCTCGTCAATTCCTCGTGCCAGCGCTGGCTCGGCGCGCAGCTGCCCTGGGGCGTTTTCCTCATAAATGTCAGCGGGTCCTTCATCATGGGCCTCGCCGCGGGCTATTTCGCCTTCAAGGCGGGGCCGGGTTGGCCGCAGTCGATGCGGCTCTTCGTGACCACGGGCGTGCTCGGCGGCTATACGACCTTCTCCGCCTTCTCGCTGGATGCGGCTACGCTCATCGAGCGCGGCGACACGCTCGCGGCCGGGCTCTATGTGGGCGGCTCGGTGGGCTTGTCGATCGCGGGGCTGTTCCTCGGACTTTATCTGGTGAGGGCTTTGACATGACCGGGGAGGCGGCGCAGGCGCCGCAATCGACGCCTGTGCAGACCCTGATCGTCGACGAGGACGAGGCGGGGCTGCGGCTCGACCGCTGGTTCAAAAGGCGCTTTCCGGCGCTGGCCCTGTCGCATCTCGCGAAAATCTGCCGCAAGGGCGAGGTGCGGGTGGACGGCAAGCGGGTCGATACTTCCACGCGGCTCGAGCAGAATCAGAAGATTCGCGTGCCGCCGCTCAAGCTGGAGACGGTCGCGGCGCCGGCGGTGATGCGAGCGCGGCCGGAGGACGCCCGCGAGCTCGCTGGAATGACCTTGTTCGAGGACGCGCATCTCCTCGTGCTGAACAAGCCCTATGGCCTCGCCGTGCAGGGCGGCTCGGGCATGAAGCGGCATATAGACGGAATGCTCGAATCGCTGGCGGTGGGCGACAAGCGGCCCGTGCTGGTGCATCGGCTCGATCGCGACACCTCCGGTGTGCTGCTGATCGCCAAGAACAGGCGCATGGCGGCCGATCTCGGGGAAATCTTTCGCTCGCGGCAGGCGCATAAAATCTATTGGGCGCTGGTCGAGGGCGTGCCGAAGCCGGCGCAGGGCCGCGTCTCTCTCTATCTCGCCAAGGGCGCCGATATGGCGGACGAGCGCTCCCGCCGCAGCGGCGAGCGCCGCGCGGCCGATCCCGCCGACGCAAGGGAGAAGATGCGCGTCGCCCGCCATGGGGACGAGGGCGCGCAGCATTCGCTGACCTATTACGCCATTGTCGACAAAGCGGCGCCGCGCTGCGCCTGGCTGTCCATGAAGCCCTTGACTGGCCGCACCCATCAGCTCCGCGCCCATGCGGAGGCGATCGGCTGCCCGATCTTTGGCGATCCCAAATATGGCCATAGGCCGGAGGACGAGGTGCGCCGCCGCGATCCGATGCGCGCCATGCCCACAGAGCTCGAGCCCAAGCTGCATCTTTTGGCGCGGCGGCTGATTCTGCCGCATCCCAAGGGCGGGACGCTCGACGTCACCGCGCCGCTGCCGGCGCATATGAAGAATAGCTGGGCGTTTTTCGGCTTCGATGTGGGGCAGGACGATCCCATATTGTCCGCGCCGGACGCGTGAGCGCGCGAGACACGCCCGAGGAGAGCCCCATGTCCCATGAAAGCGAAAATCTCGCCGAAGGCCTTTTCGTGCCCGATGAGGAGCGCAATCCGCTGCGCAATGCGGTGCAGAGGGGCGCGAGGCCGGAGCTGCCGAAGCGATTCTACCAATCGGCCAGCGTCGGCGAGGCCGATGGCGGCTACGCCGTTCTGCTCGACGGGCGGACGGTCAAGACGCCGGCGCGGCGAATATTGACGACGCCATGCTCGCCCTTGACCACGGCGCTGGCCGAGGAATGGGGGGCGCAGGGGGAAAGGCTCAATCCGACGTCGATGCCTTTGACGCGGCTGGTGAACTCGGCGATCGACGGAGTCGCCGACCGGCTCGAGGAAGTCGCCGCCGACGTCGCCAAATATGCGGGCTCCGACCTCGTGAGCTATCGCGCCGACGAGCCGGCCGGCCTAGCAGCGGCGCAGGCGGCGGCCTGGGACCCGCTGCTCGCCTTCGCCAAGCAGCGGCTCGGCGCCGAGCTCGCCGTCACCTCGGGCGTGATGTTCGTCTCGCAGTCGCCGGAGGCGACGGCGGCGGTGGCCGAGGCCGTGCGCGCCTATGCAGGGCAGGGGGCGGAGGCGCCCTTCCGCCTCGCGGCGCTGCACGCCATGACGACGCTGACCGGCTCCTGCCTCATCGCGCTCGCCGTGGCGCTGGGCGAGATGGAGGTCGAGGCCGCCTGGGCCGCCGCCCATGTCGACGAGGACCATCAGATCGAGGCCTGGGGCGCCGACGCCGAGGCCATGGACAGACGCGAGCGCCGATTCGCGGAGATGAAGGCCGCCGCCCGGATCATCGAACTCTTGCCCGGCGACGCCTGATCGATGGGCGCCGGCGCATTTTTTTCCGGCGGGGGCGGGCGGGCGTAAGGTCGGCGCGTCCAATCCCTTCGGTAAAGACGCGCTCGGCTCTTGCTTTGACCTATACGCTGGGTTACGGAACGCGCGGTCAGACGGCGCCCGGGGCTCCCGCCCCGCGTCACATCGCCGCCCCCGCCGCAAAAGTCGGACATCGCCATGCCGAGCCTGCTCGAACAATATTTGCCGCTCGTGATCTTCATCGCCCTCGCGGCGATCATCGCCGGCGCGCTGCTGGTTCTCCCCTTCCTGGTCGCCTTCAAGGCGCCGGACCCGGAGAAGCTCTCCGCCTATGAGTGCGGCTTCAATCCTTTCGGCGACGCGCGCATGAAATTCGACGTGCGCTTCTATCTCGTCGCTCTGCTCTTCATCGTCTTCGACCTCGAGGTCGCTTTTCTCTTTCCCTGGGCGGTCGCCTTCAAGGAGGCGGGCAGCTTCGGCTTCTGGTCGATGATGTTCTTCCTCGGCGTGCTGACCGTCGGCTTCGTCTATGAATGGCGCAAGGGAGCGCTCGAATGGGATTGATCACTCGCCAGAGCCCGACTCTCGTCGCGCCCTCCGCCAAAGGGCTCGTCGATCCGCGCACCGGCAAGCCGGTGGGCGCCGACGATCCCTTCTATCTCGGCCTCAATGACGAGCTCGCCGACAAGGGCTTTCTCGTCACCGCGACCGACGATCTCATCAATTGGGCGCGCACCGGCTCGCTGATGTGGATGACCTTCGGCCTCGCTTGCTGCGCGGTCGAGATGATCCAGGCGGCCATGCCGCGCTATGATCTCGAGCGCTTCGGCTTCGCGCCGCGCGCCAGCCCGCGCCAGTCGGACGTCATCATCATCGCCGGCACGCTGACCAATAAGATGGCCCCGGCGCTGCGCAAGGTGTACGACCAGATGCCGGAGCCGCGCTACGTCATCTCCATGGGCTCCTGCGCCAATGGCGGCGGCTATTACCACTATTCCTATTCGGTGGTGCGCGGCTGCGATCGAATCATTCCCGTCGATATCTATGTCCCCGGCTGTCCGCCTTCCGCCGAAGCGCTCGTCTATGGCGTTCTGCTTCTGCAAAAGAAGATTCGCCGCAGCGGCACGATCGAGCGGTGATCGGTTCGCGCTTCTCCAGGGGAGCGCGCAAGAATGAAGAATGCGATGCGAGCCGACGCGCGAACAGCCGCCGGCTTTCCGTGACGCGAGGGTGAGAAATGAGCGCGGAACTCGAAAAGCTCGGCGAGAAGGTCGCCGCGGCCCTGCCGGGCGTGGTGAAGGGCCTCAAGATCGCCTATGGCGAGCTCACCGTCGAAGTGGAGCGCTCGCGCTGGCTCGACGCCGCGCGCGTGCTGCGCGACGATCCCGAATTCCTCTTCGTCAGCTTTACCGACATCACCGCGGCCGATTACCCGGAGCGCGATCTGCGCTTCGATGTCGTGCTGCACCTCCTCTCGCCCAAGCATAATCAGCGTATCCGCGTGAAGACGCAGACCGACGAGGCGACGCCCGTCGCCTCGCTGACCGGCCTCTATCCGGGGGCCGACTGGTTCGAGCGCGAGACCTATGATCTCTTCGGCGTGCTGTTCGACGGCCATCCAGACCTTCGCCGCATCATGACCGACTACGGCTTCGACGGTCATCCGCTGCGCAAGGATTTCCCGATGTCCGGCTATGTCGAGGTGCGCTACGACGACGAGCGCAAGCGGGTCGTCTATGAGCCCCTGAACCTCACCCAAGAATATCGGAAGTTCGATTTCCTCTCGCCTTGGGAGGGCGTGCAATACGATCTCCCCGGCGACGAGAAGGCGAGCAAGTGAGAGCGCCCGTCATGAAAATCGGCGCGCTCCGCCAGCCTCGCTATTCGCTCTTCCACCGGCTGGGACTGTCACGATGAACGACCAGAGCCTGCGAAACTTCAATCTCAACTTCGGCCCGCAGCATCCGGCGGCGCATGGCGTGCTGCGCCTGATCCTCGAGCTCGACGGCGAGGTGGTCGAGCGCTGCGATCCGCATGTCGGCTTCCTTCATCGCGGCACCGAGAAGCTGATGGAGGCGCGCACCTATCTGCAGAACGTGCCTTATTTCGATCGGCTCGACTATTGCGCGCCGATGAATCAGGAACACGCCTTCTGTCTCGCGATCGAGCAATTGCTCGAGGTCGAGGTGCCGCGTCGCGGCCAGCTGATCCGCGTGCTCTACGCCGAGATCGGCCGACTTCTCTCGCATCTCCTCAACGTCACCGCGCAAGCCATGGACGTCGGCGCGCTGACGCCGCCGCTCTGGGGCTATGAGGAGCGCGAGAAGCTCATGGTCTTCTATGAGCGGGCGAGCGGCGCGCGCATGCACGCCAATTACTTCCGTCCCGGCGGCGTCGCCCGCGATCTGCCGGATCGGCTGGTGGAGGACATCGGCGCATTCTGCGACCCGTTCCTGAAGGTCCTCGAGGATCTCGATGAGCTCTTCATCGGCAACCGCATCTTCAAGCAGCGCAACGCCGACATCGGCGTCATCTCGCTCGAGGATGCGTGGAAGTTCGGCTTCTCCGGCGTGATGGTGCGCGGCTCCGGCGCGCCCTGGGATTTGCGCAAGGCGCGTCCCTACGACTGCTACGAGGAGATGGAGTTCGACATTCCCGTCGGCAAGAATGGCGATTGCTACGACCGTGCGGTGATCCGCATGGAGGAGATGCGTCAGTCGACCTACATTATGAAGCAATGCGTCGATAAGCTGCTGAAGGCCGAGAATCGCGGCCCGGTGGCGACGGTGAACAATAAGATTTGCTCGCCGCCGCGCGCGGAGATGAAGCGCTCGATGGAAGCGCTCATCCATCACTTCAAGCTCTACACGGAAGGCTTCAAGGTGCCGGCCGGCGAGGTCTATGCGGCGGTCGAGGCCCCCAAGGGCGAGTTCGGCGTCTATCTCGTCTCCGACGGCACCGACAAGCCCTATCGCTGCAAGCTGCGCGCGCCGGGCTTCGCGCATCTGCAAGCCATGGATTTTCTCTGCAAGGACCATCTGCTCGCCGACGTCTCGGCGATCCTTGGTTCGCTCGATATCGTCTTCGGGGAGGTCGATCGCTGATGTCCATACGTCGTCTCGCCGAAGAGCAGCCCGCGAGCTTCGAATTCACGCCCGAGAACAAGGCGTGGCTCGAGGCGCAGATCGCCAAATATCCCGACGGCCGTCAGGCCTCCATGGTCGTGCCGGCGCTGTGGCAGGCGCAGAAGCAGAACGACTATTGGCTGCCGCAGAAGGCGATCGAGAAAGTCGCGGACACGCTGGGCATGCCCTATATCCGCGTGCTCGAGATCGCGACCTTCTACACGATGTTCAATCTCGAGCCGGTCGGCAAATTCTACATCCAGCTCTGTGGCACGACGCCCTGCATGCTGCGCGGCTCCGACGAGCTGATCGCCGTGCTGGAGCGCCGCGTCGGCCCGCAGCGTCATGTGACGGCCGACGGGCTGTTCTCCTGGCTCGAGGTCGAGTGCCTCGGTGCCTGCTGCAATGCGCCGATGGTGCAGATCAATGACGACTATTACGAAGATTTGACGGTCGAGAATTTCGAGAAGCTGCTCGACGATCTCGCCGCCGGCCGGCCGGTGAAGATCGGCTCGCAGACGGGCCGCGTCTCCTCGGAGCCGGAAGGCGCGCTGACGAGCCTCACTTCTTTCTACGGCGACGGCGCCAAAGCGCAGGCGGAGTGAACGACCAATGCTCGCCGACAAAGACCGCATCTTCACAAATCTCTACGGCATAGGCGACAAGAGCCTCGCCGGAGCCCGCTCGCGCGGCGCCTGGGACAACACCAAGGCGCTGCTGGAGCTCGGCCGCGACAAGATCATTCAGGAGGTCAAGGATTCGGGGCTGCGCGGCCGCGGCGGCGCCGGCTTCTCCACCGGCCTCAAATGGTCCTTCATGCCCAAGACGCCGGATCCCTTGCGTCCGTCCTATCTCGTCATCAACGCCGACGAGTCGGAGCCGGGCACCTGCAAGGATCGCGAGATCATGCGCAATGATCCGCATACGCTGATCGAAGGCGCGCTGATCGCCTCCTTCGCCATGGGCGCACACGCCTCTTATATCTATGTGCGAGGCGAGTTCATCGCCGAGCGCGTCGCGCTGCAGAAGGCGATCGACGAGGCCTATGAGGCGCGCCTCATAGGCAAGGACAATATTCACGGCTATCCCTTCGATCTCTACGTCCATCACGGCGCCGGCGCTTACATCTGCGGCGAGGAGACGGCGCTGATCGAGAGCCTCGAGGGCAAGAAGGGCATGCCGCGCCTGAAGCCGCCGTTCCCGGCCAATGTCGGCCTCTACGGTTGCCCGACGACGGTCAATAATGTCGAATCCATCGCCGTCACGCCGACGATCCTGCGTCGCGGCGCGAGCTGGTTCGCCGGCATCGGCAAGCCCAACAACACGGGCACCAAGCTCTTCTCCATTTCCGGCCATGTGAACAAGCCGTGCAATGTGGAAGAGGCCATGTCCATTCCCTTCCGCGAGCTGATCGATCGCCATTGCGGCGGCGTGCGCGGCGGCTCGGACAATCTTCTCGCCGTCATTCCCGGCGGCTCCTCGGTGCGCCTCGTGCCGGCGGACCAGATCATCGACTGTCCGATGGATTTCGACAGCCTCGTCAAGCTCGGCTCGGGCCTCGGCACGGCGGCCGTGATCGTCATGGACAAGTCCACCGACATCATTCGCGCCATCGCCCGCATCTCTTATTTCTACAAGCATGAGAGCTGCGGCCAATGCACGCCCTGCCGTGAAGGCACGGGCTGGATGTGGCGCGTCGTCACCCGAATGGCGGAAGGCCGCGCGCACAAGCGCGAGATCGACATGCTGTTCGACGTGTCGAAGCAGATCGAGGGACACACGATCTGCGCGCTCGGCGATGCGGCGGCTTGGCCGATCCAGGGTCTCATCAATCATTTCCGTGGCGAAATCGAGAAGCGCATCGATCGTTATGCGGCTAATCCGCATCCCGATCCTGTGCGCGTGGCGGCGGAGTAAGGCATTCCAATGACCAGAATTCTCGTCGATGGCGTCGAGGTCGATGTTCCGGCCGAATATACGCTGCTGCAGGCCTGCGAGGAGGCTGGCGCCGAGGTGCCGCGCTTCTGCTTCCATGAGCGTCTGTCGATCGCCGGCAATTGCCGCATGTGCCTCGTCGAGGTGAAGGGCGGCCCGCCCAAGCCGCAGGCCTCCTGCGCCATCGCGGTCAAGGATCTGCGTCCCGGCCCAGACGGCGCGCCGGCGGAAGTCTTCACCAAATCGCCCATGGTGAAGAAGGCGCGCGAAGGCGTGATGGAGTTTTTGCTGGTCAACCATCCGCTCGACTGTCCGATCTGCGATCAGGGCGGCGAGTGCGACTTGCAGGATCAGGCGCTCGCCTTCGGCGGTGACAGCTCGCGCTATGCCGAGAACAAGCGCGCGGTCGAGGACAAATATATTGGTCCGCTCGTCAAGACGGCGATGACCCGCTGCATCCATTGCACCCGCTGCGTGCGTTTCACGGCGGAGATCGCCGGCACCAGCGACATGGGCGCGATCGGCCGCGGCGAGGATATGGAGATCACCACCTATCTGCAGACGGCGATGACGTCGGAGCTGCAGGGCAATGTGACCGATCTCTGTCCCGTCGGCGCGCTGCTGCCCAAGCCGCAGAATTTCCGCGCTCGTCCGTGGGAGTATCAGAAGACCGAAACCATCGACGTGCAGGATGCGCTGGGCTCGGCGATCCGCGTCGATGCTCGCGGCCGCGAGGTGATCCGCATTCTGCCGCGTCTCAACGAGGCGGTGAATGAGGAGTGGATTTCCGACAAGACCCGCCAGGTTGTGGATGGTCTGAAGGCGCAGCGCCTCGATCGCCCCTATATTCGCGAGAACGGCCGGCTGCGTCCCGCGACTTGGCAGGAGGCGCTCGCCACTGTCGCCGCCAAGACCAAGGCGACGAAGGCCGAGAAGATCGGCGCGCTCGTCGGCGATCTCGCCGCGCTCGAGGAGATCTACGCGCTGAAGCTCCTCGTCGAGGGGCTCGGCAGCGCTAATCTCGACGCGCGTCAGGACGGCGCCAAGCTCGATCCGCGCTTCGGACGCGCCTCCTATCTCTTCAACGCCACCATCGCCGGCGTCGACGAGGCGGATTCGCTGCTGATCATCGGCTCCAATCCGCGCAAGGAAGCGCCCGTGCTCAATGCGCGCATCCGCAAGCGCTGGCTGAAGGGCGATTTCCACATTTCGCTGATCGGCGAAAAGGCCGATCTGACCTATGATTACGATTATCTCGGCGCCGGCCCCGACGCTCTGGCGCGCTTCGTCGAAAGCGCGCCGACGGGCTCCGCCAAGCGCCTCGTGCTGATCGGGCAGGGCGCGCTGGCGCGTCCCGACGGCCGCGCCATTCTGGCGCTCGCCGCTCAGGCGGCCAAGAAGCATGGCGGATTGTCGGAAGGCTGGAACGGCTTCAGCGTGCTGCATACGGCGGCGTCCCGCGTCGGCGCGCTCGATCTCGGCTTCACGCCGGGGCAGGGCGGCCTCGATGCGGCGGAAATCGCCAAGGCCGGCGCGCTCGATCTCGTCTTCAATCTCGGCGCCGATGAGATCGCGATCGAGCCGGGCGCCTTCGTCGTCTATATCGGCACGCATGGCGACAAGGGCGCGCATCGCGCCGACGTCATTCTGCCGGGCGCGGCCTATACGGAAAAATTCGGCCTCTATGTGAACACGGAAGGCCGTGTGCAGGAGGCGCTGCGCGCGACCTTCCCGCCGGGCGACGCCCGCGAGGATTGGGCGATACTGCGCGCGCTCTCTGGCGCTCTCGGCGCGCCGCTGCCCTTCGATTCGCAAAAGCAGCTGCGCGCCAAGCTCGGCGAGGCGCATCCGCATCTTCTGCGGCTCGATCAGATCGGCTCCGCCTCGGCGGCCGATCTCGAGGCGGTGGCGCTGCAGCCGGCGACCGCGTGGAAGGACGATTTCGCGCCTGCGATCACGGATTTCTATCTCACCAATCCGATCGCGCGCGCCTCGGCCACAATGGCGGAATGTTCGGCGCTGGCGCTGGATCGACTGAAGCAAGCGGCGGAATAGGAGCAAGGACGTGATCGACGGCTGGCTGCTGAACCTTCTCCTGATCATCGTGAAGAGCGTCGTTCTGACGGTCGTTCTGCTGGTCTACCTCGCCTATGCGATCTACATCGACCGCAAGGTCTGGGCCGCCGTGCAGCTGCGCCGCGGACCCAATGTCGTCGGACCCTGGGGCTTGCTCCAGAGCTTCGCCGACATGCTCAAATTCGTGCTCAAGGAGCCGGTGATCCCGGACACGGCCAATAAGGGCGTGTTCCTGCTGGCGCCTTTCGTCACGGCCATGCTCGCCGTCGCCGCCTGGGCCGTCATCCCCGTCAATGACGGCTGGGCGGTCGCCGATCTCAATGTCGGCATTCTCTATATTTTCGCCATCTCCTCGCTCGGCGTCTATGGCATCATCATGGGCGGCTGGGCGTCGAACTCCAAATATCCCTTCCTATCGGCGCTGCGCTCGGCCGCGCAAATGGTGTCCTACGAGGTCTCGATCGGCTTCGTCATCATCACCGTTCTGCTCTGCGCCGGCTCGCTCAATCTCACCGAGATCGTGCGCGCGCAGGATTCGCAATATGGCATTCTCGGCTGGTATTGGCTGCGCCTGCTGCCGATGTTCATCATCTTCTTCATCTCGGCGCTGGCCGAGACGAACCGCCCGCCCTTCGATCTGGTGGAAGCCGAGTCGGAGCTGGTCGCCGGCTTCATGATCGAATATTCGGCGACGCCCTACATGCTGTTCATGCTCGGCGAATATGTGGCGATCCTGACCATGTGCGCCTTGCTGACGATCCTCTTCTTCGGCGGCTGGCTGCCGCCGGTGAACATCGCGCCCTTCACCCTGATCCCGGGCGTCATCTGGTTCGTCCTCAAGGTCACATTCTTCTTCTTCTTCTTCGCCATGGTGAAGGCCTTCGTGCCGCGCTATCGCTACGACCAGCTCATGCGGCTCGGCTGGAAGGTGTTTCTGCCCATCTCGCTCGTCATGGTCATCGTCGTCGCCGGCATTCTGCAATTCGCCGGCTCGGCGGGCGCGAACTAAGGGAGTGACGTCATGAAGCTCGATTCTGCGGCCAAGTCGCTCTTCCTCGCCGAGTTCATCGCCGCCTTCTTCCTGTCGATGCGCTACTTCTTCAAGCCGAAGGCGACGCTCAACTATCCGCATGAGAAGAACCCGATCTCCCCGCGCTTTCGCGGCGAGCATGCGCTGCGCCGCTATCCCAATGGCGAGGAGCGCTGCATCGCCTGCAAGCTCTGTGAGGCGATCTGCCCGGCGCAGGCCATCACCATCGAGGCCGGCCCGCGCCGCAATGACGGGACCCGCCGCACGACGCGCTACGACATCGACATGGTGAAATGCATCTATTGCGGCTTCTGCCAGGAGGCCTGCCCGGTGGACGCCATCGTCGAGGGGCCGAACCAGGAGTTCGCCGTCGAGACGCGCGAGGAGCTCTACTACAATAAGGAGCGCCTGCTCGAGAATGGCGCGCGCTGGGAGCGCGAGATCGCGCGCAACATCGCGCTCGACGCCCCTTATCGCTGAGAAGCAACGAGAGCCGGACGCAACGAGACGCTCGAGAGAGGACGACAAAGTGGCTGTGGCATTCTTCTATCTTTTCTCGGCGGTGCTGATCGCATCGGCTTTCGCGGTGATCGTCTCGCGCAATCCGGTTCATTCGGTGCTCTATCTCATCCTCGCCTTCGTCAATGGCGCGGGGCTCTTCCTGCTCGCCGGGGCCGAATTTCTCGCCATGATCCTCGTCGTCGTCTATGTCGGCGCGGTCGCAGTGCTGTTCCTCTTCGTGGTGATGATGCTGGATGTCGATTTCGCCGAGCTGCGCCAGGGCTTCAGCAAGCATCTGCCGGTGGGCGCTGCTGTCGGCGCCGTGGTGCTCGGCGAGCTCGGCCTGCTCGCGCTCGGCTGGCAGAGCGCGCCCGGCGCGAAGGAAGCCGCTGCGGCGCCGATCGTCGCCGGCGTCTCCAACACGGCCGCGCTCGGGCAGGTGCTCTACACGAAATATTTCCTCTTCTTCCAGGCGTCGGCCCTGGTGCTGCTCACCGCCATGATCGGCGCGATCGTGCTGACGCTGCATCACCGTCCCGGCGTCAAGCGGCAGAAGATCGAGGAGCAGAACGCGCGCACGCGCGACAATGTCATCGAGATCAAGAAAGTGCCCTCGCGGGCGGGCGTCTGAGGGGATCGCAGCAATGGTCGTCGACCTCACCCATTATCTCGTCGTCTCGGCGATCGTGTTCACGCTCGGCGTCGCCGGCATCATTCTCAACCGCAAGAACATCATCATCATATTGATGTCGGTCGAGCTGATCCTGCTGGCGGTGAACATCAACCTCGTGGCCTTCTCGGCCTCGCTCGGCGATCTGACCGGCCAGGTCTTCGCCCTGTTCATCCTCACGGTGGCGGCGGCGGAGGCGGCCATCGGCCTCGCCATTCTCGTCACCTATTTCCGCAACCGCGGCACGATCGCGGTCGAGGACATCAACTCTCTGAAGGGCTGAGCGCCGATGATCCAAGCAATCGTCTTTCTGCCGCTCATCGGCTTTCTCATCGCGGGCCTATTCGGACGGCGCATCGGCGCGCGGGCGTCCGAGCTCGTGACGACGACGCTGCTGTTCATCGCCTGCGGCTTCTCCTGGATCGAGTTTTTCGACGTCGCGCTCGGCCATGGCCATGCGAGCGCGCCGGTGCTCGCCAATTGGTTCACCTCGGGCAAGCTCAGCGTCGATTGGGCCTTGCGCGTCGACTCGCTGACCGCCGTCATGCTGGTCGTCGTGACCAGCGTCTCGGCTCTCGTGCATTTCTACTCGATCGGCTACATGCACGAGGATCCGGCTCGTCCGCGCTTCTTCGCCTATCTGTCGCTCTTCACCTTCGCCATGCTCTCGCTGGTGACGGCCGATAATCTCGTGCAGATGTTCTTCGGCTGGGAGGGCGTCGGCCTCGCGTCCTATCTCCTCATCGGCTTCTGGTATCAGAAGCCTTCGGCCAACGCCGCCGCCATCAAGGCCTTCGTCGTCAACCGCGTCGGCGATTTCGGCTTCGCGCTCGGCATTTTCCTCATCTTCCAGCTCACCCAATCGCTGAGCTTCGAGCAGGTGTTCGCCGCCGTTCCCGGCATAGCCGGCCATAAGATTCATGTGTTCGGCGCCGATTTCGACGCGCTGACGCTGGCCACCTTCCTGCTCTTCATCGGCGCGATGGGCAAATCCGCGCAATTCCTGCTGCACACCTGGCTGCCGGATGCGATGGAAGGCCCGACGCCGGTCTCCGCGCTCATCCATGCCGCCACAATGGTGACGGCCGGCGTGTTCATGGTCGCGCGCCTGTCGCCGATCTTCGAATATGCGCCGGACACGCTCGCCTTCGTCACGCTGATCGGCGCCATCACCGCCTTTTTCGCGGCGACCATCGGCCTCGTGCAGAACGACATCAAGCGCGTCATCGCCTATTCGACCTGCTCGCAGCTCGGCTATATGTTCGTGGCGGAAGGCGTCGGCGCCTATTCGCTCGGCGTGTTCCATCTCTTCACCCACGCCTTCTTCAAGGCGCTGCTGTTCCTCGGCGCGGGCTCGGTCATCCATGCGATGCATCATGAGCAGGACATGCGGAACATGGGCGGACTGTGGAACAAGATTCCCTTCACCTTCGCCATGATGACGATCGGCACTCTGGCGCTGACCGGCGTCGGCATTCCGGGAACCGAGTTCGGCTTCGCCGGCTTCTTCTCCAAGGACGCCATCATCGAGGCGGCCTTCGCCGCCGGCGAGCATCGCAGCGTCGCCTATCTCGCCTTCATCTCGACGGTGGTGGCGGCTGGCCTCACCTCCTTCTATTCCTGGCGTCTCGTCTTCATGACCTTCTTCGGCAAGGCGAAGGAGTCTCATGCGGACGCTCACGCCGCGCATGGCCACGACGATCACGCGCATGCGGACGCTCACGGCCATGACGATCATGCCCATGACGCTCACGGCCACGGCCATCATGCGCCGCACGAGTCGCCGATCGTCATGCTGATCCCGCTCGCTGTTCTGGCGGTGGGCGCGGTGGCGGCGGGCGCCGTGTTCATCGGCGATTTCGCCGGCCATGGCTATGACGAGTTCTGGAAGGGCGCGCTCTATACCGGCCACGACAATCACATTCTCCACGCCATGCATGAGATCCCGCATTGGGTGTCCTATGCCGCGACGGTGATGATGATCCTCGGCTTCCTCGGCGCTTTCTTCGTCTATCAGCTCGCGCCCGGCACGGCGCAGAAGATCGCGCACGCCTTTCCGCGGCTCTACCGTTTCCTGCTCAACAAATGGTATTTCGACGAGCTCTATGACGCGATCTTCGTGCGTCCCGCCTTCGCGCTCGGTCGGCTGCTGTGGAAGGGCGGCGACGGACGCATCATCGACGGGCTCGGCCCGGACGGCATCGCCGCTCGCGTCGTCGACGGCGCCCGCCTCGCAGTGAAGCTGCAGACCGGCTATGTCTATCACTACGCCTTCGCCATGCTGATCGGCGTCGCGGCGGTCGTCACCTGGTTCGTCGCAGGAGGTCTGCGCTGATGTTCGGCTTCGGCATTCTCACCGGCCTCACTTTTCTGCCGCTGGTCGGCGCGGCCTTCATCCTCACGCTGAAGGGCGAGAGCGAGGCGACGCTTCGCAACGCCAAATGGGCGGCGCTGCTGACGACAGTCGTCGTCTTCCTGCTCTCGCTCGTCGTGTGGGGGCGTTTCGACACGGCGAGCGCCGCTTTCCAGCTCGTCGAGGAGAGGGCCTGGTTCGGCTCCGGCCTCACCTATAAAATGGGCGTGGACGGCTTCTCCATTCCCTTCGTGCTGCTGACGACCTTCCTGACGCCCTTCGCCATTCTCGCCTCCTGGGAATCGGTGAAGTTTCGCTTGAAGGAATATCTCGTCGCCTTCCTCGTCCTCGAGACGCTGATGATCGGCGTGTTCTGCGCGCTCGATCTCGTGCTCTTCTATCTCTTCTTCGAGGGCGGCCTCATTCCGATGTTCCTCATCATCGGCATTTGGGGCGGCAAGCGACGCGTCTACGCCAGCTTCAAATTCTTCCTCTACACGCTGGCCGGCTCGCTGCTGATGCTGATCGCCATTCTGGCGATCTACGGCAAGACGGGGACGACGGACATCGTCACTCTGCTCGAGACGAAATTCCCGCCGTCGATGCAGATTTGGCTGTGGCTCGCCTTCTTCGCCTCCTTCGCGGTGAAGATGCCCATGTGGCCGGTCCACACCTGGCTGCCGGACGCCCACGTCGAGGCGCCGACCGCGGGCTCGGTGATCCTCGCCGCCATCCTTCTGAAAATGGGCGGCTATGGCTTCATCCGCTTCTCTCTGCCTATGTTCCCGGACGCGTCCGCCTATTTCGCGCCGCTCGTCTATGCGCTGTCGGTGATCGCCGTCATCTACACCTCGCTGGTGGCGCTGGTGCAGGAGGACATAAAGAAGCTCATCGCCTATTCGTCGATCGCGCATATGGGCTTCGTCACAATGGGCCTGTTCACGCTGACGACACAGGGCGTGCAGGGCGCCATGTTCCTGATGATCTCGCATGGCTTCGTCTCCGGCGCGCTCTTCCTCTGCGTCGGCGTCATCTATGACCGCATGCATACGCGCGAGATCGCGGCCTATGGCGGCCTCGTCAATCGCATGCCGCTCTACGCCGTGACCTTCATGATCTTCACCATGGCGAATGTCGGCCTGCCGGGCACCTCCGGCTTCGTCGGCGAGTTTCTGACGCTCGCCGGCGCCTTCGTCGCCAATAGCTGGGTGGCGCTATTCGCGACATCGGGCGTGGTGCTGTCGGCGGCCTATGCGCTCTATCTCTACCGTCGCGTGGTGTTCGGCGCGCTGGAGAAGCCGTCGCTGCAGACGATCAGCGATCTCTCGGCGCGAGAGCTCGTCCTCTTCGTGCCGCTCATCGCGCTGACCATCTATTACGGCGTGCGGCCGCAGCCGATCATCGACGCCTCCGCGGCCGCCGTCGCCAATCTCCTGCAATCTCACACGGCCCTGGCCAATGCGGCGCATGTCGTCGCCCAGGCCGCTCAATGATCGGTCGCTGACGATGTCGTTCTCAACCGCCCTCGCGCATCACTTCCTGCCGGAAACCATCCTCGCCCTCGGCGTATTGGCGCTGATCCTCATCGGCGCCTGGCGCGGGACGCGCGCCTTCGGCCTCGTCAACGAGCTCGCGGCGGGGCTGCTCGGCCTCGCCATTCTGGCGCTGTTCTTCGGCCAGACTTCGGAGGCCTCGCTCTTCGAGGGCGCCTTCGTCGATGACGCTTTCGCGCGTTTCGTCAAAGTGCTGACGCTGATCGGCTCGCTCGTCACCATACTGATGTCGCGCGACTATCTGCAGCGCGCCAAGCTCGGCAATTTCGAGTTTCCGGTGCTGGTGATTCTGTCGACGATCGGAATGCTGCTGCTCGTCTCGGCGGATAATCTCATCGCGCTCTATCTCGGCATAGAGCTGATGTCGCTGGCGCTCTATGTCGTAGCCGCCTTCGACCGCGACGACGCCCGCGCCTCGGAAGCCGGCCTCAAATATTTCGTGCTCGGCGCTCTCTCCTCCGGCATGCTGCTCTATGGCGCCTCACTGCTCTACGGCTTCTCGGGGACGATCTCCTTCGACGGCATCGCCAAGGCGATCACCGGCGCGCCGCCGCTCGGCGTGATCTTCGGACTCGTCTTCGTGCTGGCCGGGCTCGCCTTCAAAATGTCGGCCGCGCCCTTCCATATGTGGACGCCGGACGTCTATGAGGGCGCGCCGACGCCCGTCACCGCCTTTTTCGCCTCGGCGCCGAAAATGGCCGCGGTCGCCATCACGGCGCGCATCGTCGTCACCGCTTTCCCCGGCATTGTCGCGCAATGGCAGCAGATCATCATCTTCCTCGCCATCGCCTCCATGCTGCTCGGCTCCTTCGCTGCGATCGGGCAGACCAGCATCAAGCGCCTGATGGCCTATTCCTCGATCGGCCATATGGGCTTCGCCCTGGTCGGCCTCGCGGCGGGCAATGAGGCGGGCGTGCGCGGCGTCGCCATCTATCTCGCCATTTATCTGGTGATGACGCTCGGCGTCTTCGCCGCCATTCTGCAGATGCGCGTCGAGGGTCGCCCGGTCGAGAAGATTTCCGATCTCTCGGGTCTTTCGCGCAATAATGGGACGGCGGCCTTCTTCCTCGCCATGCTGATGTTCTCGCTCGCGGGCGTGCCGCCGCTCGCCGGCTTCTTCGCGAAATATTACGTGCTGCTGGCGGCGGTGGACGCCGGGCTCTATCCGCTCGCCATCATCGGCGTGCTGGCGAGCGCGATCTCCGCCTTCTATTATTTGCGCGTCGTCAAGGTGATCTATTTCGACGAGCCGGCGCCGGCTTTCGATCAATCGCCTCTGTCGCTGCGCGCGGTGCTCGCCGTGTCGACCGTGTTCCTGCTCGGCTTCTGGCTCTATCCGGCTCCCGTGGTCGAGGCCGCGACGGCCGCCGCCAAGTCGCTGTTCTGAGCCCGATGGAGGGCGTGAGGCTCGGCGACCGCGCGCTCTCGCGCGGGGTTCGTCTCGAGATTTACGACGAAATCGACTCGACCAATGACGAAGCCAAGCGTCGGGCCGAGTCGGGCGATCCTGGTCCCTTGTGGGTCGTCGCCGCGCGACAGACCAAGGGGCGCGGCCGCCTCGGCCGCAATTGGGGCTCGATCGCGGGAAATCTCCACGCGAGCCTGCTCGTCTCCGGCTTCGGCCCGGCGGCGCTGGCGCCGCAGCTCGGCTTCGCCGCCGGCCTCGCGACGATCTCCGCTTTGATCGAGGCGACCGGCGCCGCCGAAAGGCTCGCGCTCAAATGGCCCAATGATGTGCTGCTCGATGGAGAGAAGCTGGCGGGCATTCTTCTCGAAGGCGTTCAGCCGGCGGGGCAGGGCGCGCCCTTCGGCTGCGTCATCGGCATAGGGGTCAATTGCGTCGCCGCGCCAGCCGATCTTCCTTACCCGGCGAGCGATTTGTCGCGATTGGGCGGTCTTTCGGCCGGCGCGCTGCTTGCTTTGCTCTCCGACAAAATGGAGGAGACGCTGGCCCTCTGGGCGGGCGGCTCGGGCTTCGCGGCGCTTCGCGAGCGCTGGCTCGGGCATGCCGCGGGATTGGGCGGGGAGATCGAGGCGCGTCTTCCGCGCGAGACGGTCTCCGGCCTTTTCGAGACCATAGACGCCGACGGGCGCCTCATTATTTCGACCCGCAGCGGCCGTCGCGCCATAGAAGCGGGAGACATCTTCTTGCCGGCCCTCGCGGCGGCCCGGCCCGAGCCGGAGCGTGGCCGATGAATGAGGAAGTGAGCGAATTCGTCTTTGCGCCTTTGGGCGGTCTCGGCGAGATCGGCATGAACGCCGCTCTCTATGGTTTCGGCCCGCCGAAGACGCGCAAATGGCTGATGGTCGATTGCGGCCTCGCCTTTCCCGGCCCGGAGCTGCCCGGCGTCGATCTCTTGATGCCCGACGTCACTTTCGTCGAGAAGATTCGTCGCGATCTCGTCGGGCTGGTGATCACCCACGCCCATGAGGATCACATAGGGGCGCTTTCCTTCCTCTGGCCCAAGCTCGGCTGCACCGTCTATGCGACGCGATTCGCCGCGAGCCTGCTGGAGGCGCGCCGCCTGCAGGAGGCGGGGTCGCCGAATATAAAGGTCATCACCGTGGCGACGGGCCAGCGTCTCGACATCGGCCCCTTCGACGTGGAATTCGTCGCCGTCGCGCATTCGATTCCCGAGGCCAATGCGCTGGCGATCCGCACGCCGGCCGGCCTCGCGATCCACACGGGCGACTGGAAGATCGACCCCGAGCCCGGCGTCGGCCATCGCATCGACGCCGCGCGGCTCACGGCGCTCGGCGACGAGGGCGTCGACGCGCTCATCTGCGATTCCACCAATATTCTGCGCGAGGGCGACAGCTTTTCCGAGAGCGATGTGGCGCAGACGCTGCGCAAGCTCATCGGCGACGCCGAGCAGCGCGTGCTGGTGACGACCTTCGCCTCCAATGTCGCGCGCATTCGCGCCGTGGCGGAGGCGGCGCAGGCGGCCGGGCGCAGCGTCGTCATCGCCGGCCGCGCCATGGAGCGGGTTATTCAGGTTTCGCGCGAATGCGGCTTTCTCGACGGACTGCCGCCTTTTCTCTCGCTCGACATGTTCACAGCCCTGCCGCGCGACAAGATCGTGGTGCTGGCGACCGGCAGCCAAGGCGAGCCGCGCGCCGCCATGGCGCGCGTCGCCGAGAAGGAGCATCCGGTCATCAAGCTCGCGTCCGGCGATACGGTCATTTTCTCCTCGCGCGCCATTCCCGGCAATACGCGGGAGGTGCATCGGGTCGTCAACAAGCTCTGCGACCAGGGCGTCGAGGTCATCACCGATCACGATCATCTCGTCCATTGCTCCGGCCATCCGCGCCGCGGCGAGGTCGCGCAGCTCTATGATTGGGTGCGGCCGCGCATATCGGTGCCGGCGCATGGCGAGGGGCATCATCTCTCCGTCCACGCCGCCTTCGCCAGGAGCAAGGGAGTGGAGGCGACGATCGGCGCCCGCAATGGCGACATCGTGCGCCTGTTTCCGGGCGCGCCGGCCATTGTCGGCAAGGCGCCGACCGGGCGCCTGCTGAAGGACGGCGACGTGCTGGTCTCCGAGGATGACGGCGCCGTGCGGGAGCGCGCGCGGCTGAGCTTCTCCGGCGTGGTGTCGCTGGCGCTCGCCATCGACAAGCGCGGCGATCTCGTCGGCGATCCCGACGTTCTGATCTCCGGCCTGCCCAAAAAGGGGCGCGACGGCGCGGATATGGGCGAGGTGGTGGACGACGCCATCTTCCGCACCTTCGACAATCTGCCGCGGCAGAAGCGGCGGGATTTCGACGCCGCCGCGACGGCGGTGGAGCGCGCCGTGCGCGCCAGCGTCAATGCGGTGTGGGGCAAGAAACCGCAAGTGCATGTATTGATCATCGAGGCGTGATGACGCATTTAGGTCTCTGGAGAAATTTCAGGGAAACGTCATGATCGGACGCTTGAATCATGTGGCCATCGCCGTCTCGGACCTCGCGGCGGCGACGGCGACATATAAAAATACGCTCGGCGCCAAGGTCTCCGAGCCGGAGTCTCTTCCCGAGCACGGCGTCACGGTCGTTTTCGTCGAACTGCCCAACACCAAGATCGAGCTGCTGCAGCCGCTCGGCGAAGGATCGCCGATCGCCGGCTTCGTCGCCAAAAATCCGGCCGGCGGCATTCATCATCTCTGCTATGAGGTCGATGACATTCTGACGGCGCGCGACCAGCTGAAAGCCGCAGGCGCGCGCGTGCTGGGCGATGGTGAGCCGAAGATCGGCGCCCATGGCAAGCCGGTGCTCTTCCTGCATCCGAAGGATTTCAACGGGGCCCTGGTCGAGCTCGAGCAGGCCTGAACGAGCGAGGGCCGAAGCCCGAGCGAAAGGTCGAGGAGCGCGGATCTTGCCATTCACGACGCCGCTCGCCGTGGCGATCTATCTGACGATCTGGTGGATCGTGCTGTTCGCGATCCTTCCTTTCGGCGTCCGCTCCTCGGAAGAGGAGGGCGACACGCCGGAGGGAGGGGATCCGGGCGCGCCCGTGGCCCCCAAGCTGTGGATGAAGGCCGTCGCGACGACGATCGTCTCGGCGGTCTTGTTCTGGCTGTTCGTGCTCTATGTGAAGTGGCTGGCATGAGGGAACGATCCGCTCGAGCCGGGGTTGACCGGCCCCTCGCCAACAGGTAGGGGTCGAGCCGCCGGGTCACGACGAGCCGCGCGGGCGCAGCCCCGCGGCGCGAAGCGAGTTCCAGCGAGCGCGTAGCTCAGTCGGTAGAGCATCTGACTTTTAATCAGAGGGTCATGGGTTCGAGTCCCATCGCGCTCACCACAACATTCATCGAAATGAGAAAATCGCCCCCCGGGGGCGGCGCGGTAGAGAAAGTTCTCGTCCGCGGGTCCGGTCGGGGCCTCGGTGAAACGACCATCCCGAATCGCTTCCGTCAAAGGCCGTCGCTTCCTACAGGAGGCCCGACGACGATCCTCGTCGACGGATCCTCAAAGAGCGATCCGTCGCGGCGTTGCGCGCCGGGGAGGGAGATGCTAGAACAAAAAAAGAACAGCGCGTGAATTGTGGACAAGGCGGCGGAACGCCTTCGCGCCCGCGCGTTTCGGACTAAGGTGCCGCGAGCATCATCGAGGCGGAGAAGCGTCATGGCGGTCAATAAGGTCATTCTGGTCGGCAATCTCGGCCGCGATCCAGAAGTGCGCACGCTGCCTTCGGGGGACCGCGTCGTCTCCTTTTCCGTGGCGACGACGGAGTCCTGGCGTGATCGCAACACGGGCGAGCGCAAGGACCGCACCGAGTGGCACAATGTGTCGATCTTCAACGAGAATTTGGGGAAGGTCGCCGAGCAGTACTGCCGCAAGGGCTCCAAAGTCTATCTCGAGGGCCAGCTGCAGTCGCGCGAATATCAGGATAAGGACGGCGTGCAGCGCAAAGTGACGGATGTCGTGCTGCAACGCTTCCGCGGCGAGCTTCAGCTGCTCGACAGCAAGGGCGGCGGCCGCAACGATGGCGATTACGAAGGCGGCGGCGGCTCCTATCAGTCGAGCGGCGGCGGCTCCAGCTTCGGCCGTTCCTCGCCGATGGAGCGTGCGCCCGCCGAGCGCTCGCCCGCGCCGGCCGGCGGCGGACGCCTGTCGGATCAGCTGGACGACGACATTCCGTTTTGAGTCTCGCGTCCGCTGAGCGCCCCCTCCCCAACCCTCCCCCGCTTTCGCGGGAGAGGGGGCAGAGTCGGCGCTTCATCGAGAGTTCGCGCAGCTCGAAGCGTTCAAGGCCCGCGCGAGCGCAGTCCATTCGTCCTGAATTCCCGCGACTGTGGCCGCGCGCTTTTCTGACCTGTGCGGCGGCCTTCGCCGGCCTTGCCGGTGCCCGCCGGTTGCCAGCCCGGCACGAGATGATGCTTGCCGGGGCCGATGAGATCGGCGCGGCCCATGGCTTTCAGCGCCTCGCGCAGCACCGGCCAATTCTCGGGATCGTGATAACGGAGAAAGGCCTTGTGCAGGCGGCGCTGGCGCAGGCCCTTCACGGCGTCGACCTTTTCCGACGCGCCGCGGCGCACCGGCTTCAGCGGATTGAAGCCCGAATGATACATGGCCGTCGACAGCGCCATGGGCGAGGGCAGATAGGTCTGCACCTGATCGGCGCGATAGCCGTTCTTCTTCAGCCACAACGCCAGATTCATCATGTCTTCGTCGCTCGTGCCGGGATGCGCGGCGATGAAATAGGGAATGAGGAAATATTGCTTCTTGGCCGCCTGCGCCGCGGCGTCGAACAGACGCTTGAAGCGGTCGTAGGAGCCTATGCCCGGCTTCATCATCTTGGAGAGCGGGCCGCTCTCCGTATGCTCGGGCGCGATTTTCAGATAGCCGCCGACATGATGCTCGACCAGCTCGCGCACATAGGCCGGGCTCTTGACCGCGAGGTCGTAGCGCACGCCAGAGGCGACCATCACCTTCTTCACGCCGGGAAGCGCGCGCGCCTTGCGATAGAGCTGGATCAGCGCGTCATGGCTGGTCTCCAGATTCTTGCAAATATCGGGATAGACGCAGGAGGGCCGCCGGCACAGCGCTTCGGTCTCGCGATCCTTGCAGGCGAGGCGATACATATTCGCCGTCGGCCCGCCAATGTCGGAGATGATGCCGGTGAAACCTTCGGTCTTGTCGCGAATCGTTTCGATCTCTTTCAGGATCGAGTCTTCCGAGCGCGATTGAATGATGCGGCCCTCGTGCTCGGTGATCGAGCAGAAGGAGCAGCCGCCGAAGCAGCCGCGCATGATCGTCACCGAATGGCGAATCATCTCCCAGGCGGGAATCGCCTGCGTGTAGGAGGGATGCGGCGCGCGTGCGAAGGGCAGGTCATAGACGCCGTCCATCTCCGCCATGGTCAGCGGAATGGGCGGCGCGGTGAGCCAAATGTCGCGCGTTCCATGACGCTGCGTCAGCGGCCGCGCATTGCCCGGATTGCTCTCCCGATGCAGCACGCGCGAGGCGCGCGCGTAGGATTCGGGATCATTGGCGACCTGCTCGAAAGCAGGCAGGCGAATGACGACAGTCTCGCTCTGCGCATCCTTGCGCATGCGGCCTTCGTCGGGCTCGTCGATGTCCTCGGCCGATGCCTCGAGCCAGCCCTCGGGCGTCGCGTCGCGCGTGAAGGCGAGGCCGCGCACATCGGAGAAATCCTGCGCCATGCCGCGCTTGGCGATGCGATGCGCCACCTCGACCAGCGCCCTCTCGGCGTTGCCATAGAGCAGCAGATCGGCCTTGGCGTCGAAGAGAATGGAGCGGCGGACCTTGTCCGACCAATAGTCGTAATGGGCGATGCGCCGCAGCGACGCCTCTATGCCGCCGAGCAATATCGGCGCATCGGAAAACGCCTCGCGGCAGCGCTGGGCGTAGACGATGACGGAACGGTCCGGCCTTTTGCCGCCCTCGCCGCCGGGCGTGTAGGAATCATTGTGCCGCAGCCGCCGGTCGGAGGTGTATCGGTTCACCATCGAATCCATATTGCCGCTGGTGACGCCGAAGAAGAGGTTCGGCTTGCCGAGCGCGCGGAAGGCGGAAGCGTCGCGCCAATCCGGCTGCGCGATAATGCCGACGCGAAAGCCCTGCGCCTCGAGCAGGCGGCCGATGATGGCCATGCCGAAGCTCGGATGGTCGATATAGGCGTCGCCGGTGACGAGGATGATGTCGCAGCTGTCCCAGCCGAGCGTCTCCATCTCGGCGCGCGACATGGGCAGAAAAGGCGCGACGCCGAAGCGATGCGCCCAATGCTTGCGATAGGAGAACAGCGGCTTGGCCGCGCCTCGGGTCTCGGCGGCTTTCGTCATGGTCTCGTGAATATCATGGAAGGCGGGTCGGATGCGAGGAGGCGCTGCGGCTGGATTCGCCTTTCATTCGTCGGCGATCGATAGCGAAGCTTCGAAATCCTGTCCGCCGTAAAAGACGCCGATGATCGTCACGAGGTCGGCTTCGACTGCGAAAGCGATCGTCACGCGGCGGCGAAAGCCGATCGTTCGCAGGCCCGGCCGCAAATCGTCGCGGCATGTCCCGCGCTCAGGAAAGCTGCGCAGATTTTCGCAATAGTCGACGATCGCGCCGGTGAAACGCTCGGCGATCGTCGGCGTGGCGCGGTCGGCGATCCAGCGATAGAGGGCGACGAGCTGCGTCTCGGCTTCGGGCGAGAAAATGACGCTATAGGACGAGGCGATCACGGGGTCGTTTTCGTCGTCCGCTCATGCTCGGCGGCGAGGGTCGTGCGGACTTCGACGGCGGATCGTCCGCGTGATGGATCGGCCTTCATCCTGTCATAGGCGGGCGCGACCTCCTGCAATAGCCAGCTCTCGACCGCGCGGTCGCGCGCCAGCAAAGCGCGCAGCCCGTCGCGAATGACCTCGCTTTCACTGGCGTATTCCCCGGATGACACCTTTGCCTTGACCATTCGAGCCATTTCGGTCGGCAGCGTCACGCTGAATTGCTGAGTGCTACGCATTGGTTCCCCCGATAATGCTCAATAGGATTTAACACTATCCTCGGCCGCGCGTCGAGGCGCCGCCGCCGCCGAGGCCAAGGGCTACACGATCTTCGCGAACGCCGCCGCGCCGGCCTTGCCCGGCGGCTCGCGCTCGGCCGGCGGCGCGCGCAGCGCTTCGGCGAGGGCGCCTTGGGGGTCGGCGGCTCCTTCGAAGATCGCCTCCACGCATTTGACGCAGAGCGTCACCTTGGCGTCGGCCAGGCGGTAGAAGACCTGCTTGGCGGCGCGGCGCGTTTCCACCAGCTCGGCGCGGCGCAGCTCGGCGAGCTGCTGGCTCAAGGCCGGCTGCTGAATCGCGGTCGCGGCCTCGATCTCGCCGACCGTGTGCTCGCCGGCGAGGAGATAGGACAGGATCATCAGCCGCTGCGGCTGCGCGAAAATCTTCAGCCTTTCGGCGGCCTCATTGGCGCGCTCACGCGATTCGTACAGTGCGGTCATTTGCCCGTATCTTTGCAAGTCCGATAGAACCAGCTGTCGGTCGCGCCGGGCGCGAGCGCGTCCTCAGCCGCGTTGGTCGGCGGCAGCAGAAGATCGCCGCCGGGCGTCCAGCCCTCCGGCGTCATCACCTCGCCGGAGGCCGCCTTCTTCAGCGCCGTGACGAGGCGCAGCATCTCCTCCACCGAGCGGCCGACCGTCAGCGGATACCAGGTGAGGGCGCGCACCACGCCCTGCGGGTCGATGTAATAGGTCGCGCGCATCGCCGAGGAATCTCGGGCGGTCTCGTCCAGCATTCCATAGGCGCGACCAATGGTCATGGTCGGATCCTCGACGATGGGGAAGGGGACGGTGACGCCGAAAAGGTCACGAATCGCCCGCACCCAGGCGAGATGCGAATAGAGGCTGTCGACCGAGAGCCCCAGCAGCGCGCAGCCGACCGCCTCGAAGCGCGGCGCGGCGCGCGCCAGCGCCACGAATTCGCTGGTGCAGACCGGCGTGAAATCCGCCGGATGCGAGAAGAAGATCAGCCAGCGGCCGCGGAACTGATCGAGACGAATCTCGCCGCCGGTGGAGCGCGCCTGAAAAACCGGCGCGAGATCGCCGACGCGCAGCGCCCGCACGCCCGTCGTCGAAGCCGGAATCGGTTCTTTTTCCATGGATTTCCTCTGCTCCCATTCCGAGCTTGACACAAGCTGACCATTTATTTACATATACAATGTAATTATGAAATTAAAGAGGAGGTCGCCATGACGGATGCAGCGCTAGAGCGCGCCAGGGAGCAAATCCTCGCCGCCGCGAAACGGCCCGCGGTCCAGGTCGAAACCTTCTTCGATGAACCGACGTTTACCGCGTCGCATGTCGTCTATGATCCGGCGACGCGCCGTGCGGCGATCGTCGACAGCGTGCTGAATTTCGACGCGGCGTCGGGCCGCACCTCGACCAAGGGCGCGGATGAGATTATCACTTACGTTAATAATGAAAGTCTTACGGTCGACTGGCTGCTGGAAACCCACGCCCATGCCGATCACCTTTCCGCCGCGCCCTATCTCCAGGCCGAGCTCGGCGGCAAGCTGGCCATCGGCCGCGAGATCACCACGGTTCAGAACGTCTTCGGCAAGGTCTTCAACTTCGGGACGGAGTTCGCCCGCGACGGCTCGCAATTCGATCATTTGTTCGTTGACGGCGAGACTTTCGCGATCGGCGAGATTCCGGCGATCACGCTGCATGTGCCCGGCCATACGCCGGCCGATGTCGCCTATGTGATCGGCGACGCCGCCTTTATCGGCGACACGCTGTTCATGCCCGACTATGGCACGGCGCGCGCCGATTTCCCCGGCGGCGACGCCCGCGCGCTCTACCGCTCCATTCGCCGGCTGATGACGCTGCCGGACGCGACGCGGCTGTTCCTCTGCCACGACTATAAGGCGCCGAACCGCGACTCTTTTGCCTGGGAGACGACGGTCGGCGCCGAGCGCAAGGGCAATGTCCATGTGCATGACGGAATCGGCGAGGAGGAGTTCGTCGAGATGCGCACGCATCGCGACGCGACCTTGGAGCTGCCGCATCTGATCCTGCCGTCGGTGCAGGTGAATGTGCGCGGCGGGCGTCTGCCGCCGCCGGAGGACAATGGCGCACGCTATCTCAAGCTTCCTCTGGACGTCTTCTGACGCCGCCCGCCGACACACAAAAAAAGCGAAGAAAAAAGAGGAAACGCATCGTCATGAGCTTCACGAGATTATCGTCCGCTTTTTCTGTTTCCCCCCAGATTTCCGAAGCCGATGTCGAGCGCGCCGCGCGCGACGGCTTTCGTCTCGTCATCGATTGTCGTCCCGATGATGAGGAGCCGGGCCAGCCCAATTTCCGCGACGTCGCCGAATGGGCGGCGAAGCATGGTCTTTCGGCGAGGCATGTTCCGGTGACGCCCTCGAATATAGACGATGCGTCCGTCGCCGATTTCGCTGGCGCGCTCGCGACCGCCGGCGGTCCCGCGCTCGGCTATTGCAAGAGCGGCCGGCGCGCGAGCGCATTTTGGGCGCTGTCTCAGGCCATGCCGCTCGGCGCCGAGGCGGTGCTCGCGGCGGCGAAAGAGGCCAGAGTCGATCTCGAGCCGTGGAAGACGCGCATCATTGCGCGCGGCGGCACGCCCGCGGGCGACCGCGGTCCGGGTTCCTATGATGTGGTGATCGTCGGCGGCGGCAGCGGCGGCGTCGCCGCGGCGGCGAGCCTGTTGAAGCGCCGGCCCTCGCTCTCCATCGCCATCGTCGAGCCGGCCGAATTTCACTATTATCAGCCCGGCTTCACCCTCGTCGGCGCCGGCGTGTTCAAGCCGGAAGTGACGAAGCGTCCGATGGCCTCGGTGATGCCGGACAGGGCGGTCTGGATCAAGAAATCCGTCGCCGAATTCGCGCCCGATTCCGATGAGGTCATTCTCGACGATGGCGCGCGGCTGCGCTATCGCGCTCTCATCGCCTCGCCCGGCATAAAGCTCGATTGGGACGCCATTCCCGGCCTCGTCGAGACGCTCGGCCGCAATGGCGTCACCTCAAATTACCGCGCCGATCTCGCGCCCTACACGCATTATCTCGCGCAGACTCTGCGCGGCGGACGCGCGCTGTTCACGCAGCCCCCGATTCCCATCAAATGCGCGGGCGCGCCGCAAAAGGCCATGTATCTCTCCTGCGACGCCTGGCGGCGCGCCGGCGCGCTGTCGAACATCGAGGTCGAGTTTCACAACGCCGGCGCCGCGTTGTTCGGCGTGCCGGCCTATGTGCCGGCGCTGATGGAATATGTGAAGCGCTACGGAATCGATCTGCGCTTCGAATCCAAGCTCGTCGCCGTCGATGGGCCGGCCAAGATCGCGACCTTCGAGGAGAAGGACGCCAATGGCGCCGTGGTGCGCGTGCAGCGCGATTTCGCGATGATGCACGCCGTGCCGCCGCAGCGCGCGCCCGATTTCGTCGCCAAAAGTCCGCTGGCCGGCGAGACCGGCTTCATCGCCGTCGATCCCGAGTCGCTGCGCCATACGCGCTACGGCAATGTCTTCGCGCTCGGCGACGCGATAGCGACGACCAACGCCAAGACGGCCGCCGCTGCGCGCAAGCAGGCGCCGGTCGTCGCCATCAATGTGCTCTCTGTGCTCGACGGCGAGGCGCCGCATGTCGGCTATGACGGCTATGGCTCCTGTCCGCTCACGGTGGAGCGCGGCAAGATCGTGCTGGCCGAGTTCGGCTATGGCGGCAGGCTGCTGCCGAGCTTCCCCAAATGGCTGATTGACGGCACACGTCCGTCGCGCGCGGCGTGGTTCCTGAAGGAGCGGCTGCTGCCGCCGATCTATTGGCGCGCCATGCTCAAGGGCCAGGAATGGCTCTGCGCCCCGCATATGATCGAAAGACGCGAGCAGCCCGCGGAATGAGGAGGGCCGGGTGCATCTCGAGCTCGTTCAATATCTCATCGGCGCCGGATGCGGCGCGGCCATCGGCTTCACGCTCGGACTCATCGGCGGCGGCGGCTCGGTGCTCGCCGTGCCGCTGCTGGTCTATGTCGTCGGCATGAAGGATCCGCATGTCGCCATCGGCACCAGCGCATTCGCTGTCGCCGTCAATGCGGCCTTCAGCCTGTGGAGCCATGCGCGCAACGGCTCTGTTAAATGGCGCTGCGGCGGCATATACGCCGCCGCCGGAATGTTGGGGGCCGTCGTCGGCTCGACGATCGGTAAGAGCTTCGACGGACAGCGCCTGCTGTTTCTCTTTGCGCTAGCGATGATCATGACCGGCGTGATGATGCTCCGCGGTCGCCGCGCCGCAGGCGACGCAACTGTCGAATGCACGCTGGACCGTGCGCCGCGCGTCGCCTCCTTCGGACTCGTCACCGGGCTGTTCTCGGGCTTTTTCGGCATAGGCGGCGGCGTGCTCGTCGTGCCGGGCCTCGTCGGCTCGACGGGAATGCCGATGATCAACGCCGTCGGCACGTCGCTCGTCGCCGTCACCGTTTTCGGCATGACGACGGCGGCGACCTATGCGTTCTCCGGCCTCATCGATTGGCTGCTCGCCATCGTCATCATCTGCAGCGGCGCGATGGGAACGCTGATGGGCGCGGCATTGGCGCGGTGCCTCTCCAAGAACACCGGACAGCTCACCATCGCCTTCGCGATCGTCGTTTTCGCCGTCGCCGCCTACACGCTGTTCAACTCGCAGATCATGACGCGCTAGCCACGGCGTAGCGCCGGGACAGGCGCATCGCTCGCGCGCCTTCTGCGAAAGGCGCTCCAGAACGACGCCCCTGCGTTGATGCGGGACCGCAGCGTGTCTATGTAGAGGAACACCACCGGCGTCGTGTAGAGCGTCAACACCTGGCTCACCAGCAGGCCGCCGACGATGGCGATGCCGAGCGGGCGACGCATCTCCGCGCCTTCGCCCGTGCCGAGCGCCAGCGGCAGCGCGCCGAACAAGGCGACGAGCGTGGTGATGAGAATGGGACGGAAGCGCGCGACGCAGGCCTCGCGGATCGCTTCCCTGGACGAGAGCCCGCGCCGCGTCGCCTCGAGCGCGAAATCGACGAGAATAATGGCGTTTTTCTTCACGACGCCGATGAGCAGCAGCACGCCGATCATGGCGATGATGCTGAGCTCTGCGCCGCAGCCGAGCAGGGCGAGAAAGGCGCCGACGCCGGCCGAGGGCAGAGTGGACAATATGGTCAGTGGATGCAGGAAGCTCTCATAGAGAATGCCGAGCACGATATAGACCGCCGCCAACGCCGCGGCGATCATGATCGGCTGATTGGCGAGCGCTTCCTGATAGCCGGCGGCGGTTCCGGCGAAGACGCCCTGCAGCGTCGCCGGCGCGCCGGCTTTCGCCATTGCGTCCTTGATCGCCTCGGCGGCGTCGCGCAGCGATTTTCCCGGCGCCAGATTGAAGGAGATGGTGATCGCGGCGAAATGGCCCTGATGATTGACCTGCAGCGGCGTCACCCCTTCCGCGAATTGCGAGAAGGAAGAGAAGGGCACCATGGGCTGCGTCGCCACATTCACCGCGCTGCCCGGGCTGCCGAGATCGCGCGCCGAGAATACGCGGCTCGCCGCGCGCGGATTGGCGCCGATATAGAGATTGTCGAGCGCCGCCAGAGTGTCGCGAAACTGCGGCGCCGATTCCATCACCACATGATATTGATTGAGCGGCTCGAAGATGGTCGACACCTGCCGCTGGCCGAAGGCGTCGTAGAGCGTGTTGTCGACGGCGCTCGTCGTGAGGCCGAGGCGCGCCGCCTTGGCGCGATCGATCATCACATCGCTGCGCAGGCCTTTGTCCTGCTGATCCGAGCTGACGTCGAGCAGCGCGCCGCCGCGCCGGAGAATCTCGACGATGCGCGGCGCATAGAGGCGCAGATCGTCGAGCTCGTCGGCGAGCAGCGTATATTGGAACATTGCGTTGCTGGGCCTGCCGCCCATGCGTATGTCCTGCGCGGATTGCAAGAACATGCTCGCCCCGCTGATGCGCGCGAGCTTGGGCCGCAGCCGCGCCATGATCGCATCGGCGGAGACCTTGCGCTCGGCGAGCGGCTTCAAGGTGACGAGCAATTCGGCGACATTGATCGCGCCGCCGGGGCTGAAGCCGCCGCCTATGCTGCCGGTCGCCGAGGATATGCCGGGATCGGAGGTGAGGATGGCGACGAATTGCTCGAGCTTTTCCTTCATCACTGGGAAGGAGACGCTCTGATCGGCGACGATCGCGCCGCGCATGCGTCCCGAATCCTGAATCGGGAAGAAGCCCTTCGGCACGCAATCGAAGAGATAGAAATTGAGCGCCATGGTTGCGAGCAGCACGGCGAGCGTCACGCGCGGAAAGCGCAGGGCGACATCCAGCGTGCGCACATAGGAGCGATGCAGCGTCGCAAAGGCGCTTTCGCTCCAGCGCAGCAGGAAGAAGCGCGGCGGGCCGGCGTGATCGCGCAGCACGCGCGAGCACAGCATGGGCGTCGCCGTCAGCGAGAGGATGAGCGATACGAGAATGGCCACCGACAAGGTCATGGCGAATTCGCGCATCAGCCGGCCGACGATGCCGCCCATGAACAGAATGGGCAGAAACACGGCGAGCAGAGACAGGCTCATGGAGACGAGCGTCGGAACCACCTCGCGCGCGCCCTCGAGCGCGGCCGCGCGCGCCGGCTGGCCCGCCTCTATGCGGCGCATGACATTCTCGACGACGACGATGGCGTCGTCGACGATGAATCCCGTCGCGATGGTGAGCGCCATCAGCGAGAGATTGTTGAGGCTGTAGTCGAGAAGATACATCGCGCCGAAGGCGCCGATCAGCGACACGGGCACGCAGACGCTGGGCGCGATTGTGGCGCGAGCGTTCTTCAGCGACAGATAGACGATGAAGATGGCGAGAAATATGGTCACGATCAGCGTCAGGCCGATCTCGTGCAGCGAGGTGCGGATGGTCAGCGTGCGATCCTGCACGAGGCTCATCTCGACATCGGCGGGGAGCGCTGCGGCGAGCGGCGGCATCAGCCCCTTGATGTGATCGAGCACCTCCACGAAATTGGCGCCGGGCTGACGGAAAATCTGCACCTGCACGGCGGTGCGGCCATTGCTCATGCCGAAATTGCGAAGATCCTCCACCGAATCCTCGACCGCCGCTATGTCGCGCAGCCGCACCGTCGCGCCATTGCGATAGGCGACGACGAGGCCCTCATAATCGGCGGCGCGGCGCGATTGGTCATTGGCGTAGAGGGTGAGGCGGCCGTCGCCTTCCTCTATCGCGCCTTTGGGACTGTTGTAATTGGCGGAGGCGAGCGCCGCGCGCACGTCCTCGAGCGAGACGCCATGCTCGAACAGCGCCGGCGGATTGAGCTCCACCCGCACCGCGGGCAGAGAGGAGCCGCCGACCGTCACCTGGCCGACGCCGTCGAGCTGCGCGAATTTCTGCTGCAGCACATTGGCGGCGATCTCATAGAGCTGGCCGGAGCTCATCCGCTCCGAGAAGAGCGCGATGATCGCCACCGGCACTTCCGAGGGATTGGAGGTGCGGAAGGTCGGATTATTGCGCAAGGTCGCCGGCAGATCGGCGCGCGCCGCGGCGATCGCCGCCTGAATGTCGCGCTGCGCGCCGTCGATGTTGCGGTCGAGATCGAATTGCAGCGAGATGCGCGTCGAGCCGAGCGAGCTCGAGGAGGTCATCTCGGTGACGCCGGCGATTTGGCCGAGCTTCTTCTCCAGCGGCGTCGCCACCGAGGCGGCCATCGTCTCGGGACTGGCTCCGGGCATGGAGGCGGAAACGGAGATGACCGGAAAATCGATATTGGGGACCGGCGCCGTCGGCAGCAGGAAGAATGCGGAAACGCCGGCCAGCACCACGCCGAGCATCAGCAGGCTGGTCGCGACCGGCCGAGCGATCGCAGCCGCGGCGAGATTCATGCCGCCTCCCGCGCGGGGACGGGGGCCGGACGCGGCCGCAGAGATTTCGCCCAGAAGTCGAAGGCGAGATAGATCACCGGCGTCGTGTAGAGCGTGAGAATCTGGCTGAAGATCAGCCCGCCGACGATGGCGACGCCGAGCGGCTGCCGCAGCTCCGCGCCTTCGCCGGAGCCGAGCATCAAGGGCAGGGCGCCGAGCAGCGCCGCCATGGTCGTCATCAATATGGGGCGAAAGCGCAATATGCAGGCCTTGTAGATGGCCTCGCGCGGCGCGAGCCCGTCGTCGCGCTCCGCCTGCAGCGCGAAGTCGATCATCATGATGGCGTTCTTCTTGACGATGCCGATGAGCAGTATGACGCCGATGACGCCGATGACGGAGAAATCATCGCCCGCGAGCATCAAGGCGAGCAGCGCGCCAATGCCGGCGGAGGGCAGGGTCGAGAGGATCGTGATCGGATGAATATAGCTCTCATAGAGCACGCCGAGCACGATATAGACGGTGACGATGGCCGCGAGGATCAGCAGCAGCGTGCTCACCGATGATGCGTTGAAAGCCTGGGTCGCGCCCTGGAACACGGTGATGACGCTGGCCGGCGTCTGAATTTCCGTCTGAGCGAGAGAGAGAGCCTCCATCGCCGCGCCGAGCGAGGCGCCGGGCGCGAGATTGAAGGAGATCGTCGTCGAGGGGAATTGCGCGAGATGATCGATCGAAAGCGGAGCGGTGATCTCTTTTATCTTCACGATGGAGGCGAGCGGCGTCTCCTGTCCGCCATTGGCGGGAATGCGCAGGCCGGCGAGCGTGTCGAGGCCGGATGTCGCACGCTTCGCCGTCTCCAAGATCACGCGATATTGATTGGTCTGCGTGAACAGTGTCGAGACGATGCGCTGGCCGAAAGCGTCGTAGAGAATATTGTCGATCGTCGCGACGGAAATGCCGTAGCGCGCGGCGGCGTCGCGGTCGATCTCGACAAAGAGCGCGCGGCCGCCGTCCTGCGCGCTCGAGGAGACGTCGCGAAATTGCGGCAGCAGGGATAGCTTGTCGACAAGACGGCGGGAATAGTCGGAGAGCTCGGCCGGATTGGCGTCCTGCAGAGCGAAATGATATTCGCCGCGCGAGACGCCGGCGTCGATGGAGAGATCTTGCGCCGGCTGCAGGAAGAGTGAGCCGATGGCGTGGGTGCGCGCGGCGTCCTGCAGACGGCGCGTGACGGCGGAAATGGATCCGCGCTCGGATTTCGGCTTCAGCTCGATCAGCAGGCGGGCGCTGTTGAGCGTGCGATTGACGCCGTCCACGCCGAGATAGGAGGAGACGCGCGAAACGGCGGGATCGGCGAGCAGAAGCTCGACGAGATCGAGCTGCTTGCGCGTCATCGCCTCATAGTTCAGCGATTGTCCGCCTTCGAAAAATCCTTGCACCAGTCCCGTGTCCTGCACCGGAAAGAAGCCCTTGCCGATGGCGGCGTAGAGCGCGCCGGTGAGCGCGAGCGTGGCGACGAAGCTGACGAGCGTCGCGCGTGAATGGGCGAGCACGAAGCGCAAGGTCGCGCCATAGCCGTCGATCAGCCGATCGAACCAGCCGCCGGCCGAAGGACCGTCGTGCGAATGCAGGTCATTGGCGCGCAGCAGCTTGGCGCTGAGCATGGGCGCGAGCGTCAGCGACACCACCGCCGAGATCACTATGGTGACGGCGAGCGTCACCGCGAATTCGCGGAACAGGCGGCCGACGACATCGCTCATGAACAGCAAAGGGATGAGCACGGCGATGAGCGAGATCGTCAGCGAGACGATGGTGAAGCCGATCTCGCGCGCGCCGATGAGCGCGGCGGACAGCGGCGTCTCGCCCTTCTCTATGTAGCGAGAGATGTTCTCGATCATCACAATGGCGTCGTCCACGACGAAGCCCGTCGCGATGGTGAGCGCCATCAGCGTGAGATTATTGAGGCTGTAGCCGAGCAGATACATGGCCGCTAGCGCGCCGATGAGCGACAAAGGCACGGCGACGCTCGGAATGATCGTGGCGCGCGGGCTGCGCAGAAAGAGAAAGATGACCGCGACGACGAGCGCGATGGAAAAGAGCAGCTCGATCTCCACATCATGGATGGAGGCGCGGATCGCCGTGGTGCGGTCGCTGAGCACGGCGAGATCGATTGCTGCGGGCAGCGAGGCGGAGAGCGCCGGCAGCAGCGTCTTGATCTGATCGACGACGGCGATGACATTGGCGCCGGGCTGGCGCTGCACATTGACGATGATCGCCGGCTCGAGATCGGTCCAGGCGCCGAGCTCGCGATTCTCCGCGCCCGGCGTCACCTCGGCGACGTCGGCGAGCCGCACCGGTCCGCCATTGCGATAGGCGACGACGAGGCCTTCATAATCCTTGGCGTTGCGGATCTGGTCATTGGCGTCGATCGCGAATTGCTGCGTGCGGCCGTCGATATTGCCCTTGGGAAGATTGACATTGGCGTTGGAGATGACGGAGCGCAAATCTTCGAGCGACAAGGCGTGGGCCGCGAGCTTCGACGGATTGGCGCGCACCACCACCGCCGGGCGATTGCCGCCGGAGACGCTGACGAGGCCGACGCCGGAGAGCTGCGATATCTTTTGCGCGATGCGGCTGTCGGCGAGATCCTGCACCTCGGTCAGCGGCAGCGTCTTGGAGCGCAGCGCGAGGGTGAGAACCGGCGCGTCGGCCGGATTGATCTTGGCGTAGATCGGCGGCGCCGGCAGGTCGGTCGGCAGAAAGCTCTGCGCGGCGTTGATCGCCGCCTGCACCTGCTGCTCGGCGAAATCCAGCGAGAGCTTCAAATTGAATTGCAGCGTGATGATCGAGGCGCCGCCGGAGCTCGTCGAGGCGATCTGCGTGAGGCCGGGCATTTGCCCGAGCTGGCGCTCGAGCGGCGCGGTGATGGTCGCCGCCATCACCTCCGGGCTGGCGCCGGGATAGAAGGTGCGCACCTCTATCGTCGGATAGTCGATCTGCGGCAGCGCCGAGACGGGCAGGAGCCGAAAGCCGATCGCGCCGGCGAGGAAGATCGCCGCCATCAGCAGAGTGGTGGCGACGGGACGCTCGATGAAGGGGCGGGAAATATCGACGCTCATTGGCGGGCGCTCACGGCGCGGGGGCTTTTTCTGGACGACGTCCCTCGGCTGGCGGGGATTTCTTCTCCGCGCCCGGCCCGGCGGCGAGCGTCGCCTTGGCGCCGTCGCGCAGCTTGTCCACGCCTTCCACCACCACGCGCTGGCCGGGCGTGAGGCCGCCTTCGATCACCGCGCGCTCGCCGTCGCTGGGGCCGATCCGCACCGGCTTCACGGCGACCTTGTCGTCGTTCTCCAGCACATAGACGAAAGGCCCTTTGGCGCCGCGCTGAATCGCGGGCGCCGGGGCGAGCGTGACATTGAGCAGCGTCTCCACCGTCAATTCGGCGTTGACGAATTGATTTGGGTAGAGCTTCTCGTCCTCATTGGAGAATTCGGCGCGCAGCTTCACCGTGCCGGAGGTCGCGTCGATCTGATTGTCGATCGCATAGAGAACGCCATGCGCGAGCGCCTGCGAATGCTCGTGGTCATAGGCGACGACGGCCAGCGCCTCGCCGGAGCGAAAACGCTTCAGCACGCTCTGCAGCCTCACCTCCGGCAGAGTGAAGATCACCGTGATCGGCGAGAGCCGCGTCACCACCGCTATGCCGTTCTGATCATTGGTCTGAACGATATTGCCCGGGTCGACGAGGCGCAGGCCGATGCGGCCGTCGATCGGCGCGGCGATATCGGCGTAGCTGAGATTCAATTTCGCCTGTCCGACCTGCGCGCGGTCCATCTCGACGGCGGCGCGATATTGGCCGATGAGCGCGCGCTGCGTGTCGAGCTGCTGGCCGGAGACGCTGTCCTTCACCTTCGTGCGCAGCAGCTCGTAGCGGGCGAGATCGCGCTCGGCGTTCTGCAGCAGCGCCTCGTCCTTCTGCAGCTGGGCCTGCGCCTGCGCCACGGCGAGATCGAAAGGCCGTGGGTCTATGCGCGCGAGAATGTCGCCGGCCTTGACGATCTGGCCCTCCTTGTAGCGCACCTCCACCAGCGGGCCGGACACCTGCGCTTTCACCACCGATGTCGCGGAGGCGGTCACTGTGCCGAGCCCGGAGAAGACGACCGGAAAGTCCCCGCGCGTGATTTCGGCGACCGCGACGGCGACGGCGGGGCCGCGGCCGGGCGTGGGAGCCGCAGGCGTTTCGGCGGCCCAATAGCGCCACGCGCCGAGCGCGACCGCGCCGACGAGGCCAGCGGCGATCCAGCGGGTGGCGTTCCGACGCGGCAGGAAGCGTCTCGCCGCTCCGATGAAAGGAGGGGCGGCTTCGGTCAGATCGGAACTCATTTCGTCGAAACTCCGCGAGAATCGCATTGTGCGTCGGCGCGCACGCCATCGTGACCGCCGCCGCGCCGACGGTTCTTGGATAAGGATATATTGAATATAGGAATAATCAACATATTCGGAGGCGCGCTCCCGGCCTTTTGCGTCAGGCGGGGGCGCGGTCGAGGTCGATGAGATGTCCCGCCTTGTCGCGCTTGGCGGCCAAATAGCGGACATTATGGGTGTTTCGGCGCCCCATTATGCGCTGGTCGGCGACCACCTCGAGACCGCCCTGCGTGAGCGCGTCGATCTTCTCGGGATTATTGGTGAGCACCTGCACGCGGCGCGCGCCGAGCAGCTTCAGCATTTCGGCGGCGAAGGAGAAGCGGCGCTGGTCATTGTCGAATCCCAGCGTCTCGTCGGCGTCGTAGGTGTCGAAGCCGCGCGCCTGGAGGTCATAGGCGCGAATCTTGTTGGCGAGCCCGTTGCCGCGGCCCTCCTGATCGAGATAGAGCAGCACGCCGCCGCCATTCTCCGCCATGAAGCGCGCCGTATAGCGCAATTGATCGCCGCAATCGCATTTGAGGCTGCCGAAGAGATCGCCGGTGAGGCAGGCCGAATGCAGGCGCACATTCACGGGCCGCGCGAAATTCGGCGCGCCGATGACGATCGCCACCTGATCGCGTAATCCTTCGCCGCCGCGAAAGACGACGAATTCGCTGTCCGGCGCGCCCTCCAGCGGCACGCGCGCGCGAGAGACGATGCGCAGCGCCGCGAGGCGGGCGGGGCGATAGGCGACGACATTGGCGCGGGCGGCCTCGAGCGGGCGCGCGAAAACGGCCTCGGCGCCCGACGCGCCGGCGATGATCGCCGCGGGAAGCACTTGCGCGAGGCGCATCAGTTCCAAAGCGCATTCCTCGAGCGCGGAGAGCGCGGCGGCGGGCGCGTCGAGCCGCGCGTCGGAATCGAATGCCAGCGCATGCGCCCGGGCGGCGTCCAGCGCGGGCATGGCGACGGCGCCGGCCTCGCGACGCTGCGCGCCGAGGCGGCGCAAGCGCGGCCCAGAGAGGGCAAGGCGCGCGTCGGCGCGGCCGAGACGTTCGAAGCTCTCGCAATAGAAGGAGTCGAGCGCCTCGGCGGCGAGAGCGAGGATGCGCTCTCCATTCTCATGCAGAATGATCGGCCGTCCGGCGCGGATTTCGGCGATGGCGCGCTCGACTTCGATTTCCCCCGGGGCGTCGCGCAAACCCGGTCGCGAGGATGAGATTGTCACAATGCCTCCGGCGATTTTTACATAAGCTCGACAGATATAGTTTTTCTTGTCCATCCAACAAGCGCAAATTTTCGAGCGGAAGGGCGCGGGCGCGCCTTTCGTCGGAGACGCGCGCGAGCGGACCGCATATGCGGAAAAACAATATCGAAAGCGATCTTTCCGCGAGGCGCCGAGTCTCTCGTGACGAGGCGCGATGCAAATTCCTTCTTATGTGCAGAACTCGAGCGTTTTGCTATTTATCATAGCTGATAAGTGTGAATATAATGGCGGCATCGCAGCAAGACGGGAGCGTCCGATGGCCCGCGGCAGGCATCGCTTTTCGATCGAAACCCTTTTCAGAGCGTGGTTTTTGCGCAGCGCTTGCGTGGGCGTTCTCGCGGCGGCGGCGGCCGGGGCCTCGGCGGAGCCCAGCGTCTATCCGACGGGCGCCACTATCTACGATCCTGCGCGCGCCTATAATTCTTATGTTCTCTTCGCCGGCGGAGACGATGTGACGAGGCTCGTCGATCTCACCGGCAAGGTCGTGCGCGAGTGGAAATATACGGGCCAGCCCGTCTCCTTCATCGATCCGGCGCTCGTCGACGGCGCGCGCGGGCATATCTTCGTCACGCTCGAGAGCGAAGAGGGCAGGGGAACCGATCTCACGCCCGGCCGCGCGCAGACGCGCGTGCGCAAGACGGTCGGCGAGGTCGATTGGGACGGCAAGCCCGTGTGGAGCTTCGGCTCCGCGGCGCCGGGCGGCGTCGCGCGGCAGCATCACGACATAACGCGCCTGCCCAATGGCAACACGCTGCTGCTCGCCAATATCTCCTATCCGCTTCCCGGCTTCGCCGCGCCGCAAGTTCTGGACGATGTCGCCTATGAGGCGAATCCCGACGGCGATATCGTGTGGACCTGGGCGGCGTCGGATCATCTCGACGAGATCGGCTTCACCGCCGATGAGCTGAAGCTGATAAAGAGCTCGAAGAATCCCGACTATCTCCATGTCAATGATCTGAAGCCCGTCGGCCCCAATCATTGGTATGACGAGGGCGATGCGCGCTTTGCGCCGGACAATCTCATCTTCGACTCGCGCAACGGCAATTTCATCGCCATCGTCGATCGCAAGACGCGCAAGATCGTCTGGACGCTGGGACCGCATTTCCCGCCGGTGTCGGAGGATGGAACGACGACATCGCGCAAGGTTCCGCGGCCCGTCGATCAAATCTCCGGCCAGCATGACGCGCAGATCATTCCCAAGGGCCTGCCCGGCGCCGGCAATCTTCTCGTCTTCGACAATCAGGGCGAGGCCGGCTATCCGCGCGCTTCCGTCACTGTTACGGGCGGCTCGCGCGTGCTGGAGATCGATCCGGTCACGAAGCAGATCGTCTGGCAATATACGGGCGCGAGCTCCGGCAACCCCGGCTGGACCTTCCGCAGCACGCATATCAGCAATGCGCGGCGTCTGCCCAATGGCAACACATTCATCGACGAAGGCCAGATCGGGCGCTTCTTCCAGGTGACGCCGGAGGGCGAGATCGTCTGGGAATATCTCAATCCCTATCCGCGGCGCGGCAAGGATGCCGAGAGCGGCCGCCCGACGCTCAACTACAGCGTCTATCGCGCGCAGCCAGTGCCCTATGACTGGGCGCCGGAGGGAACGCCGCATGCCGAGACGGCCATCGCGCCGCCGGAGAACGCAGGCTTTCGCGTGACGTCCAAATGAGACCGCACATCATCTGGGAGAATCCTGTGACGTCGCCGCAAAGCGAGAGGCGCATCGCCCGCATCATCGTCGAAGGGCATGTGCAAAATGTCGGCTATCGCGTTTTCGTGGCCCGCGAGGCCGGGCGGCTGCATCTCGCCGGCTGGGTCCGCAATCGCGCCGACGGCTCGGTGGAGACGCTGATCGCCGGCCATGCTGCGGTCGTCGACGAGTTTCTCGCTCTCGCGGCGAGAGGGCCGGCGACGGCGCGCATCGATTCCTATCGTGTCGACGAGGCCGACGCTCACGCGCTCGCGGAAGGCGGCGGCGAGAGCGGTTTCGTCGCCGCGCCGGCGGCCTGACGCCCCCTTCGGTCCGCCCGCCGAGAGTCCGCGAGCAGAAGACGCGGCCATTTCCCCCGCATCGGCGCGTCACGACGCGCTGATGAAAATCTGCGCCACCCGAAGAAGAGAGGTTCTCATGTCGATACGCAGTTTCAAGACGCTCGCCGGTTTAGGACTGACGGCGTCGGTCTTTGCGGGAGCGGCGCATGCCGCCTCGCTGCAGGAGGCGGCGACGCTCGCTTCCGCCGCCAGCGTCAAGACGCTGGAATTCGCCGGCGCCGGCCATTGGTATCAGTTCGGCCAGGCCCCGATTCCCGGCGGCGATTGGCCGAAGTTCGACGTCTCCGCCTTCAGCGCGGCGATCGACTTCGACAAGGCGGCCGAGCGCGTGCTCATCACCCGCTCGCAGACGCCCGACGGCCGCGCCCGCCCCGCGCCCGTCGAGCAGAAGCTCGAATGGTCCATCGTCGGCGACAAGGCGTGGAATGTCGCCCCGCCGCAGGGCGCGGCTCCGGGCGCCGCTCCGGTGGCGACGCCGGCTCCGGCGGCCGTCGACGAGCGCGTCGCGGAAATCTGGACGACGCCGCAAGGCTTCCTGAAAGCCGCTCTCGCCAATAATGCGAAATCGGAGACGGTCGGCTCCGGCGTCGAGGTCTCCTTCGCCATTGGCGCGCGCCGCTTCGTCGGCACGATCGGCGCCGATAATCACGTGTCGGCGATCAAGACCTGGATCGACACGCCGGTGCTGGGCGACACGCTGATCGAGACGCATTTCTCGGGCTATAAGGATTTCGGCGGGCTGCATTTCCCGGCCGAGATTCATCGTAGCGAAGGCGGCCACGAGATTCTGCATGTCGCCGTCGCCTCGGCCAAGGCCAATGGCGCGGTCGATATCGCGGTTCCCGCCAATGTCGCGAGCGCGCCCGCGCCCGTCGTCACCGTGGCGTCCGAGAAGCTCGCCGACGGCGTCTACTATCTCACCGGCGGCACGCATCACAGCCTCGCCGTGGAAGAGAAGGACCATGTCGTTCTGATCGAGGCGCCGCTGAGCGAGGAGCGCTCGATCGCGCTGATCCAGAAGATCGGCGAGATCATTCCCGGCAAGCCGGTGAAATATGTGGTCAACAGCCATGTGCATTTCGACCACTCGGGCGGTCTGCGCACTTTCGTTGACGCCGGCGCGACCATTGTGACGCAGGACATCAGCAAGGCCTATTACGAGAAGGCCTGGGCCGCGCCGCATACGCTGCGTCCCGATCGTCTCGCGGCCTCGAAGAAGGCGGCGAAGTTCGAGACCTATGAGCATAAGCACGCGCTCGGCGATCTGCATGCGGTCGAGATTCATCACATCGCCGGCAGCGGCCATTCGGATGATCTCGCGCTCGTCTATCTGCCGAAGGAGAAGCTGGTGATCGAGGCGGACGCCTATACGCCCGGCCCGGTCGGCGCGCCGGCGCCGGCGACGCCCAATCCCTTCTCGGTCAATCTCTACGAGAATATTCAGAAGCTCAATCTCGACGTCGAGCGCATCGCCGGCCTGCATGGCCGCGTCGCGACCATCGACGAGCTGCGTGCGGCGATCGGCCTGAAGAAAGCCGCCGCCAACTGAGAAAAGTGAGCCCCGGCGGCGCGCTGGCGCAGTCGGGGCTCGCGAATTGATCTCGAATCAGGAGGACGCCGGGCCCGACGGTCCGGCGTCTTTCGTTTGGTTCAGCCCATTCCGGCGGTCTTCAGCACCGTTCGCGCATCGACGAGGGCGGCTTCGACGCCTTCGTCCTTGTCGAGCGCATCGACGAGCTGCTTGAGGCAGTCGATCGCCGTCGGCTCGAAGAGCCGCTTGGTCGTCAGGCTCTGCTCGCGCGATTCTTCGACCGCGCGCAGGATCGCGCGGACATGGCGCAGCTTATCCGCCAGCGGCTCGCTGCTCGCGGGCTTGGCGGCGTTGCTTTCGGAAGGAGAAGGCAGTGATCGCCGGCGGGCGCGCTCCTGCTTCGGATCAAAATTGATCGAGGGATCTTCTTTCTTGCTCATCTTTCATTTCACTGTGTCATTTTGGCGCGGCGATCGAGAGCTCCACAACGCAAGACTCTCAATGGATTGAAGATACTCAATATTTTTACAGGGACAGAGAATTTGCCGTTTTCAAAATGAAACGCGCGCCCGATCCCGTTAACCTTAACGCAATCGGCATGCCTCCAAATCCCTCGAATGGAGGAGATTTCCAAAAAAACAGGTGAAATCAAAGACGAGCGGCGCCGCCTTTCGACTGCGTCGTTTTGCGACATTCGGGAATAGATTGCTATCTAAAGTTGTATATCTCGGCGCTTTCGCGGGGCGGCGGCTTTTCGATCGATCGCCTGCGACAGCTCGGCGAGCAGCTTGCGGTCTCCCGCCTTGCGCTCGATCTGGATGAAATCGACGGAGCCCAATGGCGGCAGGCGCTCATCCTCCTCGCAGGCGGCCAGTCCCAGCGGGATCAGCGTGCTGGCGTGCGCCATCATGCCGAGGCCTATGCCGGTCGCGGTGGCGAGCCCGTTGAGATCGCCGCTGGTGCAGGCGATGCGCCAGGGAACGGCGGCCTTCTCCAGCGCCGTCAGCGCCATGAAGCGCGTGATGCTCGGCGGCGGATAGAGGACGAGCTGCGCCTCGTCGTTGCGGAACACCGGCGCCTTTGTCGCCGCTGTCCAGACGATGCGGTCGCTGAAGACGAGCCGGCCCCGATCGCCGTCCGGCCATCTTTTGCACAGCACGAGATCGAGCCGGCCTTCGTCGAAGGCGGTCAGCAGATGATTGCTGAGCGCAATGGTGAAATCGAGATCGACGTCGGGATGCGCCTCCATGAAGGGCCGGATGATGTCGCCGAGCCAGCCGATGGCGAGATCCTCGCAAGCGCCGAAACGCAGCGCCCGTCGCTTGGACGATTGCCCGAAATGCCGCTTGGCGCGGGCGTTGGTCTCGAGAATGGAGCGGGCGAATTCCAGCATGGCGCGGCCATGCTCGGTCAGCGTGTTGGAGTGCGTGTCGCGCTCGAACAGCTTCCGCCCGGCGAATTGCTCGAGCCGCTTCACATGCTCGCTGACGCTCGATTGCGAGAGGCCGAGCTGACGTCCCGCCTCGGAGAAGCTCTTCACCTCGGTAATGGCGACGAAAGTGCGCAGATGGATCGGATCGAGCATTGGCGCGGCCATCGGAATTTTCGATAGCTGTTATCTAATCATCGGCCATTCCGATTTGCAACGCTTCCGCGGATAGTCGGTCTCATAGAAAAATATTCGCTTCGTCCATGAAGGCGAGGCGGGAGGAGGAAGCAAATGTTCACGAATCGGCGTGATTTCCTGGGTTCCGCCGCTCTGGCGAGCGGCCTGGTGACATTCTCCAGCGTCGCCGAGGCGACCGACAAATATCTCGCCAAAGCCGGCGACGGCGGCTTCGGGCGTCAGGCGGTGGGGCTGCCGCCGGGCGAAACCGTCGCCTATCACGATCCCAAAGAGGTCGCGGCCATGCCGGACTTCAAATTCTCGCTGGACGGCAACAAGCCGAAGGTCACTTCCGGCGGCTGGGCCAAGGAGGCGACGGTCCATCAATTCCCGATCAGCAAGGGCATCGCCGGCGTCCATATGTATCTCGAGCCCGGCGCCTCGCGCGAATTGCATTGGCACGCCATTGCGGCGGAATGGGCCTTCGTCATCGAGGGGCGCTGCCAGACCGTCGTCATCGAGCCGAGCGGCGCGAGCGAGATCAATAATTTCGAGCCCGGCGACCTCTGGTATTTCGCCAAGGGCCACGGCCATTCCATCCAGGCGATCGGCGACAAGCCCTGTCATTTCATCCTGTCCTTCGACAATGGCGCCTTCTCCGAGCACGGCACATTTTCCATCACCGATTGGATCGATGTGACGCCGAAGGAAATGCTCGGCCTCGAATTCGGCCTGCCGAAAGATCTGTTCGACGCGTTTCCCAAGGGCGAGGCCTATATTCAGTCCGGCCCGATATTGAAGGCGTCGGACGCGCTGGAGGCGCCCTGGCCGAAGGAGTCGACGCATAAGTTCCGCCTGCTGCGCGATCCGAAAGCCGCGCGCGATTTCGACGGCGGCGCCTTCCGCCTCGCGACGATCGACGAGTTCCCGGCGCAAAAGACCATGTCGGGCGGCCTGATGACGTTGAAGCGCAATGGGCTGCGCAAGCTGCATTGGAACGTCAACGCCAATGAATGGCACTATTATCTGAAGGGCAGAGGCCAGGTCGCGATCTTCGGCTCCGGCGGGCGCGGCAAGGTCGCCGAATTCGGACCCGGCGACGTCGCCTATATTCCGCAGGGCTTCGGCCATGCGATCCGCAATATCGGCGATGAGGATCTCGAGATCGTCCAGACCTGGGACAATCCCAAATTCGAGGAGATCGACCTCGACAAATGGGTGCAGTCGAGCCCGCGCTATCTGCTCGGCAATAATTTCACCGGCGTGCCGGAGGCGACCATATCGCAATTGAAGCGCGGCTGATCCTTCGACGAGACGGCGAGCCGCGCGCGGCTCGCCGCTTCCCCATTTTTGCGAATGGAAAGGGATGGCCCATGCTCGCGCATAGACGCAATTTTCTCGAGATCGCCGCCTGGGGCGCGGTGCATTTCTCGACTCTCGCCGTCGCCGTCTCGGCCGAGCGGCTGACCGTCAAATCCGCTCACGCCGAGGCGGTTCACGCCCATGCGACGACCGCTGCGACCATTGAGTTTCGCTTTCCGCTCGACGCCGGCCGTCCGCGCGTCGCTTCCGGCGGCTGGGCGAAGGAAGTCTCGGTGCGCGAATTTCCGATCGCGCACAGCATGGCCGGCGTGCACGCTTTTCTGGACGCCGGCGGCTCGCGCGAGTTGCATTGGCACGCCACCGCGGCGGAATGGGCGCTGGTGCTCGGCGGGCGTTGCCAGACCGTCGTCATCGATCCGAGCGGCGCGAGCGAGATCAATAATTTCGAAGCCGGCGATCTCTGGTATTTCGCCAAGGGCCATGGCCATGCGATCCAGACCATAGGCGACGAGCCTTGCAACATATTGCTGGTCTTCGACGACGGACGCTTCACGCCCGACGCCAGCGCCTTCTCCCTCACCGATTGGATCGATCTCACGCCCAAGGATCTTCTCGCGCAGGAGTTCGGCGTTCCGAAGGATATTTTCGACGCTTTCCCGAAAGGCGAGACCTTCATTCAAGCGGGGCCGATCCTGCGGCCGGAGGATGCGCTCGAGGCGCCTTGGCCGAAAGAATCGACGCACAGATTCCGCCTGACGCGCGAGACGAAAGCGGCGCGCGATCTCGACGGCGGGACCTTCCGTCTGGCGACGGCGAAGGAGTTTCCGGCCTCGACGACAATGTCCGGCGGGATCATGACGCTCGAGCCCGGCGCGATGCGCAAGCTGCATTGGAACGTCAACGCCGACGAGTGGCACTATTATCTGCGCGGCAAAGGCCAGGTCGCGATTTTCGGCTCCGGCGGACGCGGCAAGGTCGCGGAGTTTCGGCCCGGCGACGTCGCCTATATTCCGCAGGGCTTCGGCCACGCCATTCGCAATATAGGCGATGAGCCGCTGGAGATCGTGCAGACATGGAACAGCGGCGCTTTCGAGGAGATCGACCTCGACCAATTCGCGCGCGCGGCGCCGCGCCATCTGCTCGCCAATAATTTCGCCGGCGTGCCCGGCGCGACGATCGACGCGATGCGGAGACCACGCTCGTGACAGCGTCGAAACGCCGCGCATAGATTGCGCGGCTTTCGTCTTATAGCGAGGCCGGGCCGGGCGCAGAAAAGGCGTGTTCCATGCAGAAGCTCTACAGCAAGGAGATCGTCGCCGCCCGCAAGGCGGCGCTCACCGAGGCCATTGTCGCGTTGAAGGCGCGCGGCGTCACGCCGAAGCTCGCCGCCGTCGTCTGCTCGTCCGATCCGGCGGCGCTGAGCTATGTCGCCGTCAAGCGCAAGCATGCGGAAGAGGTGGGCGCGGCTTTCGAGGGCGTCGATCTCTCACATGCCGGCTCCTACGCCGACATAGCGGCGCATATGCGCGACCTCTGCGCGCGCCAGGATATTCACGGCGTCATCGTCGTGATGTCGTCCAAGCCCGCATTCGACGAGATCGACGTGACCAATCTCATCCCCGCGAGCAAGGACGCGGATGGGCTCTCCGTCGGCAATCTCGGCGCGCTGCTGCAGAATGGGCCGCATCAGCGCTTCATCGCGCCCGCCACGCCGCGCGCCTGCATCGCCATGGCGGAGACGCAAGGGCCGCTCGCCGGCAAGACGGTCGCCGTCATCGGCCGCGGCCGCACGGTCGGCAAGCCGCTCGCCAATATGCTGGTCAACGCCGGCGCCACAGTGACGATCTGCCATTCGGCGACGCCGGACATTCCGAAATTCTCGCGCGCGGCCGATATCGTCTTCGTGGCGACGGGCCGTCCACATTTCTTCGGCCGCGATTATTTTGCGGATGGGCAGCTCGTCGTCGACGCCGGCGTCGGCTTCATCGACGGCAAGCTCGCCGGCGATGTGGATGCGGCCGCGCTCGAGGGGCTGGACATTCGCCTCACCGCGGTTCCCGGCGGAGTAGGGCCGCTGACCTCGGTCCTCATTCTAGAAAATCTCCTGTCGCTGATCGCCCACGCCGAGGCGGCGCATCGCCTGTGAACGATTGCGACAATCGGTCCGCTGTTTTTAGCGAAATTATGCGCCACATTGATATTCGTGGCGCCGGCCCTGCGATCCCGCCCGGGAGCTTACGGTAGATCTCCGAGGCTCGAAGGTGCGCATCCGGGAGAGCAGGGGGCGTCGCGGGGCGCGTTTGGTCCGCAACTTGCGTGTCGCGACGGGAAGCTTCTTGAAACGAGGGCGATCCCGATGGCGTTCACCTTTATCTGCAACACCAGCGCCGTGAGCGAAGGGGCCATGGGCCTGTTTCAGGCCGGCCGCAAGAGCGTTCTGCTGGTCTGGCCGGCCGGCGGCGAGCTGAAGGCCTTTCGCGGCCGCTGTCCACATGCCGACATGCCGCTCAATGAAGCGAGCTTCGACGGCAAGACCGTGCTCTGCAATTATCACAATTGGGGCTTCGACGGCGTCAACGGCAAATGCGTGACGCATCTCGTCCGCAACGCCCTGCATCCCTACGAGCTGAAGATAGAGGGCGACGAGATCCAGGTCGATCTCGGTCCGGCCAAGGTTGCGCGCGCGCCGGCGTGAGCCGCCGCCCGGCGTTTTGGCAGGGTTGTTGCTTCTAATTCTGAAACAGGAGCGATAGCCGTGACCGAGACGCGAAGCATCACGACCGAGAAAGATTTCGAGCATCCGGTCGACGCAGTCTGGCGCGCCATGACGGATTCGGAATGGCTCGCCGTCTGGTTTTTCCCCAATGACATCCGGCCGGAGGTCGGACATTCCTTCACCATCTGGAGCCGCCCGATCGAGCGTTGGGACGGCGAGTTCCAATGCAAGGTGCTCGAGGTCGTCCCCGGCGAGAAGCTCAGCTTCCGCTGGAAGGGCGGCCATGAGGAGCTGAAGGGATTCGGTCACTATATGGATGTGACCGTCACCTGGACGATCTCCGCTCTGCCCGATGGCGGCACGCATTTCCACTTCATCCAGGAGGGGATCTCCACCGAGCCGACCTCCGACGCGCTCTATGACATCATGCTCAAAGGCGCGGACAGCGTGATGCGCAGCCTCGCCAAGCGCATTCCCGATCTCCTCGAGCACGAGCCCTGATCCTCGAGGCGGCCTCGGACACGCCGGCGCGGCGTGTGCCGGCCGGCGGCCGTGTTCCCGTCGGGCCCGCGGTGAATGTGACTGCGTGATCGCGGCGCTCTGGACGATGCGGTGCCGCCGGGGCCGAGGCTCCGGCGGCGCCGTCGTCTGTCGAGACTTGCGCGGCCCTATGGCGCCGGGCCGCGTCAAAGCTTAAAAAGCCGGGCGCTCGTCTCGCGCATCGACGAACCCGGAGGGCAAATGGAGGAGATCGCCGCATCCATCGGCAATTACGTCGGCATTTCGGCGCCGACCGCCCGTCTCGCGATCGGCCATATTTTCGCGTTTCTGGAGAAGCGCGACGCCGCCATAGGCGCGGAGCTGATCGCGCGCGTTCCCGGCGGCCGCGAGACGGTCGAGGCGGCGCTCGCCGCGCCGCGCCGTGGCCTGCTCGGGCTGGCGCTCGGCGGGATCGGGGCTCTGGCCGGGAAAAATCAAAAGGACGTGATCGAGCTGACCTCGCGGCTGACCAGCATGGGGCTCTCCGCCGCGCAGCTGCAGAAGCTCGCCAAAGCGGTCTTCGTGCTCGCCGAGCAGGCGGTCGGCCGCCCCAAGCTGCAGACCATCACCGATACGATTCCGGGCTTCTCGAAATTTCTCTGGCCGAACGGCTGACCCAGCCGCTCGCCGTCCGCCGCGTCTTGGGGGCGGGGCTCGTCTCCTCCTGCCGGGGCGGCGTCGAGCCCGTGGCCGTCAGATCGATTTCCGCGCGCTCCGCCTTTTGCGCAGGCGCCGCCGGCTGCAGCCCCACTTGCCGGATCGGCGGCCGTGTTTCTTCGGCGGCGATCGCGGCCGGCTCTGTCCGCGTCGCGTCGAGATAGGCGTGTCCGGCGAAGAGCGGCGCCGCCAGCGTCGCGCCGACGAGGACCGCGCGTGCGAATGGCGATTTGCGCGGCGCGGCGGGCTCGCTGGCGCGCGCGGCCGAGCGCGCCGCCAAAACCAGATCGCTGGCGGTCTGCGGCGTCGCGGCCTTGCGGAATCTCTCTCCGTCCGCGCGGTAATTGCGGCCGACATGAAAGCGCATGGAAATTCAGTCCCGTTTGGTCTGGCAATGGTTGCGGAGCTTAAGGGGCGAATGGTTAATTTTGATTCACCGTGAGGCGGTCCGGCGGCGGCGCCCCTACAGGCCGAGGCGTCCGGCCTTATATGACGCCTCATCGCAGACATGACGCTGGAGCGGCGACGCGATGACGCCAGGAGACGCCCCGCAGAGCGTCGATCTATCGATTTGCGATCGGGAGCCGATCCACACGCCGGGGGCGATCCAGCCGCATGGCGTGCTTCTGGCGCTCGACCCGGACGACATGCGCATCGACCAGATCGCCGGCGACACGCAGGCGCTGCTCGGCGCCTCGCATAGCGCTCTGCTCGGCCAGAATTTGGAGGCGCGGCTCGGCGCGGTCGCGGCGACGCGGCTGACGCGCCTCGTCGCCGACGAGGGGCCGCGCTCCTGCCTCGCCTTCGAGACCGAGGCGAGCGGCGGCGCGCCCGCGCTCGAGGGCGTCGTCCATATCGGCGATCGGGCGATCCTCATCGAGCTGGAGCCGCGTCGCGACGATGTCGAGCGCGATCCGCTCGGGCTCGTGCAGAAAATGCTCGCTGCGACGGCGCCGGCCGAGACCATAGAGGCCTATGCCGAGGCGATAACGCGAGAGACGGCGAAGGCGACGGGCTTCGACCATGTGATGGTCTATCGCTTTCTGCCGGACGGCTCGGGGAGCGTCATCGCCGAGACGGCGGCGGAGGGCTGCGATTCCTATCTCGGGCTGCGCTTTCCCGCCTCCGATATTCCGCAGCAGGCGCGCAAGCTCTATGTGACCAATTGGCTGCGCGTCATTCCCGACGCGCGCTACACGCCGGCGCCGATAGAGCCGGCGCTCTCGCCCTCCACGGGCCGTCCGCTCGATCTCAGCTACAGCATGTTGCGCAGCGTCTCGCCGGTGCATTTGCGCTATCTCGCCAATATGGGCGTGCGCGCCTCCATGTCCTTGTCGATCGTCGTCGGCGGCAAGCTGTTCGGCCTCGTCGCCTGCCATCATCGCACGCCGCATTTTCTCGATTTGCGTCGCCGCGCCGCCTGCGAATTGTTCGCGCAGATGATCTCGCTCGAGTTTCAGAGCCGCCTCGAGGGGGAGACGGCCAAGCGGCGCATGCGCGCTGGCGAGACGCAGAGCCGTCTCGTCGGCGCCATGTCCGGCCGCGGCGACCTCGCCGGCGCGCTGCTCGGCGGACAGCCCAATCTGCTCGATCTGATCGAGGCCGACGGCTGCGCGGTCTGCGTCGAGGGCGAATGCGCGACGCTCGGCCGCGCGCCTTCCGCCGCGCAAATCGGCGCGCTGCTCGGCTGGATTCACGGGCGCGCGCAACAGGGCGTGCTGGCGACCGACCGCCTGCCGCTCTCCTACGCGCCGGCGGAGGCCTTTTGCGACGTCGCCTCCGGCGTGCTCGCCATCGCCGTCTCGCGTGAGCCGAAGGATTATGTGCTGTTTTTCCGCGGCGAGCTGCGGCAGGTCGTGCGCTGGGCGGGAAATCCCGCCAAGGCGGTGGAGGCAGATGGCGAGACGCTGACGCCGCGCGCCTCCTTCGAGGCCTGGGAAGAGACAGTGCGCCTGCAATCGCGGGCCTGGAGCGACACGGAGATCGAGATCGCGCGGTCGCTGCGCTCGGCGATCCTCGAGGTCTTCGTCCATGCGCTCGATCTCGCCGTGCGCGAGCGGCAGGCGGCGCAGGCGCGTCAGGATTTTCTGATGGCCGAGCTCGAGCATCGCGTGAAGAACACGCTATCGGTGATCCAATCGTTGGTGCGCTTCACGGCGCGCTCCTCGGTTTCGCTCGAGGAGTTCAACGCGACATTGCAGAGCCGCCTGCTGACGATGGCGCGCGTGCAAAATCTGCTGACGCAGAGCCGATGGGAAGGCCTGTCGATCCGCGCCATCGTCGAGGACGAGCTCGCACCTTTTCGCCAGGGGGAGACGAACGCCTGCCACATCAGCGGCGAGCCGATCGCCTTGAAGCCCAAGGCGGCGCTCGCCGTCAGCATGGCGATCCACGAACTCGCCACCAACGCCGCCAAATATGGCGCGCTCTCCGCGCCGGGCGGCGTGGTGCGCGTCGATTGGCGCCGTCGCCGCGAGAAGGGCGAGGAGCGCGTCGAGCTGATCTGGAAGGAGAGCAAAGGCCCGAAGGTCGTTCCGCCGGAGCGCTCCGGCTTCGGCCGCATGCTGATCGAGCGCACGCTGGCGATCGATCTCGGCGGCGCGGCGGAGCTGAGCTTTGCTGCGAGCGGCGTCGAATGCCGCCTGCGCATTCCCGTCTCGCAGATCGCCTTCGCCAAGGGGCCGCGCGAGAGCGAGAAGCGGCCGCCGCGCGGCGACGGCGACGAGCCGACTCCGCGAGCCCTGTCGCATCGGCGCGTTCTGCTGGTCGAGGACGCCGCTCTCGTCGCGATCTCCGTCCGCGAGCTGCTGGAGGAATGGGGCATGGAGATCGCGCATAGCTGCGCCACCGTCTGGGACGGCCTGCGCGCGGCGCTGCGGCCCGATTTCGACGTCGCTCTGCTCGACATAGATCTCGACGGCGAGCCGGTGTGGCCGGTCGCCGACGCGCTGGCGCAGGCGCATGTTCCTTTCGTCTTCACCACGGGATTCGAGAGTCGCATCGTGACGCCTGCGCGCTTCGCCGGCCGTCCCGTCGTCGCCAAGCCCTATGCGTCGGAGGAGCTGGTCGGCGCGCTCTCGCGCGCAATGTCGCAAGACGCCTCGACAAGCGCGGCCTCGCGGCCGCGGGCGTCGCGCGCGTGAGCGTCGCGGGCGACATGGCGTCACCAGCGCGAGCGGCGCTGCGCAGCGCGACGCAGGCGGCGCATCTGCGGCTGCATGCGCATCCGACGCTGGCGGCGCTCGCCGCGGGGACGATCGCAGCGCCGCAATATTCGCGCCTGCTCGGGCGGCTCTATGGATTTCATCTGCCTTTCGAGCGCGCGCTGATCGAGGCCGCGCTCGGCCATGGCGTCGATCTGCGCATCGGCGCCCGCGCGCATCTTTTGACGCGCGATCTTCTCGATCTCGGCGCGAGCGGCGAATCCATCGCGCGCCTGCCCATGGCGGAGGCGCCGGCGCTGCGCGAGCCGGGCGAATGGCTCGGCGCGCTCTATGTGCGTGAAGGATCGAGCTTCGGCGCGGCCTTTCTCGCCGCCGCGCTCGATCCGCTGCTCGGCGCCGGCTGCGCGCGCGGCCGGCGCTTCCTCTCGGGCGGCGAGACGGAGGATTGGCGTCTCTGCTGCGCGGCGCTGGAGGCGGGCGCGGCGCGCGGCCTGCTGCCGTCGATGATTCATGGCGCGCAGGCGAGCTTTCACGCGCTCGAGCATTGGCTCGCCGATCACGAATAGGCGCGGCTCATTGCGCCACGACGGCGACGATGCGCGCCGGCCCGCCGGTGCCGCCGGAAATCTTCATCGGCAGGGCGAAGACAATGGCGCCGGTGGCCGGCAATTTGTCGAGATTGTCGAGATTCTCGAGCCCCGCGGCGTCGGCGCCGGCGACGATGCGATGCACGAGAAAATCCTGCGACGGGCCATGGTCCACGCTCGCCGTGTCGATGCCGATGAGCTTGGCGCGGCGATCGACGACGAGCAGCGCCGCCGCCTGCGCGCCATAGCCGGGGAAATGCAGATGCGTGGCGTCGCCGGGCGCATCATCGCCGAGATAGGCCTTGCGGTCGCTCCAGCGCGCGCTCCAGCCAGTGCGCAGCAGCACGATGGCGCCTTGCGGAATGCGTCCATGCGCGTCCTCCCATTCGGCGATGTCTTCCGGCGTCAGCAAGTAATCGGGATTGGCGGCGGCCTTGGCGCTCACATCGATGACGAAGGCCGGCCCGACGAAGCGATCGACGGGAATTTCGGCGTTCGTCCAATGGCCGCGCGCGAAATGCAATGGCGCGTCGAGATGGGTGCCGCCATGCTCGGGCGAGCAGAAGCTGTTCGCCGCAAAGAAATAGCCGCGCTCGGTGAGGCCATTGTGCAGCGATTTGAGCTCGAAGCCGGAGGGCGAGGTCGGCCAATAAATGGTCTTGGAGTCGAAGGGGTGGGTGAGATCGACGATGGTCGATTTGGAGAGATCGAGGCTCTGGCCGAAGGCCGGCGCCGCGATCAGGGATGAGAAAATGGCGGCCAGAGCGAAGCCGCGGATCGGGTGATGCGCCATCGATCGATCTCCTCGTGAAAGAGGAGCGATCCTGCCATGCGCGAAAGCTCCGGCTCAATCGTGTGGAGGCCGGAGCGATCCCGTCAGGGCTCCAGGCCGCGCCAGCGGAACAGCAGGCCGGCCGTCAGCCCGCCGAGCAGCGGCGCCGCGAAGAACAGCCACAGCTGCTCCAGCGCCTTGCCGCCGACGAAGACCGCCGGGCCGAGCGAGCGCGCCGGATTGACCGAAGTGCCGGTCACGCGAATGAGCGCGATATGGATGACGACGAGGGCGAGGCCGATGGCCAGGCCCGCCGAGGCGGTGCCGCCATTGGTCGAGGTCGCGCCGAGGATGACGACGAGAAACAGGAATGTGCCGACGAATTCCGCCAGAAAGGCCGAGGCCGTCGAAATATTGCTCCAGCCGTTCTGACCGAGGCCGGCGGCGGCGACGTCATATCCGCCTTCGCGGCCTTTCAAAATGGCGTAGAGGATCGCCGCGCCGGCGATGGCGCCGAGACATTGCGCGATGACATAGCCGATGAGATTGCGCGTCGAGAGCCGCCCCGCGGACCAGACGCCGATCGAGACCGCCGGATTGATGTGGCAGCCCGAGACCGGCCCTATGCCATAGGCGAAGGCGGTGACGGTGAGGCCGAAGGCGAAGGCGATCGGCAGCACGGCGAGCGGGCCGATTCCTTGCGTCGAGCCCAGCACGCCGCCGAGCTCGCCCAGCGTCACCGAGCCGCATCCGAGCAGCACCAGAGCGCCTGCGCCGATCGCCTCGGCGACATATTTCTTGATTGTCATTTCCGCACCTGTCGTTTCGTGAAAATTCAATCCGCATCTTGCAAAAGTCGGATCGTCGTCGAAAATCGCCATCGCCGATGAACCCGCAATGAATGATCGCGCGGCGCTCGATGGGAGGAAACGGAATGTCGGGCTCTTCGTCCGCTCTGATGCATTCGCTCGATGTTTCGGCTTCGGCGCAGGGGCCGCTTTCCGGCGCGCGCTTCGTCGTCAAGGAGAACATCGACGTCGAGGGCCTCGTCTCCGCCAATGGCCAGCCGACATGGGCGGCGACTCACGCGGCCGCGGCGATGAACGCGCCTGTCGTCGATCGGCTACTCGCCTGCGGCGCGCGGCTCGTCGGCAAGGCGCATATGGACGAGATGGCCTATAGCCTGCTCGGCGCCAACGCCCATTACGGAACGCCGAAAAATCCCGCCGCGCCGGATCGCCATCCGGGCGGCTCCTCCTCCGGCTCGGCTTCCGCCGTCGCCGCTGGGCTCGCCGATTTCGCGCTCGGCACGGATACGGCCGGCTCCTGCCGCGCGCCGGCGGCCTTTTGCGGAATTTACGGATTTCGTTCCTCGCATGGCGCGATCAGCGTGAATGGCGTCGTTCCGCTCGCCGCCTCGCTCGACGTCATCGGCTGGTTCGCGCGCGATATCGATCTCATGGCGCGAGTCGGCGACGCGCTGCTGCCGCGCGATCTCACGCAAGGCGCATTCGACGAGGCCGTCTTCCTCGATGAGGCTTTCGCGCAATGCGACGCCGAGACCGCCGCCGCCATGGCGCCGGCGCGCGCCATCGTCGCGCAAGGATTTTCCGAGCGAGACGCGGCGCTCGGCGAGGAATTCTGGACCGAGTCGCTGCGTCATTTCCGCAATCTCCAAGCCTATGAGGCCTGGGGCGCGCATGGCGCCTGGATCGCGGCGGAACATCCGCAATTCGGTCCCGGCATTGCAGAGCGCTTCGACATGGCGTCGAAAGTGACGCCTGCCGCCAAAGCCGAGGCCGACGCTTTTCGGCGCGATGCGCGCGCGCGCATCGCGGCCATGTTCGGCGAGAACAGCCTCATCATCGTTCCGACGACGCCTTTCGCCGCGCCGCGGCTGGACGAAAGCGAGGAAGAGCTCGACGCCAAGCGCTATCGGATGTTCCGCACGTTTCTCTTCGCGAGCTTCTTCGGACTGCCGCAGATCAGCGTTCCGCTTTCACGGCCCGCGGGCGCGCCGCCGCTCGCGATTTCGCTGATCGGCCCACGCTGGTCGGACCGTCGGCTGATCGCCGCGGCGCGGGGGCTTGTCGAGCTTCTGTAGCCTTTTCCGCCAGCACATTGTCGACGCCCCAGCGGAACAAGAGCGCCAGCACCGGCTCCAGCGAGCGGCCGCGCTCGGTGAGGCTGTATTCGACGCGCGGCGGCACTTCCGCATAGACGTGGCGCGAGATCATGCGATCGCGCTCGAGATCGCGCAATTGCTGCGTCAGCGTGCGCTGCGTGATCGTTTTCAGCAGCCGCTGCAATTCGGAAAAGCGCTTGGTTCCATCGGCGAGACGAAAGAGGATCGACGGCTTCCACTTGCCGCCGATAATGTCCATCGCGCCCTCGATCGGGCATTCGTCATATTCTACGTGCCGCTGCTTGCGCATGTGACGGTGCTCTCAATTTCTCGCCGAGGGCGGCGTTTCCACCTCCCCCTCGAGGGGGGGAGGTCGAGCGCGAATGCGCTCGGGAGGGGGTGACGCCCCGAGTCTTCGCCGTTGAACCCCACCCCGTCCGGCTATCGCCGGCCGACCCTCCCCCTGAAGGGGAGGGTGGATCGTGCATTAGTATCATTTATTGCCGTATCGACATAACACGTCAGTATAAGCGATATTTCTGCGTACTTCACCAATTGAAATCGCTTCGCTAGCTTGCCTCTCGTCTTCGACGAATGAGGAGCGCGACACGCTATGACCAACGCAATTTCTCCCGAGCTCTATTGGACCGTGCTGACCGCCGGCCTCGCCTCGGTCTTGTGGATTCCCTATATTCTGCAGCGCATTTTGGAGCTGGGGCCGATCGCGACATTCAGCGATCCTCGGCATGATGTGGCCACGAAGGCGCCATGGGCGCAGCGCGCCAAGAGCGCCCATACGAATATGATCGAAAATCTCGTCGTCTTCGCTGTGCTCGCATTGACGATTCAGATCGTCGGCGGCGGCACATCGGCGACGGCGCTCGCAGCGCTCTTGTTCTTCGCCTCGCGCGCCGCGCATTATGTCGTCTACACGCTCGGCCTGCCATGGCTGCGCACGCCGATGTTCCTCATCGGCTTCGCCTGTCAGCTCACGCTGCTCTTCGCTATTCTGGCGCGTGGGTGACGTTTCCCGTCATTGCGAGCGGAGCGAAGCAATCCAGAGTCGTCGGGCGGCCCCTGGATCGCTTCGCTTCGCTCGCGATGACTGCTTTGGGCCGCCTCAATCCGATCCATGCTCCACCGACAGCAGCTTCAAAATGCGTTTCGACAGCGAATCCCGCACGGCGCGATAAGAATCCAATATCGTCTCGCGCGAGCCGCTGGTCGCGGTGGCGTCGAGCGTCGGCCAATAGACGACGTCGACCGCCATTGTGCGCGTGAATTCCAGCGCCTTGTGATGCGACTCCGGCGACAAGGTCACGATGAGATCGAAGTTGGAATCTTCCAAATCCTCGAATGTGTGCGGCTTGTGGCGGGAGATGTCGACGCCGAGCTCGTCCATCGCGGCGATGGCGAAAGGGTCGGGCTCGCCGCGCTTCAGGCCGGCGGAGGCGAAATAGATCTCGCGGCCGAAATAATGTCGCCCCAGCGCCTCGGCCATGGGCGAGCGCACGGCGTTCTGCGTGCAGGCGAACAGCACGGCGCTCGGCCGTGATACGGGTCCGCCTCCCTCCGGCATGGGCTCAGCCCTTCCAGTGCAGGGCCGTGACCAGCGTGAAGAGGCGGCGCGCAGTGTCCGTGTCGCAGTCGATCTTGCCCTTCAGCCGTTCGGCGAGCAGGGCCGCGCCCTCATTGTGCAGCCCGCGCCGGCCCATGTCGATCGCCTCGATCCGGCTCGGCGTCGCGGTACGGATCGCGGCGTAATAGGTCTCGCAAACGAGAAAATAGTCTTTCAGCAGACGCTTGAAGGGCGTCAGCGACAAAATATGCGTGACGATAGTGGCGCCGGCCTCGTCGCGGACGTCGAAGACGAGCTTGGCGTCATGCAGGGCGATGACGAGGGCGTAAGGCCCGCCGTCATGCCCTTCCAGCGCGAAGCTGTTGTCCTCGATGAGATCATAGATGGCGATGGCGCGCTCATGCTCCTGATCCGCGGTGCCGCGCCCGATGGATGCCTCATCGAGCGTGACGGAGATCAGCCGCTTGGTCGCGCTCGTCGCCACCTCACGCCCCGCGCTGATCGAGGCGCACGGCCACAGAGCGCGCATGCGCCTGCAGCCGCTCGGCGTCGCCGAGAGCGACGGCGGCGGGGCCGATCGCCTTCAGCGAGGCGGCGTCGCACTTCAAGATCGACGTGCGCTTCACGAAATCCAGCACGCTGAGGCCCGACGAGAAGCGCGCCGAGCGCGCCGTCGGCAGAACGTGATTGGAGCCGCCGACATAATCGCCGATCGCCTCCGGCGTATAGGCGCCGATGAAGATCGCGCCGGCGTTGCGCACCTTGGCGGCCAATTCCTCGGCGTCTTCAGAGACGATCTCCAAATGCTCGGCGGCGATGCGGTCGGCGAGCGGAATGGAAGCGGCGAGGCTCTTGGTCACGATGATCGCGCCATAGTCGCGCCAGCTCTTGGAGGCGATCTCGAAGCGCGACAGCGTCGCCAGCTGGCGCTCCACGGCGGCGGCGGCCGCGTCGGCGAAGGCGGGATCGTCGGTGATGAGGATCGACTGCGCCGATTCGTCATGCTCCGCCTGGGCGAGCAGATCGATCGCCACCCAATCGGGATTGGCGGTCTTGTCGGCGAGCACCAGAATTTCCGAAGGGCCGGCGATCATGTCTATGCCGACGAGGCCGAAGACGCGGCGCTTGGCGGCGGCCACCCAGGCGTTGCCGGGGCCGACGATCTTGGCCACGGGGCGAATCGTCTCGGTGCCATAGGCGAGCGCCGCGACGGCCTGCGCGCCGCCGACGCGATAGACCTCGTCGACGCCGGCGCGCTTGGCCGCGGCCAGCACCAGCGGGTCGATCACCCCATGCGGGGCGGGGACCACCATCACCAGCCGATCGACGCCGGCCACCTTGGCCGGCACGGCGTTCATCAGCACGGAGGAGGGGTAGGAGGCGGTGCCGCCCGGCACATAGAGGCCGACCGATTCGAGCGCGCTCCAGCGCCAGCCGAGCTCGACGCCGGCTGCGTCCTTATAGCGCAGGTCCTGCGGGCGCTGGCGCTCGTGGAAGGCCGCGATGCGGGCGTGGGCGAGGTCGAGCGCTTCGAGCGTCTCCTTCGGGACCTTGGCCTCCGCCGCGTCGATCTCGGCTTTCGTCAGCGCGATGCCGGTCTGCGCGAGGTCGATATGGTCGAAGCGCTTGGAATAGTCGATCAGCGCGGCGTCGCCCCGGGCGGCCACTTCCTCGATAATGCCGCGGACCGTGTCGTCGACGTCCTGGGCGGCCTCGCGCTTCGTCGCCAGCAGCGCGGTGAAGCGCTCCTCGAAATCCGCCGCCGACGCATCCAATCGCCAAGTCATGTTCTTCTCCAACCGGTATTTCCGGTTGTCATGACCCTCCCTCGCCGTCTTCGTCAAGCTCATGTGACGGACAGGCCTTCGCGGCCCAGCGCGGACCGAGGTCCTGAAGGCGGGCCTCGACGCATTCCACATCGAGGGAAATCGCCGCTCCGCCGGCAAAAATCAGCGTGACGACGCCCCCCGGAGGCTCGGCGGCGGGCTCGAAAGTGACGGCCAGAAGGTCCAAAATCGCTTCGGGCTCGGCGCGGGGGATTTTGAGCTGGCGCACCCGCCGCACCCCGTCGAAATGGACGCCCGCATGGCAGCGTTCACGCTTGCCCTGCTCGGCGGCGGCCCAGTCGTAGCGGCAGCCGACGAAGGCGAAGCGCCGCTGCTCGGGCAGAAAGGCGATGTCTCCGACCCGCACCAGCGCATCCTGGAGCAGAGCGGAGAGGCAGGAGAGATCATCGGCGTCCATGGCCTGGAGCCTCAGACCATCCGACTGTGGCGAGGAAGAGCGCTTGAACATGGAGCTGGCCTCCTGTTCGAGCATATGGCGAGCGCCGTTTCGCTGCGCAACCGCGCCGCTGAGGCGATGGCGCACGCCGAGCGGAAATTTGCCGCGTGGTTTCAAAAGAGTGAGCCCTGGTCGCCGCCGCCCTTGTCTTTTCCGCGCTTCGGCCGTGCGATAGGGGCCGGAGCGGGCGACGCGCCGCCGGATTCAGAGGGGGAACCGCTTTCTGCCCGGGCCGCGATTTCTCCATCGGCGAATTGAATCTTCACGCGTGCGCCAAGCGTGACGTCGCCAGCACGCCGCAACAAGTTATCGGCCTCGTCTCGCACCAGCGCGAAGCCGCGCGCGAGTACCTGCTTGTAGCCGAGGGAAAGCCTCAGCTGATCGAGCCGGTCGAGCCGCGCCTGCCGCTCGTCCAATATGCGGATGAAGGCCGAGCGCAGCCGCTGCTCGGCATGGTCGAGCCGCCTCTGCGCGCCCTCGGCCTCCCGGCGGGAGAGGGCGAGGCGGGCGGCGAGGCCCTGGCGCAGGCGGGCGTGCAGGCCCTTCAGCCGCTCGGAGGCGCGCGCCAGCTCCGCCTGCGGGGAATGGCGGGCCAGCACATGGGAGACGCGCGAGAGCGCGAGGCGGCGGCCGTCCAGCGCGCGTCGCAAATTGCCGCGCAGCCGCTCGCCGGCGCGATCGGCGCGCTGGGCGGGAGCGAGCAGCAATTGCGCCCCCGCCGGCAGCACACGTTGCAGCGAGGCGAGGTGGCGACGATTGGCGTCGAGAAGCCGCCGCTCCGCCCCGCCGAGGCGGCGGGCGAGATTGGCCGTCTGCTCGATGAGCTCGGCGCGCACGGGCACGCATTTTTCTGCGGCGCCCGTGGGGGTGGGGGCGCGAAGATCGGCGGCGAAATCGATGAGCGTGGTGTCGGTCTCATGGCCGATTGCCGAGACCAGCGGAATGGCGCTGGCCGCGGCCGCGCGCACCACGATCTCCTCATTGAAGCCGAACAAATCCTCGAGCGAGCCGCCGCCGCGTGCGACGATCAGCACATCCGGCCGTGGAATAGGCCCGCCCACGGGCAGAGCGTTGAAGCCGTCGATCGCCGCGGCGACCTCGGCCGCGCAGGTTTCCCCCTGCACGCGAACCGGCCAGACCAGCACGCGGCGCGGAAAGCGATCGAGCAGCCGGTGCAATATGTCGCGAATCACCGCGCCGGTCGGCGAGGTGACGACGCCCACGACGAGGGGCAGGAAGGGCAGGGGCTTTTTGCGTTCGGCGTCGAACAGCCCTTCGGCCGCGAGGCGCTTGCGCCGCTCGTCGAGCAGAGCCATCAGCGCGCCGGCGCCGGCCGGCTCCAATGTCTCGATGACGATCTGATAGGAGGATTTGCCTGGAAACGTGCTGATCTTGCCGGTGGCGACGACTTCCAGCCCCTCTTGCGGCTTCACGCGCAGGCGCAGGAAGGTCATCTTCCAGATCACTGCGTCGAGGCGGGCGTTCTGGTCCTTCAGGCTGAAATAGACATGGCCGGAGGAGTGCGGCCCCCGATAATTGGTGATCTCGCCGCGCACGCGCACATGGCCGAAGCGATCCTCCACCGTGCGCTTCAAGGCGTTGGCGAGCTCGGAGACGGACAGCTCCGGCACATTGGGCCCGGCGGCGATCGGCGGGGCGGGATCATCGCCCTCGGGGGCGGGGGATTTGGCGGGACGCTTGGCCATGCGGGAGATATGGCCGATTTTGCGCCGTCCCGCGAGAGGGGCGGGGCTGCTCGTCCAGAGGATTGCGACGGCGCACGCGCAAAACAAAAGGCGCGCGGCTCTCGCAAGCCGCGCGCCCAGAGGCTTCGGAGAAGCGTCGGATCAGTATTTGCGGACCAGCGGGCCGGGAGGCGCCAGCAGCACCGGGGCCGGCGCCAGCAGCGCGTAGCGGAAGCCGAGGCGAATGTCGTGCGAGGCGAGCTGGAAGCTCTGGCGCTCGCCCGCGCAGCCGGCGGCCTGGCAGCCGATCACATTGGTTTGGAACTTGCCCATGTCGAGATAGCGGTAGCCGAGCTCGACCTTGAAATTGGGCGTGATGTTATAGGCGAGACCCGCCATCACGGCCCAGGCGAAATTGGTCTTGGTCGCGTCCTGGGCGATGCCGAAGCCGCCGGCCGGCTGCGCCGAGAGGTCATAGAGATTGTTCAGCCAATTGACCGCGACGCCGACGCCGCCGCCGACGAAGGGCGTGACGCCGTACCAAGTGCCGAGATCGACATAGCCATTCGCCAGGAACACCGCCGCGCTGTGCTGCGCGCTATAGATGTCATAGCAGCGCACGCCGCAGGCGAGGCCGAAGATATTGGCGTAGCTCTGCGTGGCGCGATAATTGGCGGCGGTGCGATATTCGCCGGTCACATCGACGCGGAACCAGTTGTTGATCTGATAGCCGACGCCGCCGCCCGCGAAAGCGCTGTCGCCGATCGAATATTGATCGAACTGCGGCGCCGGCACGAGGACGGTCGGATCGAAGGTCGAGCGCAGGTTGGAAAGCTGATTCACGCCGACGCCGACGTCGCCGCGCAGATACCAGCCGCCGAAATCGGCGGGCGGCGGCGGCTCGACCGGCGGAGGCGGCGGCAGCAGAAGATCGGCGGCGAATGCGCTGAAGCTCATGGTCATGGCGGAAGCGAACGCGGCCGCTATGAAGAGGGCTCTCGTCTTGCCCATTTATGTCTTCCCTTCACGATAGAGGACCGCGGCGCGGACCCTTGGCGCTAAGCCAATGTGAAGGAAGATTGAGCGAGAACGCTTAAAGTGGAGTTAACCTTACCGACGATGTAGGTAGCTGTGATTTGTCGAAATACATTGAATGCGACGCATGGGCTGCGAGACAGAGTCTATCGTGGCAAGCGATAGCGAATCGCGAAGTTCGGTCCGTCGCTAGCCTTCTCAGATATGACGATGTCGATCCCGACTCGCTGCTCTTGCCGCATCACGCTGCAACAATTCGGGAAACGTTGGGTTCGGGTCGGATTAGCCATTTGAGCGGCGTCATGAAGATCGCGGGCTATGACATCGAGAGTGTTGCAGCCTGCAGCCTCTGCTGTGTGAAACCTCGAGCGTAATTCAGCACGGAATTCTGCGGCCGTCGCCATCGCTAACTATCCTCCAGCCTTGCATCTATCCTTCTGAGGCTGCGCCGCGCAGCCATGGCGTTTCCGTCCGCGGCGCTTTTTGCCTTTCGCGCCTTACGCCGCCTCGGCCCGCGTGAGGGCGTCGCAAATATCGTCCACGACGCTGCCGACGATCTCCGGGTCGTCGCCTTCGCCCATCACGCGAATGACCGGCTCTGTGCCAGAGGGGCGGATGACGAGACGGCCGGAGCCCTCGAGGCGGCGGCGGCCTTCCTCGATCGCTGCGACGACGGGGGCCTGCTCCAGCGCCCGCGCGCCGCGCGCCCGCACATTTTTGAGTACTTGCGGCAGCGGCTCGAAGCAGCGGCACACCTCGCTCACATTGCGATTCAGCTTTTTGACCGCGGCGAGCGCCTGCATGGCGGTGACGAGTCCGTCGCCGGTGGTGCCGTAATCGGAGAGGATCACATGGCCCGATTGCTCGCCGCCGAGATTGTAACCGAGCTCGCGCATGCGCTCGATGACATAGCGGTCGCCGACCGCTGTGCGCTCGAGATTGAGGCCCAGCCCCTGCAAATGGCGCTCGAAGCCGAGATTGGACATGATGGTGGCGACGACGCCGGGCTTGGCGAGCAATCCCTCGTCGCGCCAGCTGCGCGCGACCACCGCCATCAGCTGATCGCCGTCGATCACATGGCCGAGCTCGTCGACCATGATGACGCGATCGGCGTCGCCGTCGAGCGCTATGCCGACATCGGCGCGCATCTCGCGCACCTTGTCGCGCAGCGCTTGCGGGGCCGTGGAGCCGACGTCGCGATTGATGTTGAAGCCGTCCGGCTGGTCGCCGATGGTGATGACCTCGGCGCCGAGCTCCCATAGCGCTTCCGGCGCCACCTTATAGGCGGCGCCATTGGCGCAATCGAGCACGACGCGCAGCCCCTCGAAGCTCATGTTCCGCGGCAGCGTGCGCTTGGCGTATTCGATATAGCGGGCGCGCACGTCCTCGACGCGCTTGGCGCGGCCGAGTTCGTGCGGCCCGGCGAGCCGGCTGGTCAGATCGCGGTCGAGCAGCTTCTCGATCTCCGCCTCGGTCTCGTCGGACAGCTTGAATGCGTCCGGGCCGAACAGCTTGATGCCATTGTCCTCGTAGAGATTGTGCGAGGCCGAGATCATCACGCCGAGATCGGCGCGCATGGAGCGCGTCAGCATGGCGACGGCCGGCGTCGGCATGGGGCCGAGCAGCAGCACCTCCATGCCGACGGAGGTGAAGCCGGCGACCAGCGCATATTCGATCATATAGCCGGAGAGCCGCGTGTCCTTGCCGATGACGACGCGGTGGCGCCGCTCGCTGTCGCGATTGAACACGAGGCCGGCCGCCTGGCCGACCTTGAGGGCGAGCTCGGGCGTGATCTTCTGATTGGCGCGTCCGCGAATGCCGTCGGTGCCGAAATAGCTGCGCGTCATTGCTTGTCGTTCTCCGGGAAACGGCGCGGGCGGCGGCGCCGGAAGGGCGAAAGAGCCGCCGCTGCGGCGCCAGTCGACCTCGAGATTGTGGGCGTTTTCGGTCCAAACGCCGACCCTGCGGGCATGATCGGAAAAGGATATGAAGAAATATCGTCATCCATACTGGCCGCTTCCATCGCCTTTCGCGTCCTGTGGTTAATGCGTATTCCCGAACGCGGCCCGTGAACGCGCCGCGCCGCCGCTTCGCTCTGCGCGCGGACGGGGCTATGCTCACGCACGCTAACATGATCCGGGGGGCTCGATGAAGGTCGTCATCTACCATAATCCCGCCTGCGGCACATCCCGCAAGGTGCTGGCGCGGCTGAAGGAGGCCGGGCTCGAGCCGGAGGTGGTGCAATATTTGAAGACGCCGCCGGACCGAAAGGCGCTGAAGGCGCTGCTGAAGCAGATGGGCAAGGGCGTAAGGGACATCCTCCGCAAGCGCGGCACGCCCTATGAGGAGCTCGGCCTCGGCGACCTTTCCGTGAAGGACGAGGCGATTTTCGACGCGATCGAGAAGAATCCGATTCTGATCGAGCGGCCGATCGTCGTCATCGGCGACAAGGCCGCGCTGTGCCGCCCGCCGGAGGCCGTCGAGGCGCTGCTCGCGTGAATGTCGCGGGCGTTTTCGCCGTCTATCTGGGGGCCGCCGTAGCCGAGATTGCCGGCTGCTACGCCTTTTGGGCATGGCTGCGGCTCGGGAGGTCGCCGCTCTGGTCCTTGCCCGGCGTCGCGTCGTTGATCGTCTTCGCGGCTCTCCTCACCCGCGTCGAGGCCGAGGCGGCGGGCCGGGCCTATGCGGCTTACGGCGGCGTCTATATCGCGCTCTCGCTCTTCTGGTTGTGGGCGGTGGAAGGGCGCGCTCCCGATCGATGGGATGCGACGGGTGCGACAATTTGTCTAGCCGGGGCCGCAATCGTGTTTTTTGGTCCACGGAGCTGAATTTACGATAGCTTCTCGCCATCGTTTCCGCAGAATTACGATCGTGAGACGATTTTTCAAATCGGCGACTCTCTGCCGCGACGCGAGCGACGGCGGCGGGGCGAGTCATGGATTTGGTGAACGCATATCTCCTCTTAGGGCTCGGTTTTTGTATGGGCTATGGGGCGCGAGAAATGATCTCGAGAGCGCGTCGGTCCCGGCGGAGGGCCGGGCGTCGACCGAGGCCGCGGCATCCGGTCATTTCTTACGCCGTCTACTGAGCGGGCGCGCTAGTCAGACGACTTCCGATCGATCCATTCGGATGAAACATCCGTCCCTCGCCCTGAAGAGCCCGCATCGATCTCGGGTTTACCCGAGATCGGCATGATAATGCCCAAGTCGGGCTTGCCCGACTTGGGTGCGGGCGTTTCGAAGGGTCTCGCCGCTGCGTGTCGCTGGAACGTCCTTCGAGGCTTTTTGCGTGCCGCAAAAAGCGCCTCAGGATGAGGGGATTGTATTTGCTTGGTCGGCAAATCCCGCGTCGTGATCGGGTCGGCGCCAATTCCCGCTGGAAAAAGAAGAAGCCCGGCCTTTGGGGCCGGGCTTCTGAAATTTCCTCGTTCTGGCGATTAGACCGGATGCGGCTCCAGACCGCCCGCGTCGGGCTCCGGCGAAGGCCGCGTGCGGCCCGTCGACGGCACCGGCGAGGGACGGGCCGGCGGCGCGGCCGGCGGCACATCCTCGCGCACGGGGCGCTTGCCTTGCAGCAGGCCGATCAGCTCGTCGCCGGTCAGCGTCTCGAACTCGAGCAGGCCGTTCGCCAGCACGTCGAGGTCGGCGCGCTTCTCGGTGAGGATATGCTTGGCGTCGTCATAGCCTTCCTGCACCAGGCGGCGCACTTCCGCGTCGATCGTCTGCTGCGTCGCCTCGGAGAGCGTCTGCGTGCGGCCCATCGAATAACCGAGGAACTGCTCCTGCTGCGGCTCGGCGTAAGCCACCGTGCCGAGCTTGTCGGAGAAGCCGAGCTGCGTCACCATCGCCCGCGCGATGCGCGTGCATTGCTGAATGTCGCTCGCGGCGCCCGACGTCACCTTGTCATGGCCGAACACCAGCTCCTCCGCCACGCGCCCGCCCATGGCCAGCGCCAGCATCGCCTTCAGCTGCTCATAGGTCTGCGAGATCTGATCGCGCTCCGGCAGGCCCTGCACCATGCCCAGCGCGCGGCCGCGCGGGATGATCGTCGCCTTGTGGATCGGGATGGAGCCCGGCATGTTGAGCTGCACCAGCGCATGGCCGCCCTCGTGGAAAGCGGTGAGGCGCTTCTCCTCCTCCGTCATCACCAGAGTGCGACGCTCGGCGCCCATCATGATCTTGTCGCGCGAATCCTCGAACTCCTGCCGCGTGACGATGCGCTTGCTGCGGCGAGCCGCCAGCAGAGCGGCCTCGTTCACCAAGTTCATGAGATCGGCGCCCGAGAAGCCTGGCGTGCCGCGCGCGACGACCTTGAGATCCACATCCGGCGCCAGCGGCACCTTGCGGGCGTGAACCTTGAGGATCTTCTCGCGGCCGATGAAGTCGGGGTTCGGCACATTGATCTGACGATCGAAGCGGCCGGGACGCATCAGGGCGGGATCGAGCACGTCGGGGCGGTTGGTCGCGGCGATGAGGATGATGCCCTCATTGGCCTCGAAGCCGTCCATCTCGACGAGCAGCTGGTTCAAGGTCTGCTCGCGTTCGTCATTGCCGCCGCCGAGACCGGCGCCGCGGTGACGACCGACGGCGTCGATCTCGTCGACGAAGATGATGCAGGGCGCGTTCTTCTTCGCCTGCTCGAACATGTCGCGCACGCGGGAGGCGCCGACGCCGACGAACATTTCGACGAAGTCCGAGCCGGAGATGGTGAAGAAGGGGACGTTCGCCTCGCCGGCGATGGCGCGGGCGAGCAGCGTCTTACCCGTGCCGGGCGGACCGACGAGCAGCACGCCGCGCGGAATGCGTCCGCCGAGGCGCTGGAACTTCTGCGGATCGCGCAGAAACTCGACGATCTCCTGCAAATCTTCCTTGGCCTCGTCGACGCCGGCGACGTCCTCGAAAGTGACGCGGCCCTGCGTTTCCGTCAGCAGCTTGGCCTTGGACTTGCCGAAGCCGAGCGCGCGGCCGCCGGCGCCCTGCATCTGGCGCGACAGGAAAATCCACACGCCGAGGAAGGCGATGAGCGGCAGGCCGTTGATGAGCAGAGTCATCAGCCAGCTGTTGCCGTCGGCCGGCGGACGCGCGCTGATGGCGACATTCTTCGCGGTCAGATGCTGCACGAGCGACGGATCATTGGGCGCATAGGTCGAGAACGGCCGATTATCGGAGAAATGCCCGGTGATCTCATTGCCGGCGATCGTCACGTCGTGGACGCGGCCCTGATCGATCTGCGTGAGCAATTCGCTGAAGGTGATATCGCGGATCGGAGTCCGCTGACCCGGCTGCTGGAACAGCATGACGAGCGCCACGACGAGCAGCCCGATGATCGCCCAAAGAGCGATGTTCCTGAAGTTTGCGTTCATGTCGAACCTTGCGAATGACGATTCCGCCGGGGCCATCCCGGAAAACAGAAGTCGTTTCATGTAATCTAGGCGCGTCGGAAGCGATTGCCAAGAGATCGCCTCGCCGCGACGTTCTCGCCGTCTCGCGATGCGCGCGTCGCCTGCGTTTCGCAGCGCGAAGAGGCGTGTCGCCGAGGCTCATACGATCGAAGCGGAGTGGCTTTTTTACGGCTGTGGCGCGATCTCGGCGCGTCGGGGGGGCTCGGGCGTGATCGCGAGAGCGCCGCCGGCCAATATTAGGCACGCCCCGCCCAATGTCGTCTTGAAGCGCCCTTCGGCCGTCAGCGCCGCCGCCAGCCTTTCGACGGCGCGCTCCAGGCGCTCGAGCCGCGGCTCGCCGCCGCCGATGCGGGCGATCTCGGCCGCCAGCAGGCGCAGCAGCAGCTCGCGCGGCAGCGCGCGCAGAGCCGCGGCCTCGGCGCGAAACAGTCCCGGGCCGCGCTCGGCCGCAAGCTCCAGCGCAGCGCGCGCGGCGGACCAGGCGAGCGCCTCCTCGGCGCGGGCGGCGCGGGCGGAAAGGCGCAGCAGCGCCTCTGCGTCCAGCCCTTCCGCGGCCAGAGTCGCGGCCAGACGCCGCAGCCGCACCCGCGCATAGGCGGGGTTCTCATTGGAGGGATCGCGAATGAAAGCATGCTCCGCCGCAGCGCAGAGGCGCTCCAGCTCGCTCTTACGAAAGGGAAGCAGCGGCCGCAGCAGCGCCAGCCCGTCCACGCGCGACTCCATGGCCATGGCCGCGAGTCCGGCGACGCCGCTGCCGCGCGTCAGCCGAAACAGCGCCGTCTCGGCCTGGTCGTCGGCGTGATGGGCGGTGACGATGGCGCTCGCGCCGATCTCCCGCGCGCGCGCGCGGAGCAGGCGATAGCGCGCCTCTCGCGCGCGCTCCTGAATGCGGGTCGTGGGCTTTTCGCCCTCCCACCGCAAAATATGATGAGCAAATCCTAAAGCCCGCGCCCATTCGCCGACCAGCGCGGCCTCCAGCGCCGCTTCGGCGCGCAGCCCGTGGTCGACAGTGGCGATCTCGACGCGCTTTTGCGCGCGGAGCGTCCAGCGCGCGGCGAGCAGAACGAGGGCGATGGAATCCGGCCCGCCGGAGACGGCGAGCAGCAGCCTTTCATGGCCGGCGAGCGGCGCCAGCGCATGGTCGGGATCGGGAAGCGGTGGCTCAGCGGGCATTTGCGCCCGTCAGCATCGCACCTTCTTGCTTTCCTGCTGAGCGATTTCTTTCACCCGCGCCGGCGCGCCCGGATATTTCACCGCGATCTCGCCGAAGGAGGCGCAGGCCTGCTCGTTCGCGCCGATCTCGTGCAGCGATTGGCCGAGCCGCAGCATGGCCTCCGGCCCCTGCGGCGAGGCCGGATGCTTGGCGGTGATCTCGAGATATTTCTCCGCCGCCTCGCGATAGCGCTTCCGCAAGAAGAAGCTCTCGCCCAGGTTGAAGATCGCCTGCGGCGCGAGCCGGCTCTTCGGGTTTCGGGTGAGAAAGCCGGCGAAACCCACTTCAGCGGCTTCATATTCGCCTTGACGCAGCTTGGAGACGGCGAGGTCGAACTCGTCTCTCGGCGTCTGCGGCGCGGTGGGCGTCGGCGAGAGCGCGGCGGAAGGGCCGGGGGGCGGCGGAGCGGCGGGCGCAGGCGCCGGCGCGTCGAGCCGCCCATGGACGAGATCGAGTGGCGCGCCCGGCGAGCGCAGATCGGTGACGCTGCCGGCCGTTGCGGCCGCCGGCAGCGGCGCGCTCGGCGGGGTCGAGCCGAGAGGACGCGGCGCGCCCGGCGCATTGGGGTTGGAGCCGGCGTCGAAAGCGTCATTATGGCGGGTTCCGCCGGAGGCTCCGGGCGCCGCGCCGGGGTCGAGAGCGTCATTGCGCCGCGTTCCGACCGGGGAGATGGAGCTCGGGCCGGGGAGGGCCGTTTCCGGCGTCGCGGCCACGCGCGGCGCTTGCGGCGGAGGGGCGGAGGCGGCCGCGCCGCTCTCCTGAGCGCGCCGCAGCTGCTCCTCGAGCCGCCGCACATTATGCTGCAGCTCCTCCACCTGGCCGTTGAGCGCGCGAATCTGGTTCTCGAGCCGGTCGATGCGCACGCTCGAGGCGCTCGCCTCGCGGCCGGCGGCGTCCTCCTCGGGATCGCGGTGGCCGAAGAGCTGCGTCACATCGAGGCGGCGGCCGATATTCTGGCCGATGTTCTGTATGCCCTGGCCGAGCTTGTCGAGGCGGGAGCCAGCGTCGGAATCGGCGGCGAGCGCGGCGCTTGCGGCCATCATGGCGCCGAGGGCGGCGCCGGCGAAAATGGAGCGTGACGAAAGGGTCATGGGAGGAATCGATCGCGAGAGCGGAGCGGGACGAGGCGTAGCATAAGCCGGCTTTCGACCAAAATTTGACGAAGCCGCGGCGAGCGTCGCACGAGATGTGGCAAAGACGAGTCTTCTCGCTGCTGGTCCGCATGGTATCGAGAGCGAGCCGGAAGGCTCGCGGTCCAAGGACGAGAGCCTTCGGGCTCGCTCTCGTGCTCTCGCGACTGTTTTGCTCGCAATGTTCGGACTGACGAAGCTTCGCCACGCCGCCCGCCTTTTCCTCTGCATGGGGGGCGCCGTCCATGCGCCCGCCGCCGGTTCGGCGCAGGAGGCGGCGGGCGTCTGCGCGCTCGAGGCCGCTGTTCCGGTCGAGATCGCGGCGCCGGGCTCCGATCTCGAGCTGTGGACGATGGACGGCCGCCGCTTGACCCTTTCGGGGCTCGAGCCGCCATCGGGCGCGGCCGCGCGCGAGAGCCTGCAGCGCTTCTTCGCCGAGCGTCTGCGCGCCGGCCGGCTCGTTTTCCTCGCCGCGCCGACAGCGACGCCGGATCGCTGGGGAGCGGCCGCGGCGGGGCTCTTCGTCGAGGGGGAGGGGAGCGACGCGCCGCTCGTCTCGCTGGCGGAAGCCGCGATCGGCGCCGGGCTCGCGCGCTTTCGCCCCGATCCGGCCGCATTCGCCTGCCGCAATGGGCTGCTCGCCGCGGAGGAGCAGGCGCGCAGACGAAAGCTTGGACTTTGGACCTCGGGCGAGTATCACATCCTCGACGCCGGCCGGCCCGAAACGCTCTTCGGAAAGAAGGGAATGGTTCTGGTGGAGGGCGTCGTCGGCGCGATCGGCGAGGCGGGCGGCTCTCTCTATCTGAATTTCGGGCCGCGCCGCGGAGATTTCGCTGTCGTGATCTGGAAACGCAATCTCGAGACATTCGCGCGGGCCGGAACGTCGCCCAGAATGCTCACGGGGCGGCGAGTGCGCGTGCGAGGATTGATTGACACAGCTTTTGGACCGCGCATGGAGATCCTCTCTCCGGCGCAGATCGAGCTCCTCCTCGGCGACGAGCGTGTCGGCGACGAGCGCCTCGGCTCGTCTGGCCGGCGGTGACGTGCGGCCGGCGGCCGGCGCGCGTCTCGCCGCGCTCGCGGTCTTCGTCCTTCTCGGCCTGTCCGGCTGCGCCCAGCTCGAGCGGCAGGGCGAGCTTCTCAATGGCGTCGGCGCTCAACATGCGCGGCTGCCCCCCGCCGTGCCGCGCACAGTGGGCGGCGAGCAGCCCTCCGCCTCCGAGCACAAGGAGCTGGTCTCGCAATTCGGCGGCGAATATCGCTTCCCCTCGGCGGAGCGCTATCTCGACGATATTTTGATCAAGCTGGCGCAGGCGAGCGACACGCCGGGCCAGGCCGCCTATCGCGTGACCATCCTCAACACGCCGGTGGTCAACGCTTTCGCCCTGCCGAGCGGCAATCTCTATGTCACGCGCGGCCTGCTCGCGCTCGCCGGCGACGCCTCCGAGGCGGCGGCGGTGATGGCGCATGAGATCGCCCATGTGAGCGCGCGGCACAGCGCGCTTCGCGCCGAGCGCGAGCGCGAGGCGGAGGTCATCAGCCAGGCCGCCGCCGTTATCCAGAGCAAGCAGAAGGGCGATGACGTGCGCGCCTCGCAGCGGCTCTCCTTCGCGAGCTTCTCGCGGCTGCAGGAGCTGGAGGCCGACTCCATCGGCGTGCGCGTGGTGGCGCGCGCGGGCTTCGATCCCTATGGCGCCTCGCGCTTCCTCGCCGCGCTCGGCAAATCGGCCGAGCTGCGCGCCGTTCTCTACGGCAAGAAGAAATCGCCCGAGCTGGACATATTGGCGACGCATCCCTCGACGCCCGATCGCATCGCCAAGGCGGTCGCGGCGGCGCGGCAGATCAGCGCGCCCGGAGTCGGCTCACGCGATCGCGAGGGCTATCTCGCCGCGATCAACGGCCTCGCTTATGGCGACGATCCCAATGACGGCTTCGTGCGCGGCCGCAAATTCGCGCATCCGCGACTGCGCTTCTCCTTCGTCGCGCCGGAGGGCTTTCTGCTCGAGAATTCGAGCGAGGCCGTCTTCGGCGTGAAGGAGGGCGACGATGAGGCGTTGCGCCTCGATCGCGTTCGCGCCCCGGTCGGCAAGACGCTCGAGGCCTATGTCGAATCGGGCTGGGTGGACGGGCTCTTGCGCTCGTCGATGAAACGTATCGACGTCAACAGTTTGCCGGCGGTGGTCGCCAGCGCGCGCGCCGGCGAATGGAATTTCAAGCTCGCCGTCATCCAGATCGACGACGAGCTCTATCGGCTGATCTTCGCCGTGCGCGCGCTCGACGAAGCGGCCGAGCGACGTTTCGCCGCTTCTGTCGCGACATTCCGACGCTCGAGCTGGGAAGAGTCTCTGGAGGCGCGTCCGCTGCATCTCTCCATCGTGAGCGCGGGCGCGGACGACACGGCGGAATCCATGGCGCAGCGCATGGTCGTTCCCAATCGTCCGCTCGAATATTTTCAATTGCTGAATGGCCTCGAGCATGGAGGCCGCCTCACGCCGGGCGAGAGATACAAGCTCGTCGTCGAGTGAGAAACGCTCACGACGGATGGAACCGTCGCGCTCCGAGAATGTTGTAAGCCTTAGAATTCCCGGGGGGGCGGACGGCGGCGCCGGTTGTGTGGCCGCTCGGGGATTCTCCTCAATCGAGGCATCGTCGCAGCGCTTTTTCCTCGGCCGATCCCTTCGGTCGAAAGCCTTCCGCGCGCGCGACTGCCACCCCGGAGAGCGAGAATGGCTTATTTGCCCGGAGTTGGACGCGAGCTCGTGAAAGCGGCCATGGATGCGCCCTTTCTCGAACGCGAGGAAGAGAAACGTCTGGCGGTCGCCTGGAAAGACCATAAGGACACGGATGCGTTGGATAAGCTGGCCTCCGCGCATATGCGGCTGGTGATCGCGCTCGCCGTGCGCTTTCGCCATTACGGCCTGCCTGTCGCCGATCTCGTTCAGGAAGGCCATGTCGGCTTGCTGGAGGCGGCCGCGCGTTTCGCGCCGGAACGCGACGTGCGCTTCTCCACCTATGCGACATGGTGGATTCGCGCATCGATCCAGGACTATGTGCTGCGCAATTGGTCGATCGTGCGCGGCGGCACCAGCTCCTCGCAAAAGGCGCTGTTCTTCAATCTTCGCCGGCTTCGCGCCAAGCTCGCGCATGCGCCGCAGTCGGAGGCGGGCGATGCTTTTCAGGCCATCGCCGGCGCCATCGGCGTCTCGCGCGCCGATGTGGAGCTGATGAACTCGCGTCTCGCCGGCTCCGACGTCTCGCTCAACAGCCAATTGGTGGAGGACGATTCCTCGACTTCCGCCGAGCGCATGGATTTTCTCGTCGATGATCGGCCGCTGCCGGACGAGGTCGTCGAGGATCGCGTCGACTCCGATCGTCGCGCGCGCTGGCTCGCCGATGCGCTGAAGCTCTTGTCGGAGCGCGAGCTGCGCATCGTGCAGGAGCGGCGGCTCAGCGAGAGCCTGGTGACGCTGGAATCGCTCGGCGATCGTCTCGGAATTTCCAAGGAGCGCGTGCGCCAGATCGAGAATCGCGCGCTGTGCAAGCTGCGCAAGGCGCTGACCAAAGCCCAGGAGACGCCGGAGACTGCCGCCGCCGCCGAGTAGGGCGGGCGGCTCTCTCCGCGCCGAAAAAAAACGCGGCCCCGACGGGCCGCGTTTTTTCGTGCAAATCAAAAGAAGGGGGCGCGACGTCAGGCGGCGCGCTCTTCGACGTCGTCCTCTTCGCCCTCGTCGTCGCTCGCATCGTCGCCGGCGTCCGCATCGGAGTCGCCCTTCGGACCGCCGCGGCGCGGACCCTTCTGCAGGAAGGACTCGATCAGCTTGAGCGATTCCGAATCGATGAGCTTGCGCACGGCCGCGACCTCGCGCGCCATGCGATCGAGCGCCGCCTCATAGAGCTGGCGCTCCGAATAAGACTGCTCCGGCTGCGTGTCGGACCGATAGAGATCGCGCACCACCTCGGCGATGGTGACGAGATCGCCCGAATTGATCTTGGCCTCATATTCCTGCGCGCGGCGCGACCACATGGTGCGCTTGACGCGCGCGCGGCCGCTCAGCGTCGAGAGCGCCTTGTCGACGACCTCGGCCTCGGCCAGCTTGCGCATGCCCACGGCGGCGACCTTGCTGGTCGGCACCTTCAGCGTCATCTTGTCCTTGATGAAGCTGACGACGAACAGCTCCAGGCTGAAGCCGGCCACTTCCTGCGTCTCGATCGCGATGATCTGTCCAACGCCATGCGCCGGATAGACGATGAACTCGTTCGTCTTGAACCCGAGCTTCTGCGCCGAGGTCTTCGCCTTCACGGGGGCGGGAGTCGGCTTGATGGGGGCCGCAGCCGCGGTGCGCGCGGCGACAATGGCCTTGGGCGAAAGGGCCGAGCCCGTCGCGGCGCTCGTGGGAGCGGCGGGGACGGGGGCTCTGGGCGCCGGCGAAGATTTGGCGGGAATCGCCTTTCCTTGTGTCGATTTTGGCACTGGAATGGTTTCGCTCGAAGCTGGAGTTGAAACGGGCGCCGTCGCATTCGGCTCGCTCGCCCCCGCATCGGGGACGTGCGCGGAGGCGGCGACGTCGGAGTGCTCGATATCGGTTTTGATCGCGCTCTGGCGCAAGGACGTTGTAATTCTCGTCTCCCCGGTTACGCCGGCCGCAACGGCGGTTGAAGTCTCATGTGAAGTTCCCAGCGGAGCCGCTTTCGCAGCCTGCGGGCGGATGGCCTCGCCTCGCGCCGCGTCGATGCTCGGCGCCGTGACGCTTTTCGCGTGAGGCGGAGCCTCGGCGTTCTTGGTGGGCGCGGTCGCTGCGCTCGCGCTGCGCTTGGCGTCGCTGTTATGGGCGGCGCTGGCGCGGGCTCTGGCCTTGCCCGCTCCTGCGGCAGCCTTGGGCGCGGCGACGCTTTTTGCAGGGGCGGCCTTGACGCTTCTCGAGGCGGCCGACTGCGAGGCGCCCGAGCGGGCGGCGCTCGCCTTGGCCGCCGTCTTGGCGGCGGCGCGCGTTCTGGCGGCGGAGCCCGTCTTGGCCCCGGCCTTGCTCGTCGTCGTTCTCGCGGCGGTCGCTCGCGAAGCGCTGGTTCTCGCGGCGGTCTTGCTCGCGGCCGTCTTGCCGGCGGCGGATTTCGCGCTTTTGGCGGAGGCGGGGGCCTTGGCGGCTGCGCTCTTCGACGATGCGGAAGTCTTGGCGGCTTTGGCCGCCGCGGTCTTGCTGGTCTTGCCGGCGGCGCTCGCGCTCGCGGGCTTTTTGGTCGAAGGCTCCGTCGCGACGGCCGAGGTCCGCGCCGTCCTGCTTCCCGCGCCGCGTCGCGCTCCGGCGACGGACGCCTTGCGGTTCTTTGCGGTCTTCTTGCTGGAAGAGGACATACGCGGATACTCCTTCTGTTGCCCCGCTGTGGAGACGGGGCGGAAGCTTCGTGACCGAATGGGCTCAACGCGCCCCGGCCAGGACAGCGCCAATGACCGCGCATGCTTTGGCTGGCGAAAGTCCGACGCTTCTACAATATAGAGCCGACATTGGCGGCGAGCGCCGCCATCTTCGCCCATTCTCGATGTCGGCGGCTGGCCGCTATTTCCCTTGTGGAAATCGCGACGCTTGCGCCCCTCGCGCCCGAAAGCTAATTCTTAATGTTCCGTATATCATGTGGTACGGGAAAAATCAAAGGAAAGGCGCCGGCGCCTTTCCGCATGGTTACGAGCGGCCGCGCTGGCGCCTTTGAATCTCTTAACGATTTCGCGAGCGCGTCCGCTGTGGACGACGGCGCGTCAGTCGCCTTCGCCGGGCTCGGGCGAGAAATGCGCCTCCAGCTTGCCGGGCTTGCCGTCCCATTCCTTGGCGTCGGCGGGCGGGTCGCGCTTGACCGTCACATTGGGCCAAGTCTGAGCGTATTCCGCGTTCAGCGCCATCCATTTCTCGAGGTCCGGCTCGGTGTCGGGCTTGATCGCCTCGGCCGGGCATTCCGGCTCGCACACGCCGCAATCGATACATTCGTCAGGATGGATCACCAACATGTTGGCGCCTTCGTAGAAGCAGTCCACAGGACAGACTTCGACGCAATCCATATATTTGCACTTGATACAGTTTTCCGTGACGACGTAAGGCATGGGGCGTCCTCGATCCGCGGGCTTGCTAGCGTTTTTGAGAATGGGTTGCAAGCGGCCTCCCGGCCCGCGCGGCGCGCATGATATCCTGCGAGGGGTTGGAAGGGAATCGGTCTATGGCGGAAATCGAATCGGCCTCGCAGGGCGTCTCGGCGCTGCCGGCGGCGCGCTGCGTGACGGCGCGGGCCTTGCTGCTCGGTGAGCGAATCGATACGGGCGGGCTCGAGCGCGCCGATCTCGTCTCCACATCGCCGCTCGCCTTTCCGGCGGGGCAGTCGGGCTTCGTCGTGCTCTACCGATTCGGCGTCGCCGTGCTGTTCGGACTGTCGCCGCTCGAGGAGGACGAGATTCTGGCCAAGGTCGGCGCCCGCGTCGCCGGCGCCGCCGCGCGCCGCGACGACGAGACGCTGGTGCTCGAGATCACGCCCGAGGGCGACGACAAGACGCTCGCCAATGGGCGGCTCGCGATCAAGGACGCCTCCGGCGAGCGGCTGCTGGTGGTCGCCGACGCTCTGGCCAAGAGCGTGGCGCTCGCCCGCGACGAGCGCCGCGTCAACGCCGTCTTCGACACGATCGAGCCTTTCGCCGCCGAGCTCGCCAGCAAAGGAAGGCCTCCCTTCCGCCGCCGCGCCATGCTGGAGCTGATTGGCCAGACGCTGCTGGTGCAGCATCGCGTCTCCGGCCGCGTCGCCGTGGAGGACAAGCCGGACGTGCTCTGGGACCGGCCGGATCTGGAGCGCCTCTACTCCAGGCTCGAGGACGAATACGAGCTGGAGGCCCGCGGCCAGACGCTCAAAGCCAAGGTCGATGTCATCGGCGAGACGGCGCGTGCGCTGACCGAGATCATCGACGTCGATCGCTCCGTGCGGCTGGAGGCGACGGTCGTCGTGCTGATTCTCGCGGAAATTCTGCTCACCCTGTTCCAGATATTCGTGCAGCGGGCGCATTGAGACCCTTTATGCCGGAAGCCCGCGCGTGACCCTCGGCCAGCTCTCCATTCTGGCTGCGGCTCTGTTTCTGGTCGGCTCGGCGGAGGTGGTCGCCGGGCCGCTGATGACGGCCATGGCGCCGGATTTCGGCGTCGCGCCCGCGGCCATCGCCTATCTGCCGGCGGCCTATGGCCTCGCCTATGCCGGCTTCGCCATCATCGCCGGGCCTTTGTCCGACCGATTCGGCCGCAAGCGGCCGTTGCAGGCGGGGCTGCTCGGTTTTGCGCTGCTCAGCGCCGCGCTGGCCAACTCCTCCAATCTTTCCGTGGCCATAGCGCTCAGCGGCCTCGCCGGCCTCTGCGGGGCTTTCGTTCAGCCCAATTCCCTGTCCTTCGTCGCCGATTCCTCTTCGCCGGAGGAGGTGGACATTCGCACGGCGCGCGTCTTCGTCGGGCTGATGTCGGCCTTCGTCATCACGCCCTCCATCGCCGGATGGATCGCCGACCGTTTCGGCTGGCGCTACGCCTATTATCTTCTGGCGTTGCTGGCGGCGCTCGCCTTTGTGGCGGTCTCGGCGGCGTTCCGGCCCGGCCGCGCGCATGGCGGCGGAGTGGTCTCCTTCGTCGCCACCCATAGGGGCGCGCTGGCGACGCCGGGCGTCCTGCGGCGGCTCGCGGCGAGCTATTTCTGGCTCGGCTCGGTGGCGGGCTTCGGCGTGGTGGTCGCGGATGTCGCGGCGCGCAAGCTGTCGCTCTTGCCGACCGACGCCGGCCTATTGGCGGGCTTTTTCGGCCTCGTCACCATCGCCGGCAATCTTTCCGGGCCGCTCGCGCGCCGGCTTCTCGCCTATCGGGCGCTGCCCATCGCCTGCCTTGCCGCCTCGGCCGGCGTTTTCGCTTTTGCGCTGCCGGCCGGCTCTGTCGCGCAGCTCGCGCTCATCGGCCTGCCTTGGGCCTTCGGCTATGGCTGCGGCGGGCCGCTGCATCACGCCCGGCTCAGCGGAATGTCGGCGCAGTTTCGCGGCACGATCAACTCCTATCACGCGAGCCTGCTGAACCTCGGCATCTTCTCGACGTCTTTCCTGTTCGGCGCGCTGGCGCCGAGCGGGCTCGGGATTTTTTTCGCGCTCATCGGCGGAATATCGCTGATCGGCGCGACGCTGCTCGTCGTCGCCAATCTCGCCGAGCGGCGCGCGCTCACCGACCGATGAAACCCACCGCCTCTTCGACGGCCGCGTCTGTCTCCCCCGGCGCGATCCAGCGGAACGACGGCAGCTGATGGCGGGCGAAGGTGAATTGCCGCTTCGAATAATGGCGCGTGTCGAGCTTGCCCTGCGTCGCCGCCTCCTCGAGCGGCAGCTCTCCGCGCAAATAGCGCAGCAAATGCGGAGCCCCATGCGCGCGCATCGCCGGCAGAGCGGGGTCGAGCCCGCGCGCGCCCATCGCCTCCACCTCCTCGAGGGCGCCTTTGCGGAGCATGTCGTCGAAGCGCGCGTCTATGCGCCGATAAAGCTCCTCGCGCTCTGGCGCGAGGAAGAAGGCGAGGCATTGCGACGGATCGAGCAGCGAGGCCATGCGCGCGCCTTGGAAAGAGGCGAGCGGCTTGCCCGTCGCCGCGAAGACTTCCAGCGCGCGCAATATGCGCTGCGGATCGGTCGGCCGCAGCCGCGCCGCCGTCTCGGGGTCGCGTTCGGAAAGGCGCGCGTGAAGATATTCCGGCGTCCGGCCTTCCGCTTCGGCGCGGATTTTTTCGCGAATCTCGGGTGGGACTTGCGGAATGTCCGAGAGGCCGTAGAGCGCGGCCTTGAAATACATGCCAGTTCCGCCGGCGACGATGGGCGTGACGCCTTCCTGGGCGAGCTTGTCGAGCAGGAGGCGAAAATCCTCTAGCCAGCGGCCGACGGAATAATTCACCGAAGCGTCGACATGGCCGAACAGCTCATGGCGGATGCTGCGCTCTTCCTCCAACGTCGGGCGGGCGGTCAAAATGCGCAGGTCGCGATAGACCTGCATCGAATCGGCGTTGACCACTGCGCCGCCGAGGCGCTGGGCGATCGCCAGCGCGAGAGCGGACTTGCCGCTCGCCGTCGGTCCTGCGATGAGAATGGCGCGTCTCGTCATCGGTCCTTCGCAACGACAAAACGAGCGAAATGTCAAAAGCCCTCGTCGAACATGTCGCGACTTTCATCGCCGGCGCCGGCGGCCCGAAGCTGACGGTCGAGGTCGTGCGCGCCGCTGCGCCCGCCGGCGCGGTGGTGTGGCTGGAGCAGGGCGTCGCTGCGGATGTCTTTTTTCCTCTTGCGCCGGATGCTTTGCCGGAGCGGCGTCTTTCGCTTCAGGCGGCCGCGCGCGAAGCCGGCGTCGATGTGATCGTCCAGCCGAAGGCGGGGCGGCGCAAGCGTCTCCTCGTCGCCGATATGGATTCGACCATGATCGGCCAGGAATGCGTCGACGAGCTGGCCGAATTCGCCGGCATTCGCGAGCGCATCGCGAAGATCACAGAGCGAGCGATGAGGGGCGAGCTGGAGTTCGAGCCGGCGCTGCGCGAGCGCGTCGTTCTGCTCGCGGGCCTGCCGGTCACGATCATCGAGACGATACTCGCCGAACGCATAAGCTTCACGCCGGGCGCGCGGCGGCTGATCGCGACCATGCGCGCCAATGGCGCCTATGCGGCGCTGGTTTCCGGCGGCTTCACCCTTTTCGCCGAGCGTATCGCGGCCAGCCTGGGCTTCGACGAGGCGCGCGCCAATCGGCTGGAGACGCGCGAGGGAAGAATCACCGGCGTGGTCCTGCCGCCGATCGCGGGCGCGGCCGCCAAGCGCGAGGCGCTCGAGGAATTGCGCGTGAGGCTGGCTCTGCCGGCGGAGGCGACGCTCGCGGTCGGCGACGGCGCCAATGATCTCGACATGCTCGCGGCGGCCGGCCTCGGCGTCGCCTATCACGCCAAGCCGAAAGTGGCGGAGGCCGCGGCCGCTCGCGTCGATCACGCCGATCTTTCGGCGCTGCTCTTCGCGCAGGGCTATCGACGCGAGGATTTCGTCGAGGCGGATATTCGCGAGGGTTGAAGGGCTCAGGCCCGGCTCTCCTGCGGCGGCTCGGCGATGGTGAAGCGAAAGCGGGCTCTCGTCGCCTCGGAGGTGAGAAAGGCGGCGATCCCGACGCCGATGAAATGCGCCAGCAGCAGCGCGAAATTCACCAGCAGCACGAATACATCCAGCGCGCGGATGATCTTATTGGGATCGGTGATGGCGATTCCGGGCGGCTGCGACACGGTTTTGGCGACCAGCAGCGAGACGCTGAGCGATAGGCCGATGAAGGAGACGATCACGCCGATGAGGCCGATCGCCAGGCCGAGCGTGAGAAACCAGAAGGCCGTGACCTTGTGGACGCCGAGATAATCCGCCTGCGCCACGGAACGTGCCGCGCGCGTGTAGAAAAAGGCGAGCGCCGTCGCCGCGCAGAGCAGGAGAAAAGCGAAGAGGCTCCAATAGATGGCGTCGCCATAGCCGGATTGGCTGGGGCTGAAGGCGCGGCCGGAGGTGGAAAATTGCAGCAGCACGGCGCTGGCCAGCGCTATGGCGAGCTGCGGCCAGAATTGCAGCCAGCCGAACAGGCGCAGACGCGCGGAGAGCCCCGCCGTCGGCGAGCGCTCGATCAGCACGGGCGTGAGCTTTGCCGATTCTGGCGGCGGCGGCGCGGGGGAAAAGCGCGAAAAGCCGCCCAGCGCGAAATAGAGGATGGTCGCGCCGGCGAGCGCATAGCCGAGCAGCCGATGCGCCGCCAGCAGCGCCTCCGAGACGGTCGTTCCGCCGAGGCCGAGCGGCTGCGTCCAGGCTGCGCCGAGAATATCGGAGAGCCGAGGGTCGGCGGCGGGCGAAACGGGCAGGGGATGGCCGAAGACCTCCAGCGGCGCGCCGCCGAAATAGCCCCAGAGCGCGCCGGTCGCGACCAGCAGCGCGAGCGAGAGATAGACGAGAAATTCGCAGAAGGCCGCCGCGACGCGGCGCCCCTTGGACCAGCGCGCGGGCAAGGCTGGCGGCGGAACCGCGAGCCGCAGCGCGATCTGCGCGATGAGCAGAGCGCCGGCGAGGACGCCGAGCGCGACATGCAGCGCGAAAGGCGGGCTGGCGAGCGGCCGCTCCGACTGAGCGGCGAGCCATCCGAGCGCCAGCGCGAGGGCGCCGATGAGGACGACCGAGAGGAAATTGGCGCGGGCGATGGTCGAGCGCATGGGAAAGACTGTCCGGCAAAAGAAAACGCCCGCGTCGATCTCCGACGCGGGCGATCTTTTCGCCAGATAGGGCGCTCGCGCGAAGGCGAAAGCCTGGGGCTGTCGTCAGTCCAGCGTCAGAGCGACGAAATGCGTGTCGCCCTGGGCGTTGGCGACGATCAGCAGCGCCGATTTCTTGCCGCCGTCCTTCAGCGCCTTCACCTTCTTCACCGCATCGGCGGGATCGGCGACCGGCTCCTGATTGATCTCGAGCAATATCTCGCCCGCCTGCAGACGCTTATCGGCCGCATCGGAGCGCGGATCGACGCCGGTGATGATGACGCCGTTCTTCACATTCTCTTTGATCTGGAAGCGGTTGCGCAGCTCGTCGGAGAGCGAGGAGAGTTCGAGGCCGAGCGCCTTTTGCGCGGCGGTCTTCTCGATATTCTCGCTCTTGGGCGAATCATTGGAGGCGAGCTTCTCGCCATCCTCGAGGCGGCCGAGCTTGATCGACTTCGTCTGCTCCTTGCCGTTGCGGACGATGAGGACCTCGACCTCCTTGCCCACCGGCGTCGCGGCGACGAGCTTGGGCAGATCGCGCGACTCCTTGATGGCCTTGCCGTCGAATTTGACGATGACGTCGCCGGCCTTCAGCCCCGCGGTCTTGGAAGGGCCTTTGTCGTCGACGCCCGCGACCAGCGCGCCGCGCGTCTGGCCGATGCCGAGATTCTCGGCGATGGTGTCATCGACATTCTGGATGCGCACGCCGAGCCAGCCGCGCCGCGTCTCGCCGAACTTCTGCAGCTGTTCGATGACCGGCTGCACTGTATTGGCCGGGGTCGCGAAGCCGATGCCGACCGAGCCGCCCGAGGGGGACAGAATGGCGGTGTTGATGCCGATCACCTCGCCGTCGAGATTGAACAGCGGGCCGCCGGAATTGCCTTTGTTTATCGAGGCGTCGGTCTGGATGTAATTGTCGTAGGGGCCGCTGTCGATATTGCGGTTGCGGGCCGAGACGATGCCGGCCGTCACCGAGCCGCCGAGGCCGAAAGGATTGCCGACCGCCAGCACCCAATCGCCGACGCGGGCCTTGTCGCTGTCGGCGAATTTCACCGCCTTCAGCGGCTTCTCGGGCTTCACCTTCAGCACCGCCACATCGACCTTCTGGTCCTTGCCGATCACCTCTGCCTTGAGCTTCTGCCCATCGGTGAAGATGACCGTCACCTCATTGGCGTCGGCGATGACGTGATTATTGGTGATGACGATGCCGGAGGCGTCGATGACGAAGCCGGAGCCCAGCGAGGCGGATTTGCGCTGGCGCGGCAGCTCCGGGCCGCCCTGGCCCTGCTGCTGCCGGCGCTTGAGGAATTCCTCGAACAATTCGTCGAAGGGCGTGGAGGGCTGGCCGCCGGGGCCGGCCTCCTTGGACGACCGCTTCTGGTCGACGGTCTGAGTCGCGGAGATGTTGACCACCGCGTCCTGCACCGATGCGGCGAGATCGGCCAGCGAATCGGGTCCCTTGGCGCGCGCCGGCGTCGCCGCCAGCGGGAGGGCGACGAGCGCGCCGACGAGCCCCGCGGCGAGGGCGCGCCTCAGCGCCGTGAAAAGCGAAACGGACGCGGCAGATGTCATACTATTGCTCTCCTGAGACCGGACGGCGCCTCGCGCGGCGGCGAAAGCGCGATTTGCGTTCCGCGCGATTCGACGGGCTGCGTAGACTGTCGGATGACTACGCTCGCACTCTGCCAGCAAAACGGCGAGAGTTGGGCGTTCGCTATAATCCTACCTTCTGTACCTTATTTTGATCGCCTTCGCGACTCTATTTCTTTTGCGGCGGAAGGGAGGTCGGCTCCTCGGCGGCCTTGCCGGCCGAGGGCGTCCCGAAAAAACGGAAGAAATCCGAGCGCGGGCCGACGAGAAAGCGCGTGTCGCCCGTTTTGAAGGCGGTCTCATAGGCCTGCATCGAGCGATAAAAGGCGAAGAAATCCGCGTCCTTGCCGAATGCCTCGGCGAAAATCCGGCTGCGCTCGGCGTCGCCTTCGCCCTTCAGCTGATCGGCCCGGCGTTGCGCCTCGGCCTTCAGCACGATCACGTCGCGATCGGCCTTGGCGGTGATCTTCTGCGCCTGCTCGGCGCCTTGCGCGCGATATTCCGCGGCCTCGCGGGCGCGCTCGGTCTGCATGCGGCCGTAGACTTTCTCGGAAATCTGCTGCGGGAGATCGACCCGGCGGATGCGCGCGTCGACCACCTCGACGCCGAACTTGCGCGCCTCGAGATTGGCCTGCTGACGGATTTTCACCATCAGCCCGGCGCGCTCGTCGCGTACGATTTGCTGCTGATTGGCCTCGCTGAGCACACGGCGCACGGCCGAGTTCAGTACCGAGGCGAGCTGATTGTTCGCCCCGGCTATGCCGCCCACCGATTGGTAGAAGCGTAGCGGATCGACGATTCGGTAGCGGATGAAGCTGTCGACCTCGAGCCGCTGATTGTCAGAGGCGAGCACCTCGAGGTTGGGGCTCTCGACGTCGAGAATGCGATTGTCGAGGAAGATCACATTCTCGATGAAGGGAATCTTGAAATGCAGGCCGGGCTCGGTGATGAGGCCGCGGCCGGCGACCGGCTCGCCGAATCGCAGCACCAGCGCCTGCTCCGTCTGGGTGACGGTGAACAGCGCGCCGCCCGCCGCGATCAGCGCCACGAGGGCGAGAAGAACGCCGAAGAGAGCGAGAGAACTCTTCACTTGCGGCCTCCTTGCGCCGCGGAGAAGCCGGGCAGCGGAAGATAGGGAACGACCGAGCCGCCGCCCGGCGGCTCGTCGATGATGACCTTCTCGGCGCCGCCGAGCACACGCTCCATCGTCTCGAGATAGAGGCGCTGGCGCGTCACAGAAGGCGCTTTCTTATACTGGTCGTAGATCTGGTCGAAGCGGGCCGCCTGGCCTTGCGCCTCGGCGACCACCTGCTCGCGATAGGCCTCGGCCTCCTGCAATATGCGGGCGGAGGCGCCGCGCGCTTCCGGCACGACGCGATTCGCATAGGCCTCGGCCTCATTGCCGAGCCGCTGGAGATCCTGCTGCGCGGCGGTCACGTCGCGGAAGGCGGCGATGACCGAGGCGGGCGGATCGACAGAGAGCAGCAGCACCTGCAGCACCAGAACGCCGCTGTGATAATCGTCCAGCACCTTTTGCATCAGCTGCTGGCTGGCCGGCTCGATGAGCTTGCGGTCGGCGGTCAGAATCTTCTGAATCTGCGACTGGCCGACGATCTCGCGCATGGCGCTCTCGGCGATCGCCTTCACCGTCGCGGCCGGATTGGCGACATTGAAGGCGAAATCCTCGGGATGAGCCGGGTCGATCTGCCAGAAGACGCGGAATTTGACGTCGGCGATGTTCTCGTCGCCGGTGAGCATGAGGCTCTCCTCCGGCGCCTCGGGCGCGAGCGGGCCGCGGCGGGAGGCGGCCGGCTGCTCGCGAAAGCCGATGTCGACGGCGTTGCGGTCGGTGACGGCGAGCTTGATCACCGTCCCGATCGGCGAGGGCAGATTATAGTTGAGGCCAGCCTGCGTTTTTCCGCGATATTTGCCGAAGATCAGATTGAGCCCGACCTCATTCGGCCCGACCGTGTAGAAGCCGCTGGCGAGCCAGGCGAGCAGCGTCAGCAGAGCGAGAATGGCGATTCCGCGCCCGCCGAGGCCAGAGGGCAGCATCTGGCGCAGGCCGTCCTGGCCGCGGCGCAGCAGCTCCTCGAGATCGGGCGGAGAACCGCCGGGCGGACTGCCGCCGCCCCAGGGGCCTTGGCCCCAAGGGCCATTGTCGTTCGGCTTGCGAGGGCCGCCGCCTTGACTGCTCCAGGGCATATCGTCTCTTTTTGAAAAGGGCCGTGCGCCCGAGGGCGGAACGCCGCTGATTTATAGGCGTCGCCGGGCGCATCGGCAATGCGCCGCCCGCCACCACCCCACGAAAAAACATCCGCATCCTTTAAAAGGCGCGGACGGAAAATCGTCAGTTCGGGCTGACGAGCGGATGCCCGACTCCGCCGCCGCCGCCCGAGGCGAGGCCGCCCGCGCCCGGATAGAAGACCGGCCCGGCGCGATAGGTCCGCGCGGCGCGCTGGCCGGCGCCGCCGCAGCTGTCGTCGAAGCTCCAATCCTCGCGGCCGAGCGGCTGCGGCGGGGTGACGAAATCGCCGGTGACGGTGACGAAGGTGCAGGCGGAGGCGAGCGTCCGGCAGACGCCGCCGAGAATCGAGCACACCTCGACGGCGCCGTCGTAGAGAACCACATCGGTGCGGCCGAAGACGACGCGGACGCCGAAGGCGGTGCCGCGGACGCCGATCGTCGCATTGGGCGTGCGCACGACGTAATCCTTGTGGCCGGCCGGCGCGCTGACGAAGCGGAACACGCCCTTGGCGGCGTTGAAGGTCACGCCATTCTCGCCGGAATAGACGAAATTATCGAGCTTGACGCGGGAGGAGGGGCCGAGCTGCAGATCGGTGCGGTCCTGGAAGACGAATTTTCCGCGGCTCTCGGTTCCGGTCAGCAGAACCTCTTGCGCGAAAATCTCGTCGCCCACGGTGAGCTTGGCGGCGGCGCGCTCGGCGATCTCGCCGCGCACGTCTTTCTCGATGGTGGCGGCCGAGCCGATCGCCGGCTCCGCCATGGCGGGGGACGCGAGCGTGGCGGAAACCGCGAGCGCCGCGGAAAGTCTACGCATGGGCGGTCCAACCTGTGAATCGAAAAGCAATGGCGCGCCGAAGGGCGGCAATCGCCCACATCTAGCCCCAGCGCGCGCCGGAGCGCAACCGTCGGCGGAATGGGGATGGAGGAGAAGGGGGCGCGAGGCGCTGGCGGAGACGGAGGGATTCGAACCCTCGATAGGGCTTTACAACCCTATAACGGTTTAGCAAACCGCCGCCTTCAGCCTCTCGGCCACGTCTCCGCAGGCGCTCGATGCGCTGTCGCCGAAGCATCCGAATCTCGGCGCTCCGGCGAGCGCGAGTTGAGATATGCCAAAGCGGCAAATTATTGGCAAGCGCAGTGTTGCGCGCGAATTATTTATGCACGGCCTTCCGCACTGTTGCGCAATTGACACAGGCTTGGACAAAATCCGCCGATCAGCCCTCCAACGGCCCCGCCTTTGTTGACGACAATCGTAATGATCCGTAGCTATTCACCACAGACGGCGCACCTCTGGTGGCCGGTTGTCGCGGTCGGCGATCGATCGTTGGGGGTCCTGGGGGCTCCGGCGGCGGCGGATCGAAGACCCATGAAATCTAACTGAGGGCCGTATGATGAAAAAGTCTTTGCTCGCCGCCACCGCTCTGGCGTTGGCCGTGTCCGCGGGCTCGGCGTTGGCTGCCGACCTGCCTTCCAAGAAGGCCGCTCCCCTGCTGCCGCCCCCGCCGCCGCCGGCCCTGTGGACTGGTTTCTACGTCGGCTTGAACGCGGGCTACACCTGGGACGAGAGCAGCTCGGTGACGGTGGCTTCCGGCTCGCTGGCCCCCTTCAATCCGATCGTCGGCATCGCCGGCTCGGGCGTGCTCGGCACGAGCGTCGACGGCTTCATCGGCGGCGGCCAGATCGGCTACAACTATCAGTTCGCTAACGCCTTCGTCGCCGGCATCGAGGCCGACATCCAGGGCGTCGCCGGCAGCAACAACGGCTCGTCCTCGGTCGCGGCTTTCGGCCCGCTGACCTCGACGATCAGCGCTACGAAGTCGATCGACTACCTCGGCACCGTCCGCGGCCGCCTCGGCTATCTCGTCACCCCCTCGCTGCTCATCTACGGCACGGGCGGTCTCGCCTACGGCCAGGCCAATCTGAGCAGCAGCGTCTTCCAGGCTGTCGGCGGTCTCGTCGGCACCTCGTCGAGCGCCTTCTCCGACACCCGCGTGGGCTGGACGGCCGGCGGCGGCGTCGAGTGGCTGTTCCTGCCGAAGTGGAGCGCCAAGGTCGAATATCTCTATTACGATCTCGGCACTGTCTCGACCTCGGGCGTGATCGGCTTCACGGGCATCGCCGCTCCGGTCGCCACCACCGCCACCTCGGCTCGCTTCAACGGCCATGTCGTTCGCGCCGGCGTGAACTACCACTTCAACCTGTTCAGCCCGGCCGCTGCTCCGGTCGTCGCCAAATACTGATTTGGCGATCGCCCGATAAGGGCGAGCGAATAGAAACGAGGAGCCCGGCCTTGCGCCGGGTTCTTTGCGTTTTCAATGTCTATCGCGGTCGCGATGGGGCTGGTTCGACAGCCGGGGAGAGGGCGCGGCGGCGCGGGCGCCGGCCGGGGCGCGAAGGTTAGAGCCTGTCGAGAAAGCTTTCGACACGCTCGAAATAGCGGGTCCAATTCGGCGCCTCGAAGCGGCGCGCGGCGTCGATGGCGGCGAGATGGCGGGGGGAATTCGCCGTCGAGAAATCCTCGATCGCGCGCTTCCAGCCGAGCCCGTCTATGGGCGACAGAAACAGCGCGCGCTCCTGCGCGATCTCGTGAAAAACGGGAATGTCGGAGACGATGGCCGGCGTTCCGAGCGAGAGCGCCTCGACCACCGGGAGGCCATAGCCTTCCGCGAAGCTCGGCATCAGCAGCGCATTGGCGTTGGCGAGCAGCCGGCGCAGCGTGGCCGCGGGCAGGTCGCTCGTCCAGCGAACATGGGGGCGGAGCGCCTCGCAGCGATTCAGCATGTCGACGATCTGCTGATTCTCCCAGCCGCGTCCGCCGACGAGGACGAGCTTGGGGACAGGCTGCGGGCCAGCGGCCAGGGCGCGCCAGAGATTGAGCAGCATCAGATGATTCTTGCGCGGCTCCAGCGTGGAGACGAGCATGAAATAATCGCAGCGCGCGAGCGGTTCGTCGGGCGCATCCGCGGCCTCGCCCTGTGTCGACGGCGCCGGCTCGACATGAATTGGAATGCGCGCGCCTGTGGCCGCGATCTCGCGCTCGACGCGCTCGGCGACCGTCTCGCTCGTCGTCAGCAGCGCATTGGCGTGGCGCAAGATCGTGTCGATGCGCCTGCGAAACAGCGCCTCATAGCCGCGGCGGAAGAACTCCGGCCGATCGAGCGGCAGAAGGTCATGCACGAAGAAGACGGCGCGCATGTCCGGCCGTCGCTCCAGCCATCGAAACAGCAGCGGGAACTCGCAGGCGTGCTGGGCGATGTTCAAATAGAGCGCGCCCGGCGGCAGCGCGCGCGGCGCGTCATTGGCGAGACGCAGCGGCGCGCGCCAGAGAAATTGGCTGAGCGCGTCGCGCGGCGCAGTGGCGGAGGCGGACGGCGCCGTCTCCTCGCCGAGCAGCCAGCCGCGCAGCCGCGTCCAATCCGCCGAATCGTCCGTCGCGGCGGGCGTGACATCGGCGACGATTCGGGCGAGGCGCGAGGGCGCGAGCACATGCGGGCCGCGCACGCCATAATGCGCGCCACAGGACAGCCGCGGATGCGCGGCGAAATGGCGTGCGAAGGCGAGATCGGTGCGCCCGATGCCGGCCGCGCCCGCCGCCCTTCCGAGGGAGACGAGATGCGTGGCGTCATAGACGATCGGGCGCGTCATTCTCTCGTCTCTCTACCAGAGCGCCAGATGGCGCGAATAGAGCGAGAGAGCCGGATGATAATAGGGATCGTCGCGGATGACGTCGCGCCAGCGATCACGGAAATAGTCGCGCTCCTTGGCGTAGACGCTCATCGGGCGAAACCGGGCCGAGCCGCGCGACGCCGACTCATAATGCAGCAGCCGCGCGGCCGGCTCATAGAGCGTGGTCCAGCCGCGCTCGCCGAGGCGCAGGCAGAGATCGGTGTCGTTGAACTCGATCGGCAGATTGATCTCATCGAAGCCGCCGACCGCGTCGAGCTTGCGGCGCTCCACCGCCATGCAGGCGGCGGTGACGGCAGAGCTCTCATGCGCGAGTCCCGCGCGGTCGAGCCATGACGGCGTCTGCGGCGCGACCAGCGCGCCGAAATGGCCGGCGTCCTGGCCGAGCCCTATGGTGACGCCCGCATGCTGGATGCGGCCGTCAGGGTAGAGCAGCAGCGCGCCGACGGCGCCCGTCTGCGGCGCCATGGCCCGGCGCGCCAGCGTCTCCAGCCAGTCCGGGCTGACGACCACCGTGTCATTGTTGAGAAAGAGGATCACCTCGCCGCGCGCCGAGCGAACGGCGTCATTGTTGAGGCGCGCGAAATTGAACGGCTCCGGCCGCGACAGCAGGCGCACGCGCGGGTCTTTCTTCGCCTTGTCGAAAAGGGCGAAGGTCTTTGGCTCGAGGCTGCCATTGTCGACGATGACGAGCTCGAAGGACGGATGCGTCGAGAGGCGCAAGACGCTCTCGATGCAAGGGGCGAGGAGATCGGCGCGGTCGCGCGTCAGCACGATGATGGAGACGCTCGGCGCCGGCTCTGCGGATGCGGTCGGAGTGTGGATCGGCGGTTCCGCTTCTTCGTCGCGCGTGAGCAGCCAGCGGCGCAGATGCGCGATCTCCTCACGAGCGAGGCGGAAGGGCGCCGCGCGCATCGCGGCCTCGATCGATTCTGCGGCGAGAGTCGCGGCTGCATAGAAGGCGCAGCGGCCGAAATAGGGGCGCGCCGCCGCCAGCGTCGGGCTCCAATCCGGCGTGAAGCGCGGCCGCAGCCCATTTGCCGTGCGCAGCAGCTCGTCGGCGTAGATCAGCTTCGTCTGCGGCGCGCGCGCGATCCGCTCGGCGAGAGCGGCGAGGGCGTGATCGGCCAATTCATCGCCCGCATGCAGATGCGCGACGAAATCCGCCTCCGCGAGCAGAGGAAGGAGCTCGGCCTCGCTGCGCGCGAGACGCGCGGGCGAGGGATAGGATTGCCGTTCGATCGAGGCGAGCGTGCGCGCCCATTGCTCTTGCGTCGCCTCCGCGCCGGAGAGGAGAATGGCGAAGCGCGGCGCGCCGTCCGGCGCGCTACGCGGCGCATCGAGGCCCGTGGGCTCGAAAGGACGGGCGCGGCGCGCCAGCCAATTCTCGAAGGAATCGAGTGGGTCGGAATTGCTGGCCCAATCGATCGCGTTCTCGGCCTCCGCGCGATAGCCGAAGAGCGTGGGCAGAAAATAGGACCAGAGCTTCGCCGGCTTGCGGCGCCAGATGCGGCCGAGCGCCTCGGTCAGGCCGACGGGCCGCAGGCTCTCGATCGCAAAGCCGAAAGCGCCGGGCCGGTTGGTGGGGCTGATGAGAATCTCAAATGCGTCGCGGGGCAGGGCGCCGATCCAGACGCCCGCGCCGGCCGCCGGGCCGGGGAGAATGCGATCGATGACGCGATCTTTCGTCACGAAGCGCAGCACCGGCCGCACGGGATCGTCCAGCAGGCTCGTCCGAAAGACGATCTCGACGAAACGACGCGCGCCGAAATCGCCCTCCACGCGCAGCCAGGGCTCCTTCGAGAGGGCGAAGAAGCGGCCATTTTCTATGGCGACGTCCTTTTGCGGAAGGAGCGCGATTGCCTGCTTCGTCAAATGCGACCCATTTCTCGATCTGCGGCTCTCGCCGGCGATCGTCCTCTTGGGCGAGGGGCGCCGGCTTGTCAATGTCATGGCGAATGGGGCGCCCCGGCGCGATTCACCATGACGGGAGACTATTTCCCGGCGCGCGCGGCTCTATGTCAGCAGGGCGCTCGCCGTCGCGAGCGCGCCATCGAGAGGCCATCCGAACGAGAGACACGCCATGTCGCTGACGACCAGGACGCGCCCGACTCATGCCGCGGATGTTCCGCCGGCGGCCGCGGATTACGGGAAAATGCCGCTGGACGAGGTCCTCACGCGGCTCGGCGTCGATCCCAAGCGCGGGCTTTCGCCGGAGGAGGCGCGCCGAAGGCTGAAAGCCTATGGCCCCAATGCGCTCCCCGAGAAGCGTATTCCCTTGTGGCGCAAGGTCCTCGGCTATTTCGCCGGGCCGATGGCCTATATGATCGAGGCGGCGGCGCTCGTCTCCGCGCTGATCGGCCATTGGAATGATTTCGCCATCATTCTCGCCCTGCTGCTGTTCAATGCCGGCCTCGAGTTCTGGCAGGATCGCAAAGCCTCCAACGCATTGGCGGCGCTGAAGAAAGGCCTCGCGCCCGAGGCCACGGTGCTGCGCGACGGCGATTGGAGCGCCAAGCCCGCGGCCGAGCTGGCGCCGGGCGACATCGTGAAGATAAGGCTCGGCGTGGTCGTTCCCGCCGATCTGCGGCTGGTCGCTGGCGATTACGCCTCGATCGACCAGGCGGCGCTGACCGGCGAATCTCTGCCCGTCGCCAAAAAGGTCGGCGATGTGGCCTATTCCGGCAGCATAGTGAAGCAGGGCGAGATGATCGGCGTCGTCACGGCGACGGGCGGCAACACATTCTTCGGCCGCACGGCGAGCCTCGTCGCCGGCGCCGGCGCGGTGAGCCATGCGCAAAAGGCCATGTTCGAGATCGGCGATTTTCTCATCGTCGTCGCCGTCGCGCTCGCGGTGGTGCTGGTCGCGGTGAAGGTCTATCGCGATCTCGTCGTCGCCGACGACTGGAGCATGAAGGACGCGCTCTCCATTCTGCAATTCGTGCTGGTGCTGATGGTCGCCTCCATTCCTGTGGCCATGCCGGCGGTGTTCTCGGTGACGATGGCGCTGGGCGCGCTCGCGCTCTCCAAGGAGAAGGCGATCGTCTCCAAGCTCGCGGCGATAGAGGAGATGGCGGGCGTCGATATTCTGTGCTCCGACAAGACCGGCACGCTGACCAAGAATCAGCTGACCTTGAGCGAGCCCATCCTCTTCGAGTCCAAGGACGCGCAGGATTGCATTCTCGCCGCCGCGCTCGCCTCCAAGCTCGAGGATCGCGACGCCATAGACACGGCCTGTATCGACGCGCTGAAGGACAAGGATGCGCTCAAAGCCTATTCGATGACCAAATTCACGCCCTTCGATCCGGTGAGCAAGCGCACCCAGGCGATGGTCACGGACGCCCAGGGCAAATCGATCATCGTCTCCAAAGGCGCGCCGCAGGCGATCGTCGATCTCGTCCATCCCGACGCCAGCGTGGCGCTGCGCGTGAAGAGCATTGTCGCCGAGCTCGCCGAGAAGGGCTCGCGCTCGCTGGCCGTGGCGCGCTCGGAGGACGATGGCGCGAGCTTCCGGCTGCTCGGCGTGCTGCCCATGTTCGATCCGCCGCGCGCCGACTCCAAGGCGACCATCGCCGCCGCCCGCGCCAAGGGCGTGGTGGTGAAGATGGTGACGGGCGACGACACGGCGATCGCGATAGAGACGGCGCGCCAGCTCGGCCTCGGCGATCACATTGTCGCGGCCGCCGATATCTTCCCGAAAGATCTCGATCCCAATCATCTCTCCGTCGATGTCGTCGACGCGATCGAGCGGGCGGACGGCTTCGCGCGCGTGTTTCCCGAGCATAAATATGCGATCGTCAAGGCGCTGCAGCACCGCGGCCATCTCGTCGCCATGACCGGCGACGGCGTCAATGACGCGCCGGCGCTGAAGCAGGCCGATTGCGGAATCGCCGTCTCCGGCGCCACCGACGCCGCCCGTGGCGCCGCGGCGCTGATTCTCACCGCGCCCGGCCTCTCGGTCATCTCCAGCGCCATAGACGAGGCGCGGCGCATCTTCGGGCGCATCGAGAGCTACACCACCTATCGCGTGGCGCTGACGATCGACATCATGTTCGTCGTCGTGCTGTCGAGCGTGTTCCTCGGCTTCACGCCGCTCACCGCGGCGATGATCGTCGTGATGTCGCTGCTCGACGACGCGCCGATCATGACCATCGCCTATGACAACACGCCGGTGGAGCCGCGGCCGATCCGCTGGCGCATGCCGCGGCTGCTGGCGATCGCAACCATGCTCGGCCTCGTCTGCGTCATCGAATCCTTCGGGCTGCTGCTCATCGGCGTTCGCGCTCTCGCGCATGAGCCGCTGAAAGAGGCCATGCAGCTGTTCACGCCGCAGCAATTGCAGACGATGATGTTCCTGCAGCTGGTCGTCGGCGGCCATCTGCTGCTGCTGGTCGCGCGCACGCGGCGCTGGTTCTTCATGCCGCCTTTTCCGGCGTGGAAGCTGCTGCTGGCGATCGTCGCGACACAGATTCTCGCCGCCGCAATGTGCTATTTCGGCTGGCTCGTGCCGCCCATCTCGCTGCGGCTCATCGGCATCGTCTGGGCCTATTGCATCGCCTTCATGTTCATCCTCGGCCTGGTGCGCAAGATCGTGGCGCGCGTCGTGGACCATCGCATGAGGCGTCAGGAGAAGAGCGTCGCCACTGTGGAGCGGCCGCTCGCCGGCGGGCTCGTGCTGGCGACGCAAAAGTCCAATTGAAGGGGAAGAGCCGATGGATTGGCGTGAGAAATATGCGGTCGAGCCGGGCGGAAAGCTCCGCCTCTCCGATTACGACCCCTCCGACACGGGCAAGCACAAGTCCCATGAGGAGGCGCTGCCCAAGATCAAGGACCATGTCGAGCGCATGGCCAAGCTGCAATATCTGCTCTACGCCGACGGCTCGCAGGCGCTGCTCATCGTGCTGCAGGGGCTCGACGCCGCCGGCAAGGACGGCACCATCCGTCACTTGTTCTCCGGCATGAATCCGCAGGGCGTCTCGGTCGCCTGCTTCAAGCAGCCGACGCCGATCGAGCATGAGCATGATTTTCTCTGGCGCATCCACGCCCATGCGCCGTCCAAGGGCGACGTCGTCATCTTCAACCGCTCGCATTACGAGGATGTTCTCGTCGTGCGTGTGCATAAGCTCGTGCCGCGGGACGTCTGGTCGAAGCGCTATGACGAGATCAACGAGTTCGAGCATCTGCTGACGCGCGACGGCAATGTGAAGATTTTGAAATTCTATCTCCACATCAGCCCGGAGGAGCAGCTCGCGCGCTTCAAGCAGAGGCTCGACGATCCGGCGCGCAATTGGAAGATCAGCGAGAGCGACTACACGGAGCGCGAATATTGGCCGCAATATGTGGAGGCCTATGAGGAGGCGCTGACGCGCACCAGCACGAAGCAGGCGCCCTGGTTCGTGGTTCCGTCGAATCACAAATGGTTTCGCGATCTCGTCATCTCGCGCATCGTCGTCGACACGCTGGACGAGATGGGGCTGAAGCTGCCGCCGACGCGCGTCGATCTGGCGCAGATCACGAAGAAATATCACGCGGCCGTGGCGGACGCGAAAAACGGAAGCTTCGGGAAGGGGAAGTAGGCGGAGGCGCCTCAGTCGGCCTTCGCGCCTCAGTCGGCCTTGCGCTGCGTGGCGCCGTCGCTCTCGTCGCGGCGGCGGAAGCGCAGCACTGCGCCAGGGGCGCGATTGCGGGCGCTGATGCGGCTGCGGCCGGTGCCGGTGAGCACATAGCGGCCGCGACTGTCATCCCACCGCATGAGATCGGCCGCTATGGCGCGCTGGCGCAGCGCCATGGTCATGGGATCCTGCACATGCGGCGGCGCAATGTCGCCATGCGCATCGACCTTCTTCAAGGCCTCGATCAGCGTGGTTTCTTGAGCGTCCGTCATCGCTCTCCGTATATGACGCCGATCGGCCCGAGGAGCAAGGATTTTGAGCGAATGGCGTAGCCGAAGGTTAGCGCCGTCTTGCCGAAAGACGGCGCTCGGAGCTTGGTCAGCGAGCGGCCTCGGGAAGGCGACGCTTCCACCTTTCGCCGGCGCGCAGCTCTTTGTCGAGGACCCAGCGCAGCTGAATGGGGCGGCGGACGCGGCGGCCTTTCGGCTCGCTCTCCACAGCGGCGACCGGGATGGCGATCGGCGCCGGCCGCGGCGCGACAATGGCCGCCGGAGCGGGCGTGGGCGCCGGAGCGCGCCGCGGCGTGGGCGCCGGAGCCGCTTCCGTCGTCTTGCGCGGACGACCGGGGCGCGCCCGCGTCGGGGCCTTGGCCAGCGCTTCGATCTCGGCCTCGATCTTCGGCTCGACGGCTTTCTTCACGCCGCGCGGACGGCCGGGACCGCGGCGAACCGGCTCCTCCGGCTCGGGCTGCGGCGCGACGATTTCTATGAGGCTCGGAAGCACGCGGCCGGTCGTCGTCGCGCCGGGCGCGGCCTCCGCCGTCGTCACGGGCTCGGCCTTTTTGCCGAAGACGAGATCGGCCGCCTTCATCGCGGCTTCATAGCTGTCGTCGTGATGAACCTCGCGCTCCACGACTCGCGGCGCGAAGGTCGAAAGATCGAGAAATGCGGGCTTGGGATCGGGCGTCGCCTCCTCGAGCGGGCCGAGACGTCCCGCCGCCGCCTTGGCGGAGCGAGATTTGAATTCCTTGACGAAAGGGCGGACGATGCGGCGCATGGGTCTCCGGCGTCGATGGGGGCAAAACAGCTTCCGCCGGACGATATTCGTCCGAATCGGTCGGCCGGCTCCGAGCTTTCCCAGGATGAACGGAAATTCCGAACGCTGGTAGAGTGGGCGAATACTTAGCCGATGTCGAGAGAAAATGCTCGTGCGGTGACAAATTTGTTACTCTGCCGCACGCGCCGATAGAAGCCGCCCGGCAAATCTCTACTTTATCGTGCGAATCACTTCGCGCTACGGCGCTGCGCCACTTCACGCCGCAGCGCGGACTGACGTCGGCGACCAAATGCAGGATTGAACTCGCCGCCAGCGCCGCTAATTGCATCGCGATACGTATGAAAACGGGAGCCGTATCATGGAGTCCTGCGAACAGCCGCTGGCGTCGATGACATTCTGCGAGGCGGTGAGCTGCGTATGGGCGAAGGGCGAGACCGCGCTCAACTCGGTGCTGCAGACGCCCGCCACCGCGAGCATAGGCGACTGGGCGCTGACGCTGCTCGTCGGGCTCGTCCTGCTCAATCTCGTCATCATGCTGTTCCGCGCGGCTTTCCCCCGCCGCCGCTTCGACGAGCGCGTCCCGACCTCCAGGGCGTGAGACGCTCCGATTTTTCGAACGGGAGGAAATTGGCGCCGCCGGGGGCGAACCTCGACGGCGTTTTCTCGTCTTCGTCTCAGTTCGAGGCGTAAGCCGCCTGAGCGCCGGCGGTCGTATAGGTGTTGACCGGCTGCGTCGAGGTCGGCGCGTCATCGGCGTCGCCATCGTGGCCGGCGTTGATTTCCTGGCTGCCGCCGCTCTGCGGGGCGGGGGGAGCCTGCGTTTGATTCGTCGGGCCGCTCGACGCGGGCCGGTTGGCGTAGAGCGCCTGGGCGCTGAAGCCGGAAATCGCAGAGATGGACATTTTTTGCTCCTTTCGCGAAAGCGAGCAAAAGCTGGCCTCGCGAGAACGCCTGATCGATTTCAGGCCCCACGACGGATAGCGCGCAAGTGTTACCAATTGCTGCGCTTATGCTGCGCAGGCTCGCAATCTAAATCGGAGTGGAGAGCATCGGGGGACAAAAACGATGGCGCAGCCGATCGCTTTGCTTGGTGGAGCTGCGGGGAATCGAACCCCGGACCTCTGCAGTGCGATTGCAGCGCTCTCCCATCTGAGCTACAGCCCCGTTCCGAGGCGCTGATTACTCGGCGCCTATCCGGCTGTCAATCCGCTCCGCGTCGAAATCGTTCCCCGTCCCGAAATGACCCGTTCCCACACGGCCGAGCCGGAGCCTTTCGCATTCGGCGCGTGGCGCCCGTCCGCGCGGGGATTGCGGCGGCGGAGCAGGAAGGATAGAGAATTCTCACGAATTCGACCGTTGGAAAGCGCAACGATGCAATATGCCGTGGCCAATCTCATCTTCACGATCATCGACCTCTATTGGTGGGTCGTCATCGCAATGGCGGTCATGTCCTGGCTCGTCGCCTTCGATGTGGTGAACACCAGATCGCGCGTCGTCTACTCGCTGTGGAATGCGCTGAACGCGCTGACCGAGCCGGTGCTGCGGCCGATTCGCAGCGTCGTGCCGAGCCTCGGCGGAATGGACATCTCGCCCATCATCCTGCTGCTCGCGCTGCAATTTCTGCGCAATCTCGTCGCCGGCCAGCTCGGCGGCCTAGGCTGACATGACAGAGGCCGCGGCCTGGAGCGCGGAGGGCGACGGCGTCGCTCTGTGGGTTCGGCTGACGCCCAAGGGCGGCCGCGACGCCGTGGAAGGCGTCGAGCGTCTGGCCGATGGTCGGGCGGTGCTCAAGGCCCGGGTGCGGGCGGCGCCGGAGGATGGGCGCGCCAATGACGCGCTGGTCGAATTGGTGGCCGAGACGATCGGCGCGCCGCGCAGAACCGTGTCGATCGCCTCCGGTCACACGGCGCGGCTGAAAAAGCTCTTCATCGCGGGCGATCCCGCACGGCTCCTCGCAGCGCTGGAGAAGACCGGCGCGACAAGAAATGGTTGAGGCATGAGCAAGTCGAAGGTCGGAAATTTTTTCGAGGATTTCTCGCTGGGTCAGGTGATCCGCCACGCCGCGCCGCGCACGGTGACGGCGGGCGACGTCGCGCTCTACACGGCGCTCTATCTGCCGCGCTTCGCCGTCCAATCCTCGGCGGCTTTCGCTCAGGCGATCGGCTATAGGGAAGCGCCGATCGACGATATTCTGGTTTTCCATTTCGTGCTCGGCAAGACCGTGCCGGACGTCTCGCTCAACGCCATCGCCAATCTCGGCTATGCGGATTTCAAATTTCTGGCGCCCGTCTATCCGGGCGACACGCTGACCGCGACATCCGAGGTCATCGGCCTCAAGGAGAACTCCAATAAGGAGACCGGCGTCGTCTATGTGCGCTCCACCGGCAAGAATCAGCGCGGCGAGACGGTGCTCGACTACGCCCGCTGGGTGATGGTGAAGAAGCGCGACAAGGACGCCCCGGTCGGGCCGGAGGTCGTGCCGACGCTGCCCAAATCCGTCGCTCCCGCCGATCTCGGCAAGGCCGTGCCGGCGATAAACGTCGCCGCCTATGACAAGGATTTGGCCGGCTCGCCCTATTTCTGGGGCGATTACGAAGTGGGCGAGAAGATCGACCATATCGACGGAATGACCGTTGAAGAGGCCGAGCATCAGATCGCCACGCGCCTCTACCAGAACAATTCCAAGGTCCATTTCAACCAATATTACGAAGCGCAAGGCCGGTTCGGAAAGCGCATCATCTATGGCGGGCATGTGATCTCACTCGCCCGCGCGCTCTCTTTCAACGGTCTCGAGAACGCCTTCCACATCGCGGCGGTGAATGGCGGGCGCCATGTCAATCCGCTCTTTGCCGGCGGCACTGTCTTCGCCTGGTCGGAAGTGCTGGACAAGGCCGAGATTCCCGGCCGTTCCGACATTGGCGCGCTGCGCCTGCGGCTCGTCGCCACAAAGGATCACCCGCCGGCGGATTTCCCGCTGACCACTGCCGAGGGCAAGCCGCATCCGGCCGTGCTGCTCGATCTCGACTATTGGGCGGTTCTGCCGCGCTGACGCCAATGCGGCGGCCGGACGCCGGCCGCCGCTCTGTCTCCCCGGGAGCGAGGGGAGAGATATCAGTGGAGCGTTTTCAGCCAGTCATCGACGTCCTTGCGGACAGCTTCCTTGCTCTTTCCATAGCGTTTCTGCAGCTCGCCTTCGAATTGCTCGCGCTTGCCCTGGATGCGCGACAGATCATCATCGGTCAAATCGCCCCATTTTTCTCTAATCTTGCCTTTGGCCTGCTTCCAATTGCCTTCGATCTGGTTCCATTCCATCGCTTCTGCTCCTGTGCTGTGGCGCATCTATTTGTGAAGCGCCGCATAGGTCGGGAGATAATCCGCGCCGCCGCGGATGGTTCCATCGTCCTTCGCCCCGCTGGAGCGCGGCGCTATTTGTTCGACATCGTGAAATGAAAGGTCGTCACATGATTGCGAAAGCCTGGATTGCGCTCGCGCTGGCGCTGTGTCTCGCCAGCTCCTCGAGCCTCGCCGCGCCGCCCGCGGCGCAGAAAAAGGAGAGCGAGGAGGCTTCGGATCCGTCGCAAGGCCTTCCGACCGAGGTCACGACCACACATTCCATGTCGATTCGCGGCGAGAAGCTGGCCTTCCTCGCCCGCGCCGGCGCGGTGCGGCTGCGCGACGCCCAGAGCGGCGCGGCGCGCGTCGATGTGGCCTTCGTGTCCTATGAGCGCTCCGACGTCGATGCGGCCGCGCGCCCCATCGCCTTCGTCTTCAACGGCGGGCCGGGCGCGGCGTCGGCCTGGCTCGGCCTCGGCGGACTCTCGCCCTGGCGCCTGTCGCTCGGCGCAGGGCCGCTGTCGCCTTCCGCGCCGCCCGTCGTCGTGGACAATGCCGAGAGCTGGCTGCCCTTCGTCGATCTCGTCTTCATCGACCCGCCGGGCACGGGCTACAGCAAATTCCTCACCGACAATGAGGAGACGCGAAAGCATTTCTTCTCGGCGCAGGGCGATGCGGAAGCGCTCGCCGTCGTGGTGCGCAAATGGCTGGCGACGCATCGGCGCATCGCCTCGCCGAAGTTTCTGGTCGGCGAGAGCTATGGCGGCTTTCGCGCTGTCGAGCTCGCCCATGCGCTGCGCGAGCGCGAGAGCATAGGCGTCGAAGGCCTTGTGCTGATCTCGCCGGCGCTGGATTTCGCCTGGCTGGACAGCCCGCGCAATCTCCTGTCGCTGGCGGGCCGCCTGCCGTCCTATGCGGCGGTGGCGCGCGACGCCAAGCAGCGCGCCGAGCTCGCCGATGTCGAGGCCTACGCCTCGGGCGAGTTTCTCGTCGATCTGCTCAAAGGCCCGCGCGACAAGGAGGCGCTGGAGCGTCTCGACGCCAATGTCGCGCGCTTCACCGGGCTCGAATCTCGCATCGTGACGGAGGAGGGCGGCCGCGTCTCGCTGAAGACCTTTTTGCGCGATCGTCTGCGCGCCTCTCATCTCGTCTCCAGCGCCTATGACGGCGAGATCACGGGCTTCGATCCGCGGCCCTTCTCGCGCGAGAGCGATTGGTCCGATCCTGTGCTCGACGCGCTCGCCGCGCCGCTCGGCGCCGCCATGACGCGCGTCACGATCGAGAAGCTGCAATGGCCGATCGGCGACGCGCGCTATGAGATTCTCAATCACAAGGTCGCGCGGGACTGGGACTTCGGCCGCGGCGGCCGCGCCAATGCGGAGGCGGTCTCGACGTTGCGCGACGAGCTGGCTCTCGACGCGCGTCTGAAGGTGCTCGTCGCCCATGGGCTCGCCGATCTGGTGACGCCTTATTATGCGAGCAAGCTGATCCTCGATCAGCTGCCCGCATTCGGCGAGCCGACGCGCGTGCGGCTCGTGACGACGCCCGGCGGCCACATGTCCTATATCCGCGACGATTCCCGCCGTCTGCTGCGCGACGAGGCGCGCAAGACGATCGAAGGAAAATAAGCGTTTTCCGAGCTGGAAGGGCGGCGCCGCGTCGCCGCCCGCGCGCGCGACAATTGGCTCGCCGCGCGCGCAATCGACGTGAGACGAGCGAGATAAGCTCACCCAATTCCAAAATGGAAATATTCCAATCAGCTGCTTTCAGACAATGTTCGAAAGGAGACAGACGCCTTTGTTGTAAGCATTCCAAGAATAGCGTTCTTGCAACATTTCCAGTCTGCGTATCCTTCGATTGACCCTGCCCCTAGCTGAAAATACTCATAGTGGAAGACCTTACCGGCTTTGCCGGATTTGATTCCACGGGGGCAGGACAGAATGAACAACATCAAAGCGCCGTTTTCGCTGCGCAGCCTTCGGCGCGGGGCGTCCGAGTCGATCGCGCGCGTCGACGGCCCATCCGTGAAAGTATTGGGGGCGGCGGCGCTTCTGGCCGCCGGAGTCGGCGTCGCGACGGCGCAGGAAGCCTCGCAGCCTCTCCCGGCGGTGCGCGTCGACGCGCCGAAGGAAAAGCCCAAGCCCGTCGTCCATGCCGCGCCCGCCGCGCATCACGCCGCCAAGCCGCGCCGCGCCGCGCATGCGCCGTCGCAGCAGCCCGCCGCCCCGCAGCAAGGCGCGCAAGGCGCCCAGAGCGCGCAGGCGGGGGCAGGGGGCGGCGCCGCGCCGGCCGACGCCAATCCTTACGCCGATCCCAAGGCGCCCTATAAGGCCGATCGCCTTTCGTCCAACAAATTCACCCAGCCGCTGCTCAACACGCCGCGCACCGTGACCGTCCTCACCAAGGAAGTGCTCGACGATAAGAACGCCTTCACGCTGAAGGAGATCGCCCGCAGCACCGCTGGCGTCACGCTCGGCTCGGGCGAGGGCGGCAACGCCTTCGGCGATCGCTTCTTCATCCGCGGCTTCGACGCCCGCAACGATATTTTCGTCGACGGCGTGCGCGATCCGGGCGTCAGCTTGCGCGAGAATTTCTATACGGAACAGGTGGAAATTCTGCGCGGTCCGGGCTCCAGCTTCGCCGGCCGCGGCACTGCCGGCGGCGCGCTGAACGTCGTCACCAAGACAGCCAAGGACCGAGACTTCACCGACATGCAATTCTCCGGCGGTCCGTCGGACAATTCCAAGCGCATCACCGTCGATGTGAACAAGGCGATCAGCCCGATTCTCGCCGTGCGTCTCAACGGCCTGTTCCAGGACGCCAATGTCGCCGGCCGCAATTATGTCACCGACGACCGCAATGGCGTCTCCGGCTCCGTGGTCTTCAAGCCGATCGACAATTTCACGCTCACGGCGAACTACACCCATAGCTATCAGAACGGCCTGCCGGACTTCGGCATTCCCTATAATCGCATCACCAACAGGCCTTATGCGGAAGGCGTCACCTCGCGCAGCACATGGTATGGGCTGCTCAATCGCGACTACCAGAAATATCGGCAGGATTTCGGCACCTTCACCGGCGAGTATCGCGTCGATGACGATCTGAAGATCACCAGCCGGCTGCGGCAGGAGCGCTCCGTCATCGATTACATCGGCACGCTGACGCAGAGCGCCAGCTGGGCCGCTGGAACCGTGAACATCGGCGCGCAGAGCCGCTATCAGGTGACCAATGTTCTCGCGAGCCAGACCGACATCAATTACAAATTTGCCACAGGCCCGGTGAAGCACGAAGTGGTGCTCGGGGCGGAATACAGCCGCGAAGGCGTGACGAGAACCAATTACACCAATCTCTCGTCGGAGCTGAACGGAGGCTCGACCGGCTCGGCGCTGGTCTGCAATCTCTATCTGCCGTGCAATTCGCTTCCCTTCCTCAACACGCCGACGCTCAATCAGAATGTGACGCGCGTCGCCGTCGACACCAAGGCCGGCTATCTCATCGAGACGGCCAATTACGAGGATATCGTCATCGCCAACGCCGGCGTGCGTTTCGACGATTACACGATCACCAATCGCAACGAGTCCTATTCGACCTTCGCCGCCAATCACTCGGCGCTGGTGAATTACAATTTCGGCTTGGTGCTGAAGCCGCTGCCGGAAGTGAGCCTCTATGCGGCCTATGCGACCTCCGCCAATCCTGTCGGCGCCGAGCTCGACGGCGGCGCGGCCAATTACGGCGGTCTCACCACGGCGGTGCAGATCTTCCCGCCGCAGCGCAATTACGCCAAGGAAATCGGCGTGAAATGGGAGCTGTTCGACCGCCATCTCCTCGCGACCGCCGCGCTGTTCCGCACCGATGTGAATGGCGCGCGCGAGGTGAACGGCTCGGTGACGACTGGCAACGCCGCCTATTACGTGCAAGGCGCGGATATAGAGATCGCCGGCAATATCACCGACAAATGGAGCGTGACCGGCGGCGTCGTCATCATGGAGTCGAAGGTCACGCAATCGCAGATCGTCACCAATGTCGGCCTGCCGCTCGCCAATATCGCGCATGAATCCTTCAGCCTGCTGAGCAAATACGAGTTCGGCGATCTCTTCGGCCTCGAGGCGGATAGGCTGGAGTTCGGCGGGCAGGCGATCTATCGCTCGAAAATCTACGGCGGCAACAATATCATCGCCAATGGCGCGACGGCGGTGAATGGAACGCTCGGATGGCCGGCGCCGACTGCGGCGAATCCTTTCGTGAATGTGCCGACCGTGCTGCCCTCCTATTGGCGCTTCGACGCCTTCCTCGAGGGCAAGGTCACGGAGAACATCACGCTCAAGGTCTCGGTCATGAATCTCTTCGACCGCACCTATTATGACGCCTTCTATCAGACGGCGACGCCCTTCACGCAGGTTGCGCCCGGGCGCACCGTGCTGTTCGAGGCGCGCGCCAAATTCTAAAAGACACATTGTCGCAGGCGCCGGCTCCCTTGGAAAAGTTTCAAACAAGGAGCCGGCGCCTTTTCATTGCGCCGCAAAAAATGGAATGTGCGGATATGCTGATCTGCGTGCCGGACGTTCTGAGCAAGGAGACGGTCGCTCAATTCCGCAGCGTCATGGACGCCGCGGAGTGGGAGGACGGCGCTTCCACCGCCGGCGCCCAGCCGCCCTCGGTGAAGAGCAATGAGCAGCTGCCGCCCAATGGCGAATTGTCGCGGCGCCTCGGCGAGCGCCTTTTGCAGGCGATCGTCTCGCATCCGGGCTTCGTCGCCGCGGCGATTCCGCTGCGCATCTATCCGCCCATGTTCAATCGCTATCGCGTCGGCCATCGCTTCGGCGTGCATGTGGACAATGCCGTGCGCGGCGATCCGCTGACCGGCTTGCGCATTCGCGCCGATCTCGCCGTCACTGTCTTTCTGTCCGAGCCGGAGGAGTATGACGGCGGCGAGCTCGTCGTCGACGACGCCTACGACTCTCATCAGGTGAAGCTTCCGGCCGGCGCGCTCGCCGTCTATCCGGCGAGCGATCTGCACATGGTCGCGCCGGTCACGCGCGGCGCGCGCGTCGCCTCCTTCTTCTGGGCGCAGAGCATGATCCGCCAAGAGAGCGTGCGCGATGTGATCTATGATCTCGACACGGCGATCCAGCAGCTCGCGCCGCGGCTCGGCGGAGACGACGAGGATGTGATGAAGCTCGGCGGCGTGTATCACAATCTCATACGCCATTGGAGCGAGGTATGAGGGTCGCGCCATGCTGATCTGCATACCCGATGTGCTCGATGCGCGGCAGGTCGCCTATTTTCGCGACGTGATGTCGCAAACCGTGTGGGAAGACGGCCGCACGACGGCCGGCTCGCAATCGAGCCTGGTGAAGAATAATCTGCAGCTGCCGCAAGACGGCGCCGCCGCCCGCGAATTGGGCGATAGGGTGCTCGATGCGCTCGCAGCCTGTCCGACTTTCGTCTCCGCCGCTCTGCCGCTGCGGATTTTCCCGCCGCTGTTCAATCGTTATGGCGCGGGCCATGATTTCGGGCTGCATGTCGACAACGCTATTCGCGGCGTGCCGCGCACTTCGGTGCGCATCCGCACCGATCTCTCCGTGACGCTGTTTCTCGCCGATCCCGACGAATACGACGGCGGCGAGCTCGTCATCGAGGACCATTATGGCGCGCAAGAAGTGAAGCTGCCCGCCGGTCATCTGGTGCTCTATCCATCGACCAGCCTGCATCTCGTGCGAGAAGTGACGCGCGGCGAGCGCGTCGCATCCTTCTTCTGGCTTCAAAGCATGATTCGCGACAACGTGGTACGTTCGTTGCTTTTTGATTTGGACCAGACGATTCAAGGCCTCACGGAGAGGCTCGGCGCCGGCGATCCGGCCTGCGTCAAGCTGACGGGCGTCTATCACAATCTCATTCGCATATGGGCGGAAGCATGAAACGATCATATCAGACGCTAGCGATCGCGGCCTCGTCTCTCCTCCTCTCGACGTCTCTCTGTCTGGCCGACGGACGCGCGGACATCGTCAATCGTCCGCATGATCTCTCCGTGTCGAGCATGTTCCTCAACGCCGACATCGTCGTGAAGATCGTCATGCTCGGCCTCGTCAGCGCCTCCATCGGCACATGGACGGTGCTCATCGCCAAGACGATCGAATTGCGGCGCGCGCGCGCCCGCATTCGCGGCTCGATCGAGCGTCTGCAGGAGGCGCGCGGCCTTTCCGAAGCGCGTCTCGCGCTCGGCGGCGACGATCCTCTGGCGAGCGCGCTGATCGCCGAGGCGCTGCGCGAGTTCCGTCTCTCCTCCGATCTCTCCTCCGCCGGCGGATTGAAGGAGCGCGTCGCGTCGAGCTTCGCCGAGATCGAGCGCGCCGAGAGCCTCTCCATTCGTCGCGGCACGGGCCTGCTCGCCTCGGTCGGCTCCACCGGCCCGTTCATCGGCCTGTTCGGCACGGTGTGGGGCATTATGAACAGCTTCATCGGCATATCGAAAGCGCAGACGACCAATCTCGCCGTCGTCGCGCCTGGCATCGCCGAGGCGCTGCTCGCCACCGCCATCGGCCTCATCGCCGCGATTCCCGCCGTGCTGATCTATAATCATCTCGCGCGCCAGACGAGCGCCTATCTCGAGCTCGTCTCCAATCTCTCCGGCGAGCTGCTGCGCATCGTCTCGCGTGATCTCGATCGCGGCGTCCAGCAGGCGCCCGCCGCTCTGCGCGCCGCGGAGTAAGCCGCCATGGCCGGCAATATCGGAGGATCGCCGCGCGGCGCGCTCGAAGAGACTCACGAGATCAACGTCACGCCCTTCATCGACGTGATGCTCGTGCTCCTCATCATCTTCATGGTGGCGGCGCCGCTCGCCACTGTCGATCTTCCCGTCGATCTGCCGGCCGCGAGCGCGGCGACGCATACGAAGCCCGACAAGCCGATCTATCTCACCATTCAGGCCGATCTCGCTCTGGCGCTGGGCGAGACGCCGGTGAAGCGCAATGATCTCATCGCCTCGCTGGATTCGCTCGCCGGCGGCGACAAGGACAAGCGCGTCTTCCTGCGCGCCGACACGGCCGTGCCCTACGGCGAGATGATGGCCATTCTCGAGCGCCTGCGCTCCGGCGGCTACGCCAAGATTTCTCTCGTCGCGCTCGACGCGGGTGGGGCTACGACGGGCGGGGCCGCGAAATGACGATCGCTGCCGATCTCGACACGGGCCGGAACAATCGCATCTGGACCGGCGCCGCGCTGGCCGCGCTGGCCGCGCATCTTCTGGCGCTCGCCGCTATTTTCGTCGTCTTCGAGATCGAGACCGACGATGACGCCAGCGGCGCCCCGGCGATCGAGATCGGCCTCGCGCCCGCCGCGCCCAATGTCGAGGATTCGCCCGACGCTCCTCCCGGCCCGCAGGCCGACGAGGCCGCCGCCGCCGCGCCGGCCGTCGCCGCCTCGCAGACCAAGGAAAACGACGATCCCAAAATCTCGCGCGTCGAGGCAGAGGACGCGGATTACACGACCGCCGAAAAGCACGAGAAGCCGGTCGAGGATCCGACCAAGCGTCAGGCGACGCCGGTGATCTCGGCCGAGTCCGCCGCCTCCGAGGCGGCCGCCCCGCCCAAGACCGACGCGCTCGCCGAGGCGCCGCGCGCCATCGCGCCCGTCCAAGGCGCGGACAAGGTCGCGCGCGCGGCCAAGCTCACTTGGCTGAAGGCGCTGATGGCGCATCTCAATCGCGCCAAGCGCTATCCGAGCGGAGCGGGACGGCGCGCCGGCGAGGTCGCCGTCACCTTCACGCTCGATCGGCTCGGCCATGTGGTGAGCGCGAGCGTCAAGCGCTCGGCGGGCGACCGCATTTTCGACGACGCCGCCCTCGCCATGATGAAGCGCGCCGATCCGGTGCCGCCGCCGCCTCCCGCCGTGGCGGACGAGGGCCTCTCCTTCGAGGTGCCGGTTCAGTTTCGCGCGGCGGATAAGCACTGAGGACGATCCGTCGTTTCGGCGGACATGCTACACTTCGGCGGACTCCAACCGAAGGGACGGCATGACCGAGCGACGCTTTTCCCTGGATCTTCTATCCCTGCATGATCTCCTGCGCGTGAAGCCGCTGGAGACGCTCGCGGCGGAGTCCGGCAAGCCGAGCGAGCTGCGCCGCGTGCTGGGGCTTTGGCAGCTCACCAGCATCGGCCTCGGCGGGCTGATCGGCGTCGGCATATTCGTGCTGACCGGCGTGGTGGCGGCGACGCAGGCCGGGCCTGCGGTCTCGCTGTCCTTTCTCATCGCCGGCGTCGCCAGCGCGGCGGCGGCGCTCTGCTACGCCGAATTCGCCGGAATGATTCCGGCGGCGGGCAGCGCCTATACTTACGCCTATGCCGTGCTCGGCGAGCTCGCGGCCTGGATCATCGGCTGGGATCTGCTGCTCGAATATGCGCTCGTCGTCGCCGTCGTCTCCATCGGCTGGTCCGGCTATCTGCAGGCGCTGCTCGGCCAGCTCGGCCTCGCTCTGCCGGTCTGGGCCTCGGGCGCGGCGGGAACGGGCGAGGGCAGGGTCGTCGATCTCGCCGCCATATTGGGCGCGCTCTTCGTCGCCGGCGTGCTGGTGCTGCGCATCGAATGGGGCGCGCGCTTCAACGCCGTGATGGTGGTGGTGAAGACGGCGGCGGTTCTTATGGTGGTCGCGGCCGGCCTGCCGCATGTGCGCCTAGAGAATTGGACGCCCTTCATGCCCTATGGCTTTGGCGGCGTCGTCGAGGGCGCGGCGGTCGTGTTCTTCGCCGTCTTCGGCTATGACACGCTGACGACGGCGGCCGAGGAAGCGAAGGACCCGCAACGCCAGCTGCCCCGCGCGGTTCTGCTCTCGCTTGCCGTCGCGCTGACGCTCTATGTGGTGATGTCGCTCGTGCTCACCGGAATGGTGCGCTACGACACGCTGAACAATCCGGCGCCGGTGGCCGCGGCCTTCACCGCCGTCGGCCTTCCCTGGGCGACCTTCGTCGTCTCCGTCGCCGCGGTCGCCGGCATTATCAGCGTCATGCTGGCGTTTCTGCTCGGCTGCGCGCGCATCTGCTTCGCCATGAGCCGCGATGGTCTGCTGCCGGCCTGGTTCTCCCACGCGCATCCGCGCTTCCACACGCCGCATCGCCCGACGCTCGTCATCGGCGCGCTGACGGCGATCGTCGCCGGGCTCTATCCGATCCGCGAGGTCGCCGAGCTCGTCAATATCGGAACGCTCTCGGCCTTCGTCGTCATCTGCCTGTCCGTCATCGTCATGCGGCGCACGCGGCCGGATGCGCCGCGCAGCTTTCGCACGCCGCTCGTGCCTTATGTTCCGCTCATCGGCGTCGGCTTCTCCCTGTGGCTTCTCTCCAAGCTGCCCGCCGCGGCCTGGGAGCGCTTCGCCATATGGATGGTCCTGGGGCTGATCTTCTATTTCTCCTATGGCCGTAAGCGCAGCAAGCTCGCGCGCGCGGGCGCCGCCGGCGCGCAATCGGCCGAAGTGTAGCTTGAAAAACGAGGATGCCCGCTTCAGATAAAAAGAAAACAGGTCCGTGCGACGGGCTGTCGTCTCCGACGCGTCGCGCGGAGGGATCGGGCTGAATGAGCGAAGTCGCTGGCGTATCCCCGGCAGTCGGGGGCAAGAACAAAATCGCCGAGCTCGAGGCCGAGCTCGCGAGCGTTCATGCCGAGCTCCGCGCCGAGAAGGAGCGCTATCGCGAGCTGCGTCACCGCGTCCGCAATGATCTGCAGGCCTTGGCGACATTGATCTCCGCGCAGTCCCGCCGGCTCGAGAGGCCGGAGGGCTGCAGCAATTGCGCCATGCGCCTGCGCAGCGCCGTCGAGCTGCATAATGCGCTGGACGAGGACGATGACGCCGAGATCTGCATGTCCTCCTATCTTTGGGCGCTCTCCGAAGCGCGCCGCAAAGCTTTCGACGATCGCATCGTCGGAGAGACGATAGCGGATGATGATATTTTTCTCGATTATCGCCGCGCGCAATGCGTCGGCCTCGTCTATGTCGAAGCCGTCACCAATGCGATGAAGCACGCCTTTCCCGGCGGCGCGCAAGGCGAGGTGCAGGCGCGTCTGCGCCGCATCGGCGACAGGCTCGAGCTGACCATTGCCGACAATGGCTGCGGCTTCGATCCGGCGAATGTCTCGCGGGGCGACGGGCTGCAGCTGATGCGCGGGCTGGCGCGCCAGCTCAAGGGCGAGGCGTTCTTCGAGCGTCTGCCGCAAGGCACGCTGGTGCGGGTCGAATTCCCCGAGCATGTAGGCTAGCCGTAGGCGATCGTCTCGCCGTTCAGCGCTCTCGCAATTCCCTTGGGGCGCTTCACATCGGCGGATCGCGCGACGAGACGAATGCGCCGCGTCGCGCCGGGCGCGATATGCAGCCAGCTTTCGGCAGGACGAAAGAACTCATCCTCGATAGAAACGGATTGCGCGGCGATCGTCGTCGATAGAGCGAGAAGGAATCCGTCGCCGTCCTCCTCTATCTCCGCCGTCAAGCCGAGCTGTGATTTCGCCGCGCTGCGGCCGAGCGGAAAATGAAAGGCCTCGCGCTCGACGCCATTCGCGCCGATGAAGCGCGCGACGGTCAAATCATGCGACGGCGGCCCGAAATTATAGGCGAGCGCCGTGTCGAAAAATCCGCCCCAGAATTCCGCGTCGCGCAATGTCGCGACGCCATGCGGCTCGACGACGACGCTGCGGTTCGCTCTCATCACCGGCACATGGCCGTCGCGATAGCAGGCCAGCGAAATCTCGCCCTCGACGCGTTGCGGTCCGTCATTGCGCAAATGCGCGAAGAGTCCGTTGACGCCTTCGTCCGTGAGCATGAGCGACAGCGGACGAAAGGCGCGCGCCAAAGCGTGATAGGCGGATTTCGGCTCGCCATGCGCATCGAGAACGCCCCAGCCTGCGCCGGGCCACAAATCCTCGAGAAACCAGACGATGGCGCCATGAGTCGCGGAGCCGCCGCGCCGCCATTCGCCGATCGTCGCCTCCATCGTCTCGGCCACCGCGGCGCGGGCAATGTCGAGATAGAGCTGCGGATCGCTCACGCGCAGCGCCGACGGATTGCAGCCATAGAGCAGGCGCATGTAATGTTCGGTAACGTCGCCGAAAGTCTGCGTCGCTCCCATGTCGCGCGCGATCCGTTCGGCGAAGAGAGGCGATGCGAGCGGGTCGTCGCCGAAGTCGCGGCGCAGCGCGGCGTCATCCGCGATATTGGCGAAGCCGAGACATTCGGACGCAAAGCGCACATTGGCGCGGCGCGCATCGTCCAAGCCGCGGCGATAGGCGCCGACGCCATAGTAATGCGAGACGCCGACATCGGCATGAAAGGGAAGGGGGCCGCCGGAGGGCGAGCTCTCGACATAGATGGCGCCGGGACGCTGCGCCTCGATGAGCTGTGGCAGAGTCTCGTCGAAGAAAGGCGAGCGCCATTTGGCCTCGGCGAGGCCGAGCATGGACGCTTGCTGATAGACCTCGCTGCCGCCGCAGAGCACGGCGAGCGAAGGCGAAGATTGTGTGCGCGCCAGAAACTCCGTCGCCTCGCGCTCGACGCTGGCGCGGAAGGCGGCGTCCTGAAACGGATAATCGAAATTGGCGAAGGCGAAATCCTGCCACACCAAGAGTCCGAGCTCGTCGCAGAGCGCGTAGAAATCATCGCTCTCATAGAGCGTGACGCCGGGGACGCGCACCATATTCATGCCGGCGTCGCGCATCGCGCGCAGCAGCGGTGCGCAATCCTCTCGGCCGCCGGCGAGCGACACGGCGTCCGCCGTCGTCCAGCAGGCGCCGCGGCAAAACAGCGGCATGTCGTTCACGCGTAGCGCGAAGCCGGCGCCATCCGCGCCGCGATCGACGCGAATGTCGCGAAAGCCGGTGCGGCCGAGATCGATGCGATGCGCGCCGATCGTCGCCGCGACGTCATAGAGATGCGGCTCGCCATGCGTATGCGGCGTCCACAGCCGCGCATCGGGCGGCGACAGCTCTGCGATGATGCGATCGTCGGCGACGCGCGTGAAGGGCGCTTCCGCTCCGCCGCAGACGAGCCGCGCAGGAGCATCCATGAGGCCGGAAATTTCGAGCGCCACGCGCAGATTGGCGCGACCATCGTGGACGCTGGCGCGCATATCCGCATTGCGCAGGCGCAGCGCGCCATGCTCGATCAGCTCGATCTCGCGCCAGGGACCGACGGGCGGCGTCGGCGGCGCGAAGCCGGGAAGGCGGCCGAGCGCTGTCGTGCGTATATGGCGCAGGCCCGCCGGCGTTATCATGCGCGGCCGCCAGCGCGCGCGGCCGCTCTTCGTCGCGATCTCGCGCTCGACAGAGCGAAAGCGAATATGAAGCTCATGCGCGCCTTGCGTCGCGACCTCTATCGCATGCGCATGGAACATATTGTCCGAGCGCAGCGCGAGCCTTCCGTCGAGATAGACGTCCGCGAGCGTGGCGAGGCCATGCAGGCGCAATTCGGCCGGGGCGGAATTGACGAAGGAGGTCTTGTACCAGACGTCGAGCGCATCGAGCAGCGGCAACTCGTCGAAGCGCGCGCCTTCGGCGATCAGCGCCTGCGCTAGCGTGCCGGGAACGCGCGTCGCGCGCCAGGAGACGGCGCCGGGAATGGCGGATGGCTCCGTCCATTCGCCGGCCTCGTCGATCGTGAAAGTCCAACCGGCGTCGAGGCGCTGGCGCTTTTCTCCTTCGACGCGCGCGCGCATCATGGGCCTCAGCGCAGCTTCGCCGAGAGACCTCCGAACAAGCCGTCATAGACGCCGGCGAGCTCGTCGAGCGTCTCGCGCGGATCATAGACGCGCTTGCGCGCGGAGGCGCGCGCCGCCTGGAACTGCATCGCCTTGGCGCCGGCCGAAATGCGTCGGCAGGACTCCGCCTCGGCGGCGAGATCGCCATCCGGCCGCAGCCAGTCGAGATGGCTGCCGAGCAGCTCGAAATTGGCGCCGAGCTGGCGGAACGTGTTGAAGGCGAGGCTGTGGAAGAAGCACGGCGGGCGCGCCTCCAGCACATTCCACAGCGCAGGGAAGCGCGTGGCGAAGGCGCGGATCGGATTGTCGCTCGGGCGGCGCGCGAAATGCTCGCGCGCCAGCTCTTCCGCCGTTCCGCGCAAATCCGCATGCGCGCGCTCGCGGTCGAAGCGCACGAATTCGGCGTAAGGAAACAGAGCGGCGAGATCGCGCGCCTCGCCGGCGCGGCCGAAGATCGCGTCGAAGTCCTCGCCGTCGAGCGCGAAATAGCCGTCATTGTGGAAATAGTCGATTCGCCGCGCAGAGAGATCGATTTCCGTGACGCCGATCGTCGTCTTGGAATGGTCGATGCGATAGGTGACGCCGCGCGTGTCCGGCAGATGATAGCCGTCCACCTCCACCATCACCACACGGCCGCGCGCGGTCTGGCGCGCGATGTGATCGTCCAGCCGATCATAGAGCGCCAGCTCCTCGACGCGAAGGCCGTAGAGACGCTCGAGATCGGCGAGGCGCGGCTTGAAGAAGGTGAGCTGATCTTCTTCGAAATCCTGCGCCAGCGTGAAGCCGAGCATGGCCTCCGGCTCGAAGCCGCGCATGGCGACGAGCTCGATCATGAGATCGACATAGCAATTGGTCTGCGGCCAATCACGCTCTGCATGATGCAGCGCGTGACGGAAATGCGGCTTCGCCGGCTTCAGCGGCGAGAGCTCGGCGTCAGAGAGAGAGAGCAGCGCGGACTGAGGTCGGCCAGCCATTGGTGTCGATCCCGTGATGTTTGAACAAGGCGAGGGCGAGGCGCTCCATGCCGAAGCCGACGCACGCGGTATGCGCGGTCTCGCCGGCGGCGGTCTTGATGCCCCACAGCGCGCCGAAATGATCCTGATGATAGTTGAAGCTCTGGCACGCGGTCGGATTTTCCGTGCTCTCGATCGGCACCAGCAGCTCGAATTTCAGCGCCTGCTCACGCTGGCTCGAGGCCATCATGCGTCCGGCGCGGCCGAAGAACGGATCATTCGCCACATCGATGTGATGCGGCAGCTCGAGCGTCTCGGCGAAGCCGCGGGCGCGCTCCAGCCAGGATTCGCGGAAGCTCGCGGCCTGCTCCGGCTCGCCGATGCGCACGAACTCGCGCATGCGGAACATTTGCATGCGCGCCGGATCCTTCGACGGCTCGTGACGGAAGCAATAGGATTGAATGTCGAAGAGGCCGCCTTCGGCCGCGAGCGGGCCGCGGCGGGCGACGATCGGATAGAGCGGATAGCAGGCGGCGGGCGTCAGCACGATGTCGGTCGCGCCCTGTCCGCCGGTCCAGTCGCCGCCGTTGTGAATATTGTCGAGAAGGGCGAGATGGTCCTTCTCGCTTCCGGCGAAGCTGTGCACCGTGCCGGCGAGCTGTGGGAAGTTCTTCATATAGCCGCTCTTCTCGAAGAGCGCGCGATTCATGCCGGGAGGAAAGCGGATGACCTCGGCGCGATCATTCGCTGCGATGCGCGTGATCAGCCGATCCATTCCCTCTATGACCGCCTCGAAGGCCTGTCCACGGCCATAGAGTCCGTCGACGCCGGTCTCATGCAGAACGCCTTTGGCGAAGAGGCGATCGAGAAAGCTGTCGCAGGCCTGGCACATGGGTCAGTCTCCCAGCCGCTGGTCGATGCGCTGCGCGAGCAGCAGATTGGACAGATTGGTGAAGATGCGGTCGTTGGAGATCATCACCTGCGCCGAGAGCGCGTCGCGCATGTGGCGGCCGACGCTGAAGGGCGTGTCGTTCTTGTAGCCGGCGATGCCGGCGATCAGCAGCGCATGATTGATGATCTCGATCGAGAGCTGCGACGAGCCGATCTTGATGTTGTTCATCGCGACGGCGAAGCTCATCGAGTTGAGATCGTCCACGTTCTGCTGCGCCTTGGCGAAGCGCTTCAGCCCTTCGACGACGTTGGAGCGCATGAGCTGCAGCTTCGCGGTCGCCTCCGCGAGGCGCAGCGCGCCGGGGGCGGGGCCATTGGGATGGCGGCGCGCGTCCTTGCGCACGAAGGATTGCGCGCGCGCGAGCGCGTCCGAGGCGACGCCGTACCACACCGCGCTCCACAGGAGATGCGCGGTCGCGAGCATGGACTCGGAGGCGATCTCGGCGAAGTCATGAGTGAAGATCTGCTCGATCGGCGCCTCGCCGCTGAAGGTGAAGCCTTCGCTGCAGGTGCCGCGCATGCCGAGCGCGTCCCAGCCGCCGGTGCGATCGAGACGATACTGGCTCTTCTCCAGCACGGCCATCAGCTGATCGGAGGGCGGAGCGTCGACCGCGCGGCGCGCGGTGACGAGGATCGCGTCCGAATAGGCGCCATAGGAGATGAGCGCGCCTTCCTTGGCGATGCGGAATGTCGCGCCGTCGCGCTCGAAAGCGCAAATGCTGTTGCGCATATTGCCGCCGACGCCGCCTTCGGTCGTCGCGGAGCCGAGCAGCAGCTGCTCGTCGCTGACGCGGCGCATGAAGCTCTCGTGCCATGCGCTGCCGCGGCCATGCGCGATGAGGCTCGACGCCTTGATCTGATGCATGGCGAAGATCATCGCCGTCGAGGCGCATTGCTGGCCGAGCGAGGTGCAGATCTCGGCGACGTCGGCGAGCGAGGCTCCGCCGCCGCCGAACTCGATCGGGATCAGCAGCGACAGCAGGCGCGCATCCTTGAGCGCCTGAATCGCTTCGATCGGGAAGCGGCCGTTGCGGTCGACGTCATCGGCGTGGCGGGCGGCCGTCGCAATGACATTCGCTCCGCGATCGAGTGGCGCATTCATCAGGCGGCTTCCTTGAGCTCGTGCAGGCAGCCGGCGATCGAGGCGATCGAGGAGAAGCTGCGACGGTTGAGCATGCGGTCGGGAAATTCGACGTCGAAAGTCTCTTCGAGCGCCAGCATCAGCTGGACGGCGGCGAAGGATGTGAGGCCCGTGGCGTAGAGATCGGCGTCGTCGCCGATCGCCTCCGCGGCCACGGCCAAGCGGCCTTGTTCATCGACGAGTCGTCTAATCGTATCGAGCATCTTCTTCTCCATCGACCAAGCTCGAGTTTCAGCGTCACCATACGCGCTCGCGCTGCATTTTCAGCTAAATTGCCGCTCGTTGGTGAACAGTTTGCGGATTTGATCGTTGCCAAATTCGTTCCATAAAATTTGACCCGTTCGGGCAAGAATTTCGCGGCCATTTGCGTGAAAATGAAACGCGGCTATGATGCTCTGGACATGGACGAGACACTCGAGGCGTCTCGAATTCTGTCACGATCGTGAAACGTGGCGAATCGTCCCTGCAAACCCTATTTTCGACATGAAGAGGATGAATGAGAGAGAGGGGTTTAAGAAACGTTAACCATGAAATGGAACATTCGCCTTCAGCGCGAATGCGGGGCTGTGCTCGCTTGTTCGACGTCGGAACGGAACTCGCGTGATGTTGGACTATGAATCCGGGTCGAAAAGCGTCGCCGAACGTCAGCGCCCCATGGCGGAGCCGCCGCGCGCCCGCTCCTCGCTGACGCCGGGGAGCTTGATCGCGCTCGCGCTTCGCAACAAGCTGTTCATCCTGTCCGTCGCGCTCGCCTGCGCGGTCGGCGGCTATGCGCTCACCAAGCTGCTGACGCCGCGCTATGTCGCGGCCGCGCAGATATATCTCGATCCGCGCGGGCTGCCCGGACTCGAGGGCGACGCCAATCAGGGCCAGGATTCGACCGGCTTCATCAATTTCGTCGAGACGCAAACGCGCATTCTGACCTCGCAGGTCGTGCTCGAGCGCGTCGTCGAGGCCGAGAAGCTCACCGAGGATCCCGAGTTCGGAGCCTCTACCTCCTTGCTCGGCAAGCTGTTCGGGCATTTCGGCCGCACGCCGACGAAGGACGAGATCGTCGACGGCGCCGTGCGCGCGCTCGGCACGAAGATCATGGTGCGCCGTCCCGAGCGCACCTTCATCATCGACATCGCCGCCTCGAGCGACAATGCGCAGAAATCCGCGCGCATCGCCAATGCGGTGGCGCAAGCCTATATCGATGTTCGCTCGACGATGCATAAGGATGCGGCGCAGCAGGCGGCGACCTCCTTCACCGGACGCCTCGACGGGCTGCGCGAGCGCCTGCTCGCCGCGGAAAAAGCCGTCGAGGCCTATAAGGCGGAGAATGGCTTCGTCGGCACGCGCGATTCCTACATAGACGAGCAGCGGCTGAAGGAGCTCAATCAGCAGCTCACCTTCGCCCGCACGCGGCTCGAGGACACGCGCTCCCGCTTCGAGCAGGTGCAGCGCGCGGCGCATTCGGACACGGAGCTCGCGGCCATCGCCGCCAATATGAATTTGATGACGCTGAACGCGCTGCGCGGGCAGCAGGCGGAGGCGGCGCAAAAGCTCGCCGATCTTTCCGCCGAGCTCGGGCCGCAGCATCCGGTCGTCAAGAATGCGACCGCGCGGCTCGCCGAGACCAAGCGCCTCGTCAATACCGAGCTGGCGCGTGTCGCCGTCTCGCTGCGCAAGGATTATGAGCGCGCGCGCAGCACGGAAGAGGCGCTGAACCGCGAGATGCAGAAGCTCGAGGGCAAGGCTGTCGTCTCGGCGCAAGCTTCGGTCAAGCTTCGCGATCTCGAGCGCGAGGTCGAGGTCAGCCGCACGATCTACGAATCCTTCCTGACGCGCTCGCGTCAGACCGGCGAGGCGCGGCAGCTCGACGCCGCCAGCACGCATATCATTACAATGGCGACGCCGCCGATCGCGCGCAGCTTTCCGCCGGGCGCCGGGCTGATGACGGGCGCGGGCTTTGTCGCCGGCCTCACTCTGGGCCTCGGCCTCGCTTTTCTGCGGGAGCGCGGCTTCGGCGGCGCGCCCGAGTCGGGTCCGCGTCGCGACGTCGAGAACGAGCCGGTGCGCGTCGCCGTGACCGATGCGACGAAATTCACCGTGCGTGGGCCGACGGCGGGACCCGACCGGCTCGAGCTGACGCGGCTCGGCATTCCTTTTGTGCGGCCTTTCGCCGATCGTCGCGAGCTCGAGGCGGTGGTGTCGCGCTTCGGCGCGCTGGTCGCCGAGAGCGCGCATCGGCCGCTCGTCATCGGTCTGGTCGGCGATGCGCCCGGCTCCATTCGCACCGTGATGGCCGTCAATATCGCGCTGGCGCTGCGGCTGCAGCATCTCGAGGTGGCGCTGGTCGATGCGGACCGCGATCATGCGGCGCTCACCGTTCTCATCGAGGATGGGCTCGAGGCCTTCGGCGACGCCGACGATCCTTTCGTGCGCACCGACGACAGCGTGCTGCTGGCGCTGCCGGCGATCGATCGTCGCTCGCGCGCGGCCGGAGCGGTGGAGCGCATCGTCGACGGCTTCCGCGACGGCAGTCCGGCCGAGGTCGATATCGTGCTCTGCGACGGCGTCGGCTCTGACGAGAGCATGTTCGAGCGGCTCGATTTCGTGGCGCCGGTGCTTGGCCGCGATCAGGATGAGGAGACCGCGATCGGCGAGCTTCCCGAGGCGCTGCGCGCCAAGATCGCGGTGATTTTGCGAGTCGATCATAGCGATCCCTGGCTGCCGCGTCGCGATGCGCGCCGCCGTGCGGAGACGACGCGCAGGACCGCCTGACGCGGTCGTCTTCTCTCTCTTTTACTCGGCCATAAGCGGCGCGGCGTTCATGGGCTCTGTATCGATCGCGGCCGCCACAGCGGCGGCGGCGTCGCGCCAGCACTGATCATAGAGCGGCGATAGCGAGCGCGACGGCAGGCGCTCCGAACGCGCGAGGCGGTCGGCATAGGCGGGCGCATCGGCGTCATTGGCGAGCAGCATCAGCGAGCCGTCGGCGATGGCGCGGCGATAGGCGCGATGATGGTCGAACTCGCCGGCCTCGCGCGGCGCATTGACGATCACCGGCTTGCCGGATTGCAGGCAGGCGAGCACGCTGCCGCGGCGCGAGGTGAGCCCCTCGGGAAAGCGATAGAGGAAGCAGTCGACCTCGGCGAAGAGCGCATGCAGATCGCGCGGGCCGTCGACATAGCCGGTCACGAGGCAATCCTCGGCGAGGCCGAGCGCCCGAGCCTTGGCGCGAAAATCCTCCTCGACGCGATCGACGCCTTTGACGAAGCCGCCGATGAAGAGGCAGAGGACCGGCCGGCCGGAGTCGCGCAGCCGCGCTGCGACATCGAGCACGAAGTCGGATTGCTTCTTGGGATAGATCGAGCCGAAATGGCCGATGACCATGCGTCCCTCGGCGCGCGCCGCCTCTATGCGCGCGGCGAGCGGGGAGGGGCCGTCCGGCGCGGTCGGCGGAATATTGGAAGGGATGGGCGCGATGGCGCTGCGGGCGGCCAGAAAGCGCGTGACGACGCCTTCGGCGAAGCCCTCGCGCACGAAGGGCGAGGAGAAGACGAAGCGCTGCGCGAAGAGGGCGTAGACGGAGATGATGAGGCGGCGGCGCCAGTCGAGATCGGCCCATTCATGCAGGATCAGGACGCGCCCGCGACCGCGCAGCATCGCGAGGACGAGTGCGACGAGCGGCGTCAGCACGATTTTTTTCCAGGCGACGACCGGCAGATTGATCGCGATGGCGTCGACCTCGCCGAGCGCGCGCCAGATCGCCGCCCAATCGGAGAGCTTGCCGGAGACGGCGAGCCGCTGCGCCTCGAGGCCGAGCTCGCCCCAGCGCGCCGCCACATGGCGGGCGAAGGATTCGACGCCGCAAGGCTGCGTGGCCGTCGAGACCAGGAACAGCGTCTTCTTGCGTTCGGTCGCGCGGATCATCAATGGCTCCGTCCTGTTTCAAAATGAGACGGCGGCGGCGCCGCCATCCCACTCGGAGCAAGAGACGAACCGTTTTTCTCAGCGGCCGGTTTTCACCCGCGTCCATTCGCGGGTCACGATCTTCTGGATCGGCTGATCCGGCGCCGTGACGGTGAAGAGGCGCTTCATCGTCGCCGCATCGGGATAGATGGCCGGATTTTCGGCGATCTCCTTGTCCACCAGCGGCCGCGAGGCGCCGACGCCATTGGCGAAATTGGTGATCTTGGTGTTGCGGGCGGCGACCTCCGGCCGCAGCAGATAATCGATGAAGAGATGCGCCTCGTCGGGGTGCGGCGCGTCCTTGGGGATGGCGAGGCTGTCGAGCGACATCAGCGTCCCCTCCTGCGGGATCACAAAGGCGATTTCGACGCCATTGGCGGCCTCACGGGCGCGATTGCGCGCCTGGAAGCTGTCGCCGGCCCAGCCGATGGCGAGGCAAATGTCGCCATTGGCCAGCGCGTTGATATATTCCGAGGAGTGGAATTTCTTTATGTGGCGCCGAAGGCCGGAGAGCAGATCGGCGGCGCGGCGAATGTCGCCCGGCTCCTTGGAATTTGGATCGAGCTTCAGATAATTGAGCGTGATCGAGAAGAGATCTTCGGGACTATCGAGCACATAGACGCCGCAATCGGCGAATTTGCGCAGATTTTCCGGCTTCAGCACCTGCTCCCAGGAGGCGATCGGCTTGTCGCCGATGCGCTCTTTCACCTTGGCGACATTATAGGCGACGCCGGTGGTGAACCACATATAGGGGGCGGCATAGGCGTTGCCTGGATCATAGCGCGACAGACGCTGCGCGATCTCCGGCCACACATTGTCGATATTCTTGAGCTTGCTCTTGTCGAGCGGGCGATAGACGCCGGCCTTGATCTGTCGCTGCAGAAAGGTCGCCGAGGGGACGACGACATCATAGCCGGCGGCGCCGGCGAGCAGGCGCGTCTCCAATATCTCGTTGGAATCATAGGTGTCGTAGACAACCTTCACGCCCGTCTCGCGGGTGAAGTCCTCGAGCACGCGCGGGTCGATATAATCGCTCCAATTGAAGATGTTGACGACACGCTCGGCGCCCTGCGCGCCCATGGCGCTTCCGAGCGCGAGCAGACATGCGGCGAGGATTCTCATTTTGCTTCGCTCTCCCTCAACGTCCGGCGATTTGCTTCGCCGCTTGCGCGGCGCGTCGCCTCATGGGCACAATGGCCATCCTCTCGCTCTCCCGCCATTCCGAGATTATGCGATGGAGCCTGCCTCTCCGCTGGAAAGTCTGCGCGAGCAAAACGCCCGTCTCGTGACGCGCGGCGCGCGGCGCTATTTGCGGGCGGCTGGGTTTTCGGTGCTCGCGGAGCTGCCGCTGCCGGGCGGGCGGCGGGCCGATCTCGTCGCTCTCGCGCCGGATGGAGCGCTGCGCATCGTCGAGGTGAAGAGCTCGCTCGCCGATTTCCGCGCCGATCGCAAATGGATGGACTATCGCCTCCATTGCGATCGTTTTTATTTCGCCATTCCCTGCGATCTCTCCGAGGAGGCCTTTCCCTTGGACGTCGGCCTCATCGTCGCCGACGCGCATGGCGCCATGCTGACGCGCGAGGCGCCGGTCCATAAGCTCGCTCCGGCCAGCCGCAAGGCCATGCTGCTGCGCTTCGCCGGCGCGGCGGCGGAGCGGCTTCATTACGCCCTGCATCGCGACGAATTCTGACCCGCGCCGCCGCGCGTCATCGCGATGCGCTCATCTCGGCGCACGCTTGGCCAATATGCGCTGCAGCGTGCGGCGATGCATGTTGAGCCGGCGCGCCGTCTCCGACACATTGCGGTCGCAGCTCTCATAGACGCGCTGAATATGCTCCCAACGCACGCGATCGGCCGACATGGGATTGTCGACCGCGTCGGGCTTGTCGATCTTCGTCGCCATCAGCGCATGATAGATTTCATCGGCGTCGGCGGGCTTGGCCAGATAGTCGAAGGCGCCGAGCTTCACCGCCGTCACCGCCGTGGCGATATTGCCATAGCCGGTGAGGATGATGCCGCGCGCGTCCGGCCGCTTCACCTTGAGCGAGGAGATGACGTCTATGCCATTGCCGTCGCCGAGCCGCATGTCGATGATGGCGAAGGCCGGCGCGGCGGCTTCGACGGCGGCGAGGCCGTCGGCGACGCTCTCCACCGCCGTGACGAGAAAGCCGCGCGCCTCCATGGCGCGCGTGAGCCGGCCGAGGAAGGGCTTGTCGTCCTCCACGATCAGCAGCGAGCGCTCCTGCGGGAGCTCCCCGAGCGCGGCCTCCACGGCCGCATCGAAATCGGTGTGTTCGGCTGCGCCAGCGTCGTCGATCATGCGTCGTCGTCCTGGTTTGGGATTGTTCAATATAGCATCACGCCGCGTCGGACGAAGGCGTTTGTTGGTCTGAGCCACGCTCGTGCCCGACTGCCTCGCCATTGCCGCTGGAGCGCTCCAGCGCCGCGCGCGGCCAGGAGATCGTCACCTTGGCGCCTGTCTGCGGGGCCTGCACATTGGCGGTCGTCACGGTCGCGCCGGAGCGCTCGAGCAGCGTCTTGGCGATGAAGAGGCCGAGGCCGAGGCCGGAGCCCGGCTCGTTCTTGGTGCGCCGGTCGGTCGGGCGTCCGCTGACATAAGGGTCGCCGAGGCGATTGAGAATCCCCTGCGAGAAGCCGGGGCCGTCATCCTCAATGACGAGGACGACGAGCTCCTTGGACCACAAGGCCTCTATGCGCACGCGCGAATGCGCGAAATCCACGGCGTTCTCGACGAGATTGCCGAGCCCGTAGACGATGCCGGGATTGCGCGAGAAGCTCGGCTCCGGGGGCGGGCCGCGCCGCGTCAGCTCTACGTCCACGCCGAAGGCGCGGTGCGGCTCGATCACCTCCTCGAGCATGGTCTCCAGCGTCTGCATGTCGAGCAGGCCGCCCGTGTCCGCCTGGCCGAGCGAGACGAGCTTGCGCAGAATGTCCCGGCAGCGCCGCGCCTCCTGGGCGAGCAGGGCGAGATCGTCGGCGAGCGCCGGCGCCGTCGCGAGCGCGGATTTCTGCAATTCCTTCGTCACCACGGCGATGGTCGCGAGCGGCGTGCCGAGCTCATGCGCGGCGGCGGCCGCGAGGCCGTCCAGCTGCGAGAGATGCTGCTCGCGCTCCAGCACCAGCTCCGTCGCCGCCAGCGCCGTCGACAATTGCCGCGCCTCGTCGGAAACGCGCGCCGCGTAGAGACCGACGAAGGCCGCGCTCAGCACCAGCGCCGTCCACACGCCGGTGCGATAGAGCAGCGGGAAATGCAGCTCGACGCCCTCGTACCAGGGCAAAGGCTGAAACTCGACGGTCAGTATCGTCGCCGCGGCGATCATCAGCACGCCGAGCAGAATGGTCAGCTTGCGCGGCAGCGACACCGCCGAGATCATGACCGGCGCCAGAAACAGCATGGCGAAAGGATTGGCGACGCCGCCGGTGAGATAGAGCAGGGCCGAGAGCTGCAATATGTCATAGGACAAGAGCAGCGCCGCCTCGCCATCGTCGAGGCGGAAGGTGCGCGTTGTCGCCAGGCGCAGCGCGGCGTTGAGGCAGGCCGAGGTCGCGATGGCGATGAAGCTCAGCCCGATCGGGAAATCGAACTGAAAATAGAAGAAGGTGACGAGCGTCGCGAAGGTCTGGCCGGCGATCGCCAGCCAGCGCAGGATGATGAGCGTGTCGACGCGAAGCTGGCGGGCCTGATGGCCGAAATCGGCGTCGGCTGTATTGGTCATGAGGCGGCGTTGTCTCGAAAATTGCAGCAGCGCGAGACGCGCGGCTCTGCGATTTGTAGCGCGTTTCGCCTGTGCTCCGCAGCGATTTTCCGCAGGACTATATGCCGCGCCCCCTTGCTGCGCGCCACAGCCGCCACTGCCGCCGCCATTGCGGCGGCTCGGCGATCATATGGAGAGGATCGAAGCCTTTGCGCTCCATCGCGCCGAGATAGAGTGGAATCAATGCTGCGGGCAGCAGAGCCGCGCGCGCCGCGCCATCGCCGCGCACGGCTTTGCGCGCCTTTTCGAAATAATCGCGCGCCGAGCCGCGCAGCTCCGCCAGAGCGGCGGCGAGCGCGGGCGTGAGCTTCGCCTCGACGAAATCGCTCTCGGCGCGGCAGCGCGCGAGAAGATCGAGGGGCAAGAATCGCTGCCCTTGCGCCAAATGGCGGGGCAGGGCGCGCAGAATCGCCGTGAGGCCAAAGGCGCGCCCGGCGAGGCGAAGCGCCTCCTCCTGCCGTGCGGCGTCCTCGGCGTCGATGACGCGCGCGCGCCAGCGCAGAGGCGCGCCGAACACGCGGTCGCAATAGGTCTCCAGCGCCGCGAGACTCTCCATCTGCTCGTCATAGAGATCGAAGCTATGGGCCTCGAGCAGCTCGACGACCTCCTCCCGCGGGATAGCGCAGCGCTCGAGCGTGTCGAGAAGAGCGTCGGCGATCGGATGGGCGTGGGCGCCCTCGCTATCGGCCGGCGCCTCCAGCAAATCGTACCACCAGCGCAGCCGCATCTCGCCGAGAATCGGCTGCGAGACGCGCGCCCGCACGCTGGAAATCTCTGCGCAGAAAGCGCCGATCGCATGGAGATGCGGCCGCGCCTGCGCCGGCGCGAACAGGCAGGCGAGCCAGAGATCGAGATCCTGCTCGCGCAGCGCCGCCTCGCAATGGCGGTAATGGTCGGCGAGCTCGGTCTCGCGCGCGGTCGTCGCGGCCTCGTCCATGGGCGAAAAACCTCGGCTCACACCACGATCAGCACAGCGGCGACGCGGCGGTCCTCGTCGAGCAGCATATTATAGGTTCGCACGGCGGCGCCGGTGGCCATGGCCTCGACCATGATTCCCGCCTGCTTCAGCCGCGCGCGCAGGGCGGGCGAGGGCGGGCGCAAATTCGCGCCGGAGCCGAAGATCAGCAGCTCGACCGCGCCGGCGCTCTCGTCGAAGAGCGGCGCGAGCGTGGCCTCGTCGATCTCCGCCGCGGCGACCGGCTCCAGCGCATGAATCCCGGAGGGCAGGGCGAGCAGCGAGCCGCGATGCGACATTTCCGCGAAGCGAAAGCCGCCGCCGCCATAGGACTCGATCCTGTGGCGGCCCGGAACGAAGCCTCGACCCTGCTCGGCCATCAGGCCGCTTTGGGCTTGGCGCGCGTCGTCGCCTTGGCGGCGCCCTTGCCCGGCGCGGCGGCGGCCTCGGGCGCCGGGCCGACATCCTCATTGCGCAGGCCGAGATAGATCAGCATGGGCGAGCAGATGAAGACCGACGAATAAGTGGCGACGAAAATGCCCCAGATCATCGCGAGCGAGAAGGAGCGGATCACATGGCCGCCGAAGATCGCCAGCGAGAGGAGCGCCAGAAACACCGTCGTCGCCGTCATGATCGTGCGCGGCAGCACCGCGTTGATGGAGAGATCGATCATCTGATCTGTCGGCATCTTCTTGTATTTGCGCATCATCTCGCGAATTCGGTCGAGCACGACGACGGTCTCGTTCAGCGAGTAGCCGACGATGGTCAGGATCGCCGCGATCGACGTCGTGTTGAATTCGAGATGGGTGAGCGAGAAGAAGCCGACGGTGAGCAGGAGATCGTGCATGGTCGCGATCACCGCGCCGACGGCGAACTGCCATTCGAAGCGGAACCACAAATAAGTGAGCACGGCGACGATCGACAGCACGACGCCGAGCGTTCCCGATTGCACCAGCTCGCCGGAGACGCGCGGGCCGACGACCTCGACGCGGCGCAGCTCATAGTCGGAGCCGACCGAGCCGCGGACCTTCTCCACCGCCGCCTGCTGGGCGGAATCGCCGCCCTTCTGAGGGCCGAAGCGGACCGTCGCATCGGATTGATTGCCGAAGGCCTGCACCTCGACATCGCCGAGCTCGAGCTTCTCGATCGTCGTGCGCAGAGTGGCGATCTCGGCTTGGCCGGTCTTGGCGCGCAGCTCTATGACCGTGCCGCCGGCGAAATCGATGCCGAAATTCATGCCGCTGAAGATGAACAGCAGAATAGAGCAGATCGAGAGCACGGCCGAAAACGGGTAGCTCACGCGGCGGAACCGCATGAAGGGGAACTTGGTGTTCTCCGGGGCGAGACGCAGCAGCTTCATCTGTTTCACCCTCAGATCGGCAGGCGCGTCGGGCGCGCGTAATGATACCAGATCGCGATCATCATCCGCGTCATGGTGACGGCGGTGACGATAGTCGTCAGAATGCCGAGCGCGAGCGACACGGCGAAGCCGCGCACGGGGCCGGAGCCGAGGAAGTAGAGGATCGCCGCGGCGACGAACATCGTCACATTGGAGTCGACGATGGTCGCGAAGGCGCGGTTGAAGCCCGCGTCCAGCGAGGCGAGGATCGAGCGCCCGCCATGCTGCTCCTCGCGAATACGCTCATAGATCAGCACGTTGGAGTCGACCGCCATGCCGATCGTCAGCACGATTCCGGCGATGCCCGGCAATGTCAACGTCGAGCCGAGCAGCACGAGGCCGGCGAAGATGAAGGCGATATGGACGAAGAGCGCCAGATTGGCGAAGATTCCGAACACGCCATAGGTGATGAGCATATAGACGACGACGAGGCCGGCGCCGACATAGGCCGCACGCTTGCCGGCGTCGATCGAATCCTGGCCGAGGCCGGGGCCGACCGTGCGCTCCTCGATGATGTCGAGCTTGGCGGGCAGGGCGCCGGCACGCAGCAGGATCGAGAGGTTGTTGGCCTGCTCGACGGTGAAATGGCCGGAGATCTGGCCGGAGCCGCCGGTGATCGGCTGCAGGATGCGCGGCGCCGAGATCACCTTATTGTCGAGCACGATGGCGAAGAGCCGGCCGACATTCTTGGATGTGACCTCGCCGAATTTCTGCGCGCCGCGAATATTGAAGCGGAAATTCACCACCGGCTCGCCGCCGCGCTGCTGGTCGAAGCCGGGCTGGGCGTCGGTCAGATCCTCGCCCTGCACCATGACCTGCTTCTCGATGGCGATCTTGCCGGATTGATCGGCCTGATCGAGTTCCTCGAGCTCGGCCGGGCTCTGGCCCGGCTCGGCGACGAGGCGGAATTCCAGCTTGGCGGTCTGGCCGAGGATGGTCTTCAGCTGCTCCGGGTCCTGCAGGCCGGGGACCTGAACGATGATGCGGTCGTCGCCCTCGCGCTGAATGCTGGCCTCGCGCGTGCCGAGCGCGTCGACGCGGCGGCGGATGACCTCGATCGACTGATCGACGGCGTGGCGGACCTTGTCGGTCACGCCGGAGTCGGTGACGACGATCTGCACCAGGCCGTCGCCCGAATCGCGCACTTCGAGGGGCGGCGCGCCGCCGATCTTCGCGCCGAAGCCCTGCGCCAGATTGCGGAACTTCGGCAGCACCTTGGCGCGGTCGGCGGCCTCCGGTATGCGCAGCTGCACGCCGCGCGCCTGCGCGCCTATGCCGCCGGTGATGGCGATCTTCTCCTCGCGCAGGATGCGGCGGACGTCGTCGCGCAGATTGGTCACTTGCGTGTGCAGCACCGAGGCTTTGTCGACCTCGAGCATCACATAGGAGCCGCCCTGCAGATCGAGGCCGAGCACGATGGTGCGCGGCTGCGCCCAGGAGGGCAGGACGTTTTCGAGCGCCTTGACGCTCGCCGGCGCGAGCATGCTGGGGACGACGACGAGAACGGCGGCGAGCGTCAGCGCCAGAATGGCGATGATCTTCCAGGTGGCGAAGCGCAGCATGGATCGTCGGTCCTGTGAGGCGGTCCTAAAAGAAAGGTCCCGGCGCCGGGCGTGGCGGCCGGGATGGGAGACGTCGCGTTCTGAGCGAAGGCTAGCGCGAGGCCGCCTGATCCTTCACCGGCTCGCCCTTGGCGCGCACCTCGGCGATGGCCGAGCGCAGCACGCGCACGCGAATGTTCTGCGCGATCTCGACCTCGACCTCGGCGTCGTCGATGGTCTTGGTGACCTTGCCGATCAGCCCGCCGGCGGTGACGACCGTGTCGCCGCGCCGCACATTCTTGAGCGAGTCCTTCTGCTCCTTCGTGCGGCGCGCCTGCGGGCGCAGCACGATGAAATAGACGATCATGGTGACGAGCAGCAGCGGCACGAGCTGCGTGATCATGTCGGGAGCCGGAGCCGCCGGAGGCGCGCCGACATCCGGCGCCGTCTGCACTGCCGTGCTGGGCGGGACGGGCGGAGCCGAGGGAGCCGCCGGAACAGGGGGAGCGGCCGGGGCCGGCGGAGCGGGAGGAGCCGCGGGAGCGTCGGTCTGAGCAGGGGCCGTCTGAGCTTGGGCGGTCTGGATCAATTTCATGTTCGATCTCTTAGAAGCGGCGCGCGCGCCTTCGTGCCGGCAGGAAGCCGCCTTGCAACGGGCGCGGACTATAGCCGGCCCTATCCCGAAATCAATGGCGGCCCGTGCGCTGCGCTGCGGCGCCTTCGCCGATAGGAATTCGGCGAGGTCTGTGCGACAACTCACAGTCGGAGGCCTCGGCGGGGGAGTATGTCGCCTCTGGGAAGCATCGGGGCGGAGGGGCTCCGCGCGCTTCGCAGCGAAGTGAGGAGAATTCCGATGTTCAAGAAATTATCGCTCGTCGTCGCGCTGGGCGCCGCGCTCGCGCTGCCGTCGGAAGCCTTTGCTCAGCATCACGGCGGCGGCCACGGCGGCGGCGGCCATGGCGGCGGCTGGCATGGCGGTGGCGGTGGTTGGCACGGTGGCGGCGGCTGGCACGGTGGCGGTGGTTGGCACGGCGGTGGTCGTGGTTGGCATGGCGGCCCCGGCTGGCGCGGAGGACCCGCCTATGGCTATGGCGGCCGTGGCCGTTTCTGGCATGGGCGCTGGTATGGCTATGGCGTCGGCCCGTGCTGGCGCTGGGTCGGCTATTGGGTCTGGGCCTGCTACTGAAAGCCTCTGGTTCCGCTCGGCGCCTCTCTCAGGCGCCGAGCTCGCGGGCGAGGCCGCGCATGAAATCGACGCAGGCCGCGAGCTCGCCGATTTCGATATATTCGTCCGGCTGATGCGCCTCGTCTATGCGGCCAGGGCCGCAAATGACGCTGGGAATGCCGGTCTGCTGGAAGTGCCCGGCCTCGGATGCGTAAGGCACGGCGATGGTGCGATTGGCGCGCGCGAGCCGGAGCGCAAGAGTCTCCGCCGGCGACCCCGGCTGCGGCGCGAGGCCCGGAACCGCCACCTCCATTCGCGTCTCTATGCCCGTTCCGGGGAAGGGCGCGAAAAATTTCTGCGTCAGCTCGGCCGAATAGGCGGAGAGCTTCTCCTCGACGATTCGGGCGGCGTCGGTTCCCGGCACGCCGCGCACCTCCCAATGGAAGACGCAGTCCTTGGCGACGATGTTGCGCGCCGTGCCGCCCTCTATCGCGCCGATATGCAGAGTGGAGTAGGGCGGGTCGAAGCGCCCTGTCGGGTCGCCCGCTGCGACCAGCTCCTCGCCGATTCGCAGCAGCTCGGCGCCGAGCAGCAGAGCGACATGCACGGCGCTGACGCCGCGATGCAGATTGGCGGAATGAATCTCATAGCCGCGGACCCGGGTGACGAAGGTCGTCACGCTCTTATGCGCGTCCGCCACCTGCATGGAGGTCGGCTCGCCGATGACGGCGACCGCAGGCCGCGGCAGGTCGTAGCCGAGGCGCCCCAGGAGATCGAGCGGGCCGAGGCAGGTCGTCTCCTCGTCATAGCTGAGGAAGATATGGATCGGCCGCCTGAGCCCCGCCGCCTTGAACTCGGGAATCATGGCGAGGCAGACCGCGCCGAAGCCCTTCATGTCGACGGCGCCGCGGCCGAGCAGCCGGTCGCCCTCGCGACGCAGGGTGAAGGGATCGGCGGTCCAGCTCTGGCCCGTGACCGGCACCACATCCGTATGGCCCGAAAGCACGACGCCCCCCTCGATCGGCGGGCCGATCGTCGCGAAAATCGCCGCCTTGTCGCCGGTGGCGTTGGGCGCGCGAATGCAGGGCACCTCCTGCGCGCGCAAATAGGATTCGACGAAATCGATGAGCGCCAGATTGGATTTGGAGCTCTCCGTGTCGAAAGCGACGAGCCGTCCGGTCAGCTCGATCGCGCGCTCGATCGTCGAATTGTCGACAGCCATGCGCCGCGCTCAGTTCAGCGTCGGCTTGGAGAGCGGGCTGTCCAGCGAGAAGGCCGGCACCTCTATGTCGAAGGTTTCGCCGTCGGTGGTGATCATCGTGTAGCTTCCCTTCATCAGTCCCGAGGGCGTCGTGAGCGGACAGCCGGAGGCGTAGCGGAACGTCTCGCCGGGCTCGAGAACCGGCTGCTCGCCGACCACTCCCGGCCCCTTCACCTCTTCCTTGCGCCCGTAAGCGTCGATGATGATCCAGTGACGTGACAGGAGTTGGACACGCTCCTTGCCGAGATTGGCGATCTCGATCGTGTACGACCAGACGAAGCGATCGTTGGCGGGGTCCGACTGCTCGTGGAGAAAGTCCGGCAGAGCAGTGACCTGAATGTCTCTTGTGATGGATATATACATGGGACCTACTCTAGGACGCATCGCGCCGAAGGGAAATGTGGAATGCGTCGCCGCCCACTGGTGAAAGCCGGCGCCGAGCCGTCTCCGCTTAGCAAAATCTGTGACATAATTGACACGGGTCAAGGAAAAGCTTCTCCGTGGCGCATCGGCTCGATTGCCCACGCCTTCGGCTGCGCGTAGCTTCTGCCGCGGGAAGAAATCTTTCCCGACGGCGATTGGTGGCGATGCGTCGATTTTCTCTCCGTGGCTTGCTGGCGGCAGTCGCCTTGGCGCTTCAGGCGCTGAGCGCGGCCTATACGCTCGGCGTTCCGACGGCGATGGCGCATGGCCGCGGAGGCTCCGCCTATTGCGCCGCGCTCGACGGAAACGCCGATCGTCGCGCGCCGATCAGCGGCCACAGGGACGCCGGCGCCTGCATCGCCTGCCAGAGCTGCCTCGCCGGCTTCTCGCCCTTCCTTCCGTTTTCCATCGCGGGCCATGCGCTCGACCGGCGCAGCGTCGGCGGGGCGGAATGGACCTTCGGCCCGAGCAATGGGCTCGGCTTCGGCCTCTCCCAGGCGCAGCGCGCCCGCGCGCCTCCGGCCTTTTCGTGAAGCGATAGCGCCACGGTCTCCTTCGGGCCGGCGGCGTTCGGCTCGTGAGGCGTTTCGCTAAAGCGCATGGCGCTTTGCCGGAGCGCGCCTTCTCAATCCCAGATCACCGTCGAGACTGCGCGCGCCGGCTCTATGAGAAGCCGCGGCCGCGACATGTCCGAAAGCGCCCGTTCGAAGGCGCAGGAGGAAAAAATGACTCGTCACCATCTGCTGCGCGGCGCCTCCGCCTGCGCGCTGGCCTTCTCGCTCGCCGCCGCGACGGCGCAGGCGCAGGAGGCGCTTCCCGGCATCGATATCGCCGGCGTCCAGAACGGCGCCGAGGGACAGGCGCCGGCTCCGGCTCCGGCCCCGGTCCGTCGCGCCATACCCGACAACATCCCCGCCGTGGTGGAGAGCGTCACCCGCGCCGACATCGACCGCACGGTCAATGTGATGACCACGGCCGAGACGATGAAATATCTGCCGAGCGTGCTGGTGCGCGAGCGCTTCATCGGCGATCGCAACGGCATTTTGCAGACGCGCGTGAACTCGCCCATCGCCGGCGCGCAGAACCTCGTCTATGCGGACAATATTCTGCTCTCCAATCTGCTCGGCAACTCCTTCAACACGGCGCCGCGCTGGGGCATGGTGTCGCCGGGCGAGATCGACCGCATCGATCTCGTCTACGGGCCTTTCTCGGCCCTCTATCCCGGCAACTCCATGGGCGGCGTGATGGCGATCACGACGCGCATGCCGGAGAATTTCGAGTTTCACTTCTCCGGCAACGCCGGCCTGCAGCCCTATTCGCTCTATGGCTCCAAGGAGAATGATCTTGCCGGCGACATGAATATTCTCGTCGGCGACAAGATCAATGATTTCTCTTTTTGGGCCAGCTACGACCGGCTCGACGCGCAAGGGCAGTCGCAGACCTTCCCGGGCGGCAATGTCAAATCCGGCTCCGGCCCGCGCATTCTCGGCGGCTACGCCGACATCGATCAGGCGGGCAATCCGCGATTCGTGGGCGGCGCCAATCAGGCCGACCATTCCGAGCAGCACATGGGCAAGATCAAGCTCGACTATGAGCTCGCGCCCAAAATCCACGCCGCCTACCAGCTCGGCTTCTGGTCGCTCGTCGACAACACCCGTCCGACGACCTACATTCGCGACACGAATGGCGTCCCGATCTACAACACGCAGAACGGCAATGTGCAGGTCGGCAACGCCGTTTTTCCCTTCACCGTCAATCCGAGCCATGGCAACGCCTCGCATCTGATGCAGGCGCTCTCGTTCAAGTCGGACACCAAAGGCGTCTTCGACTTCGACTTCTCGGGAACCTCCTATAATTTCCTGCGCGACTACAACAATACCGCCAAGGCCTATGGTCTCCTGCCCAATGCCGCGGGAACCGCCTATTCGATCGATCCGCGGGGCTCGAACACCAATCAGACCGGCACTTTCTGGCGCACCTTCGACGCGCGCGGAATCTGGCGCCCGGAATGGACCGATCTCGGCAAGCACGAGGTCTCGATCGGCGCGCATTGGGACCTCTACTCGCTCTCGCAGACGCTGACCAACACCAATGTCTTCACCGATAATTATTACAACTCTATCCAGGCGATAAACTACGGAAAGACGGAGACCAAAGCCGTCTATCTGCAAGATGCCTGGGAGTTCGCGCCGAAATGGAAGCTGACCTTCGGCGGTCGCGAGGAGTTCTGGAGCGCCTTCGGCGGCGTCAACAACACGCTCGGCCAAAAATACACGCCCGGCTTCGCCGGCTGGCCGCCGTCGCTGGTCACGCCGCCCTATCTGCCGTCCGTCGCCAAGCCCACCTTCTCGCCCAAGGCGGCGATCGAATATCAAGTCTTTCCAGACCTCAATCTGCGTGGCTCGGTGGGGCGGTACTATCGCTTTCCCACTGTGCTGGAGCTGTTCCAGAACATCGCCGGTCCCAATTCCATCTCGATCAGCAACCCGGATCTGCAGCCGGAAAGCGGCACCTCCTATGATCTGACCGGCGAATATGTGACGACCAATGTGTTCGACGGCCTCATCGGCGAGGCGCGTCCACGCATCTCGCTGTTCATGGATCATCGTTGGAACGCCATCGTCTCGCAGACGGATTTCTCCACCGGCGTCGGCGTGACGCAGAACTCCAATGTCGGAAAGGCGATCTTCCGCGGCGTCGAAGGCGCCGTCGTGCTGAAGGACGTCGTGTGGAAGGGCCTCGACTTCAACGGCAGCGTGACCTTCACCGACGCCAAGGTCGTGTCCGACTATCAGCAGCCTTGGGTGCAGGGGATGCAATATCCGCGCATTCCGCGCATCCGCATCCGCGCCGTCGCCTCCTATGCGCCGACCGACGAGTTCTCCGTCTCGGCGGGCGTGCGCTATGCGACTGGGGCGTTCGTCAGCCTCAACAACTCGGACTTCAACCATAATAATTACGGCAGCGTGGACAGCGAATATCTCGTCTTCGACGCCAAGGCGACCTATAAGATCGCCAAGGAATGGACGCTCAACGCCGGCATCGACAACATCGGCCGGTGGAAATATTACGTCAATCCGAACCCCTATCCGCAGCGGACCTATTTTCTCGGTCTGAAATATGACTTCGGCGGTCCGGCTTCGGGCATGTTCTCCGATGTGAAGCTCGGCGCCAAATAGCCGATTGTGCAATGAAGGCGGGGGAGGGGATGCTGCGGCGCATCACATTCCCCGCCGCTCGCTCTCTTGCCCCGCGGGGTGAATTGCGACAGACTCGCCCCTCATCGCGGGCAGGAGCTTTCATGCGTCGGAATTTGACGAGCATATTGCTGTTTTCGTTGGCGCTGGCCGTTCAGGCCCTTGCGCCCGCGACGGCAGGGCTCGCCCATTCCGCCTTCGTCCCAGGGCAGATTTGCGCGACCGTCGCCGACGCCTCCGGCGCGGCCTCGGCCGCTCCTATCGGCCATGCCGATGTCGGCCCCGGACTTTGCGATCTCTGCGCCCTTTGTTGCGGCGGCGCGGGACCATTGGCGGCGCGGCCGGAAATCTCCGGCGTCGCCTCGCAGGACTGGGCGGCGGCGCAATGGCCGGCGCCGGTCGCGCGCGCTGTTGTTTTCGCCCCGGATCATGCGCGGCGCGCGCGGGCGCCGCCTCTCTCCATCTGATTTTCCAACCGAATTCGACCGTCCGCGGGAGCGGGCGCCGATCATCGCTTCGAAAAGACGATGCGTCGCCAAAACGGCGCGGGGAGGGGAAAAAGTGTTTCGACTTTCAATGAGCGATCGCGCCGGGGTCGGCGCATTCTTTCGGGAGTTTCTGCGCACGCTCGCCGGCGAGCGCCGCGCCTTCGGCGTGTTCGAGACCCGCGGGGCTTTCGTCGTCCCGGCCGCGGCGCCGCCGGCCGAGCGGGAGCCCGAGCCATCGCCGGCGCCCGTGATCGCCGCGCGGCGCAGCGGCCGCCTCATCGACCTCGAGCGCCGCGCGAAATTCGGCCAGTTCTGACCGTTCAGCCGCGCGCGGCGGAAAGGCCGCGCGCCAGATCGTCGAGGAGATCATCCGTATCCTCGAGCCCGACCGAGAGACGCAGCAGCCCATCGCCGACGCCGATGAGCGCCCGCGCCTCTGGCGTCAGCCGCTGATGCGTCGTCGTCGCCGGATGGGTGACGAGGCTCTTGGCGTCCCCGAGATTATTGGAAATCTTGACGATTTTCAGCGCGTTGGCGAGGCGGAAGGCCGCTGCCTTGCCGCCCGCCACGTCGAATGTCACCAGCGTGCCGCCGCCCGTCATTTGCCGCCGCGCCAGCGCGGCCTGCGGATGATCGGCGCGGAAAGGATAGAGAACGCGGGCGATCTCCTTCTGCTCGGCGAGGAAGTCGGCGATCCGCGCCGCGCTCGCCGTCTGCTGCGCGATGCGCAGTGGCAGGGTTTCCAATGCCTTCAGCATGGTCCAGGCGTTGAACGGCGATAGAGCCGGCCCGGTCTGGCGCAGGAAATTATGGATATTCTCCTCGATCAGCGCCTGCGAGGCCAAAATGACGCCGCCCAGGCAGCGGCCCTGGCCGTCTATGTGCTTGGTCGCCGAATAGACGACGACATCGGCGCCCAATTCGAAGGGTTTTTGCAGCAGAGGCGTGGCGAAGACATTGTCGACCACGAGCCGCGCGCCCACCTCATGGGCGATGTCGGCGATGGCGCGAATGTCATAGACCTCGAGACCGGGATTGGTGGGGCTCTCGAGGAAGAAGAGCTTGGTCTCCTTGCGGACGGCGGCCTTCCATTGCGCGAGATCGGCTCCATCGACCAAGGTCGAGGCGACGCCGAATCGCGGCAGCAGATCCTCCACCACATAGAGGCAGGAGCCGAACAGCGCCCGCGCCGCGACGATATGATCGCCGGCGCGCAACTGCGCCAGCAGCGCGGCGGTGACGGCGGCCATTCCGCTCGCGGTGGCGCGCGCCGCCTCGGCCCCCTCGAGCAGGCACATGCGCTGCTCGAACATTGCGACGGTCGGATTGGAGAAGCGCGAATAGATGAAGCCCGGGTCCTCGCCCTTGAAGCGCGCCTCGGCGGCCTCCATCGTGGGGTAGGCAAAGCTCTGCGTGAGGAACATCGCCTCGGACAGCTCGCCGAATTGCGAGCGCAGCCCCCCGCCATGCACGAGCCGTGTCGCGGGGCGCAGTTTCTTCTCGTCGTCGCTCAACTTTCGTCTCCCCTGCGGCGCGACTGGACGCGCCACGGCGACAAAAAGCGGATTTCACGAGGAAACCCGGCCTTTTAGCGCCTTGTTTTACGTGGCGGCAAGCCGGCCGGCTCAAAGAACCACGCGTTCGTTTAACAGAATGAACCGAAGGACGCGGCCAAGTCAACACTGGCCGGCGTCCTCGGCGCATCCTTGCGGCTCGCCGATTTTCTCGCCACTAGAACACGATGGCGTCCCGCGTGTAAGGTCCCCGCGACGACAGAACCGTTGTGATAGGAGTTTCGATGGCGTCCGCCGCCCATGGCGTGCTCTCCTGCGAGCAGATTCGTGAATTGGCGGCTTCCGGCGCGATCGTCGCGACGCCGCCGATCGAGGAGGGCCAGCATCAGCCGGCGAGCCTCGATCTGCGCCTCGGCCCGACGGCCTATCGCGTGCGCGCCAGCTTTCTGCCCGGCAAGCGCCGCAGCGTCGAGGCGCTGCTCGCCGAGCTGACCTATGACGAGATCGACCTGCGCGACGCCGGGGCGGTGCTGGAGCGCGGCTGCGTCTATGTGATTCCTCTGCTCGAGAGCCTCCATCTGCCGGAGGACGTTTCCGGCGTCGCCAATCCCAAGAGCTCGACCGGGCGGCTCGACATCTTCACCCGCCTCATTACCGATGACACGGAGATTTTCGACCATGTCGCGGCCGGCTATCGCGGGCGGCTCTATGCGGAGGTCTCGCCGCGCAGCTTCAGCGTGCGCGCGCGGCAGGGCTCGCGGCTCGATCAGCTGCGCCTGCGCCGCCGCGCCGCCGCCGGCGAGACGACGCTCTCCGACGCCGGGCTCGCCGCCGAGCACGCCCGCGCGCCGCTCGCAGATGGCGAGCTGACGCTGCGCGACGGCGTGATCTTGCGCGTCGCGCTGGACGGGCTCGGCGATGTCGTGGGCTATCGCGCGCAAAAGCATACGGATGTGATCGATGTCGATCGCGTCGATCATTACGCCATAGAGGATTATTGGGAGCGCCTCGCGCCGCGTCGCGGCAAGCTCATCCTCGATCCGAACGAGTTCTACATTCTCGCCTCGCGCGAGCGCATCCGCATTCCCTCGCATCTCTCGGCCGAGATGATGGCGATCGACCCCGCAATGGGCGAGTTCCGCGTGCATTACGCCGGCTTTTTCGATCCCGGCTTCGGCTATGGCGCGCAAGGCCTGCCGGGCAGTCGCGCCGTGCTGGAAGTGCGCAGCCATGACGTGCCTTTTATCTTGGAGGATGGGCAGGTCATCGGCCGGCTCGTCTATGAGCAAATGGCCGCCGAGCCGAAGATTCTCTACGGCCAGGGCGGCGTCTCGAATTACCAGGGGCAGGAGCTGAAGCTCTCCAAGCATTTCAAGGCGCCGTGAGCGCATCCGAGAGCGGCTCGATCGGAGACGGAGATGTCGTTCCAGAGCGTTCATCACATTTTTGTGATCCCGGGATGTCTGCTGCTGGCCCTGGCGGCATTCAATCTCCTCCGCTACAGACATTGGGGTCGTGTGACGGGAACGATTGTGGAACGTCGAGCGCTTCCCATCGAGGGCGCGCACGATAAGATCGAGGTCGCGTACGTCGTATCCGATCGCCGATATGTTTCCGACGTCCAGCAAAACTTCGGTCAAGTACGTATTGACGCCGAAGTGAACGACGAAGTCGAAATAAGCTATGATCCGCTGAACCCGAGCCGATGCATGGCTTATGCGCCGACTGAAAATATCGTCACAATCGCCATTGCGATCGTCATGATTCTCATCTGATGCGCCGCGACAGCGCGTCGCCTCGCTTTTTGTCGGGAAACTGCAATAATTCGATGAGATCAACGGACGCTCCGCCACGTCGGCGGAGCGTCACGCGAGCCGCGCGCAGCGCTCGGCTTTGCCCGCAATGAAGACGCGCGCATTTCGAACGCTAGATTCGAGACAATGGACAAAGACATGGCTGAGGCCCGATCCATCGTCGACGCCGCCGGCCTCGAGGCTCTGCTCGAGGCGCTTCGCGCGCGCGGCTATCTGCTCATTGGCCCGACCGTGCGCGACGCGGCGATCGTCTATGACGAGATCGCCTCTCTGGACGATCTGCCGCGCGGCGTCGGAGACGAGCAGGACGGCGGCCATTATCGGCTGACGCGCCGCAATGACGAAGCTTTGTTCGGCTATGTCGTCGGCCCGCAATCCTGGAAAAAGCTGCTGCACCCGCCCGTGCTCCGCCTGTGGCGCGCGCGACGCGAGGGCGACGAACTGCATGTCGAGGCCGAGCCGGCTCGCGTCGAGAAATTCGCCTTCATCGGCGCGCGCTCCTGCGAGCTGCACGCCATCGCCATTCAAGACCGCGTGTTCCTCGGCGGCGATTACGCCGATTCGCATTATCGCGCGCGGCGCGAGGACGTCTTCATCGTCGCGGTGAATTGCGGCGTCGCCGGCGGCGCCTGCTTTTGCGTCTCGATGAATACGGGGCCGAAGGCGACGACAGGCTTCGACATTGCGCTCACCGAGATCGTCGCGGGAAGCTCTTTTCTCGTCGAGATCGGCACAGAGGCGGGCAGGGCGCTCCTCGATTCTCTGCCGCATCGCGCCGCGAGCGCGAGCGAGACAGAGGAGGCGCAGGCCATTCTCGCGCATACGGCGGCGAATATGGGCCGTAGCCTCGAGGCCGGCGATGTGCGCGAATTGCTCACGCGCAATCTCGACCATCCGCGCTGGGACGATGTCGCCGCCCGCTGTCTCGCCTGCACCAATTGCACAATGGTTTGTCCGACGTGCTTTTGCACCAGCGTCGAGGATGCGAGCGATCTCACAGGCCTCGAGAGCGAGCGCTCGCGCCGCTGGGATTCCTGCTTCACGCTGGATTTCTCCTATATTCACGGCGGCAGCGTGCGGCAGAGCGTCAAATCGCGCTATCGCCAATGGATGACGCATAAGCTCTCCACTTGGCATGACCAGTTCGGAAGCTCCGGCTGCGTCGGCTGCGGACGCTGCATCGTCTGGTGTCCCGTCGGCATTGATATAACGGAGGAGGCGCGCGCCATTCGCGAGAGCGACGCGCAGAAAGGCGCGACATGATCGAGAGCATCGAGCATATCGTCCAAGAGCATCGGTTTTTCGCTGGCATGGATGCGGGCTTCGTCGCGCTCGTCTCCGGCTGCGCGAAGAATATGCGCTCCGATCCGGGGCAATATCTCTTTCACGAAGGCGAGAGCGCCGATTGGTTCTTTCTGCTGCGCAATGGAAGCGTCGCCATAGAGCTGCGCGATCCGGCGCGCGGCGCCGTGACGGTGCAGACGCTGCATGAGGGCGATCTCTGCGGCCTCTCCTGGCTCGTGCCGCCCTATCGCTGGACCTATGACGCGCGCGCGATCGATCTCGTCCGCGCCATCGCCGTCGACGCCGCCTGCCTGCGCCGCAAGAGCGAGGCCGATCCGCGGCTCGGCTATGAGATGATGAAGCGTTTCATGCCGCCGCTGGTCGAGCGATTGCAGGCCGCGCGAATGCAGATGATCGACATTTATGGCGCCCATGGCTGACGCATTTTCCGTGGCGAGCATCGCCGATCCCATGATCCCGCGCGTCGCCCGCGTCGCGAAGCGAAAGCGAGAGATCGCGGATGTCGTGACCCTCGAAATAGAGGGCGGCGCTTTCGATTTCGCGCCGGGGCAATTCAATATGCTCACCGCCTTCGGCGTCGGCGAGGCGGCGATCAGCGTCAGCGGCGATCCAGCGGACAATGCGCGGCTCATTCATACGATCCGCGCGGTCGGCGCCGTCTCTCGCGCGCTCACAGAGCTGCATGTGGGCGAGCCGATCGGCCTGCGCGGACCCTTCGGGCGCGGTTGGCCGATGCGCGAGGCGGAGGGTCGCGATGTGATCGTCGTCGCCGGCGGCCTCGGCCTCGCGCCGCTGCGGCCGGCGCTCTATCGCCTCTTCGCCGAGCGCGAGAAATATGGCCGCATCCTTCTTTTGTTCGGCGCGCGCAGCCCCGCGGATATTCTCTTTCGCGACGAGCTGGAAGCCTGGCGCGGGCGGCTCGACATAGAGGTGGAGGCGACGGTCGATCATGCGCGCGGCGATTGGCGCGGCAATGTCGGAGTGGTGACGACGCTGCTGTCGCGTGCGCAATTCAGCGCCGCCAATGCGCTCGCCATGCTCTGCGGACCGGAGATCATGATGCGCTTCGTCGCCAATGCGCTGCTCGAGCGGGGCGTCGCGCAAGAGCGCGTCTATCTCTCCATGGAGCGCAATATGAAATGCGCGATCGGCTGGTGCGGCCATTGCCAATTCGGGCCGGTCTTCATCTGTCGCGACGGGCCGGTCTTTCCCTATTCGCAATTGCGCGGCCTCATCGCGAAGAAGGAAATCTGAGCATGACTGGGCATCGGACGCCGCCGCGGCTCGCCGTATGGAAATTCGCTTCCTGCGACGGCTGTCAGCTCAGCCTGCTCGATTGCGAGGACGAGCTGCTCGCCGTTGCCCAGGCGCTCGACATCGCCTATTTTCCAGAGGCGACGCGCGCGCCGATCCGCGGCAATTACGATCTCTCGCTCGTCGAGGGCTCGATAACGACGCCGCATGACGCCGAGCGCATACAGGATGTGCGGCGCCGCTCGCGCGCGCTCGTCACCATAGGCGCTTGCGCGACATCGGGCGGCATACAGGCGCTGCGCAATTTCGCCGATGTGCGCGACTATGCGTCGATCGTCTATGCGCGGCCGGATTATATCCATACGCTGGCGACATCGACGCCGATCAGTGATCATGTGAAGGTCGATTTCGAGCTGCGTGGCTGTCCGATCGACAAGGGCCAGCTGATCGAGGTGATCTCCGCCTTTCTCGCCGGCCGCAAGCCGACGACGCCGTCGCATAGCGTCTGCCTGCAATGCAAGCTGAAGGGCAATGTCTGCGTCATGGTCGCGCATGGGACGCCCTGTCTCGGCCCCGTCACCCATGCGGGCTGCGGCGCTCTGTGTCCTTCGTATGATCGCGGCTGCTACGGCTGCTTCGGTCCCGCCGAAACGCCCAATGCGCCATCGCTGAGCGCGCGTCTCTCGGCGCTCGGCATGGATGAGGACGTGTTGCGGCGCGTCTATCGCACATTCAACGCGCAGGCGGAGGCCTTCCGCGAGGAGAGCGAGCGCCATGACGAGTAGAACGATCTCCGTCGGCGCGCTGGCGCGGGTGGAAGGCGAGGGCGGTCTCGAGATCGTGCTGCGCGATGGCGTCGTGCAGAGCGCGGCGCTGACGATTTTCGAGCCGCCGCGCTTTTTCGAGGCGCTGATGCGCGGGCGCGCCTTCACCGAGGCGCCGGACATAGCCGCGCGTATTTGCGGCATTTGTCCTGTCGCCTATCAGATGAGCGCCGTGCATGCGATGGAGGATGCGCTCGGCGTCACTGTGACGGGGCCGCTGCGCGATTTGCGGCGCCTGCTCTATTGCGGCGAATGGATCGAGAGCCACATGCTGCATGTGCATATGCTGCATATGCCGGATTTTCTCGGCTATGCCGGCGGCGTCGACATGGCGCGCGACCATGGCGATATCGTGCGGCGCGGGCTCGCGATCAAAAAGGTCGGCAATGAGATCATGACGCTGGTCGGCGGGCGCGAGATTCATCCGATCAATGTGCGCGTCGGCGGCTTTTATCGCGCGCCGCGCAAGCGCGATCTGCGCGCGCTGGCGGAGCGGCTGGAGCGCGCGCTGGAACAGGCGCTGCAGGTCGCGCGCTTCGTCGCCGGATTGGATTTTCCCGATTGCGCGCGCGATTACGTTTTCGTGTCGCTGCGCCATGGGGACGAATATCCGTTCAACGAAGGCCGCATCGTGTCGAGCCGTGGGCTCGACATCGCCGCGCGCGATTTCGAGGCGCATTTCGAGGAGTTCCACGTCCAGCGCTCGACCGCGCTGCATGCGCGCATGCGCCATTGCGACGCGCCCTATCTGGTCGGCCCGCTCGCGCGTTATGCGCTCAATGCGGATGTGCTGTCGCCGCTGGCGAAGCAGGCCGCGCGCGAGGCCGGCCTCGAGGCCGTCTGCGTCAATCCCTATCGCAGCATCATCGTGCGTGCGATCGAAACGGTCTATGCGCTGGACGAGGCGCTGCGCATCATCGCGCGCTATGAGGAGCCGGACGTCTCCTGCATCGCGATCGAGCCGCGCGCCGGCCACGGCCATGCGGCCACCGAGGCGCCGCGCGGCATGCTCTATCACCGCTATCGGCTGGAGGCGGACGGAACCATCGCGGACGCCGTCATCACCCCGCCGACCTCGCAGAATCAAGCAATGATCGAGGAGGATTTGAAGCGCCTCACCGGCGCCTTTCTGCATCTGCCGGAGGAGGAGCTTCGCCATCGCTGCGAGCAGACCGTCCGCAATCACGATCCCTGCATCTCCTGCTCGACGCATTTTCTGCGGCTCGACATCGATCGGGGCTGACCTTGGGGCGCCGCATCTTCCTGTGCGTCGGCAATCCCGATCGCGGCGATGACGGGGTCGGCGCCCGCGTCGCCGCGCTGTTGCGGGAATCGGCCGTGCAGGACGTCGTGGAATGCTGCGGCGAGGCGGGCGACATCCTCGCGGCGCTGGAGGAGGTCGGGGAGGCGATCATCGTCGACGCATCCTTCTCCGGCGCGCCGGCCGGGACGGTCAGGCGTTTCGATCTCGCCGCCGAGGGCGCGCCGCTGTCGCTCGATCTCGGCTGGTCGAGCCATGGCTTCGGCCTCGCCGAGGCGATCGGCCTCGCGCGCGCGCTCGGCGCGCTTCCGTCTGTTTGCGTTCTGTTCACGATCGAGGGGGAGAGCTTCGCGCCGGGCGCGCCCCTTTCGGCCGCGGCGCAGGCCGGCGCTGCGGCGGCGACCGCGCGGATTCTCGCGGATTTCCGGCCGAAAGCGCGCTCGGACGGCGCTGCGTTTTCCCCCGCCGGAAAAATTGTCCCACCTTGCCCACAGAGCGGAAAAACCCTATAGGAATAGCTGTCTTCAGGCGGTACGCGGGCGTAGTTCAGTGGTAGAACGACAGCTTCCCGAGTTCCAGTAGACCGCTGGGCCACGTTTGATAGCATCAAGGCCGACTGGCCCGCTCCGCTGGCGCCGCACCTCGTTCACGCGGCTCGATCGAGATCGAGCCGATGATTGGGGCTCGATAGAGCCGGGCTGGAGCTATGGACGCATCTATAGGTTCGTCGGCGGCCCGATCACGATCGCTGGTTTTGGGCGGCCTATCATCATGATCCCGCGGGCTATCCATTCAACGGCGGGTCCGGTGACGCCCCAGATGGCCGCACCGCCCGCGAGGAGGTCGAGCAGCGTCTGCCGGAGGAGGTGAGACTGCAGCGCGCAGCCGTTCGACGGACGCCGCCGCAGCGAACCGAGCAAGGAGGGCAATCATCTCGGTACCGGCCGTGGCAGTGCATCTTACCGGCATCATGGCGCAAAGCCCGGCTCCTACCAGTGAATAGCCCGGATTGCGCGCACCCTCAAAGAAATGCAGAAACAGCGCTCACTATCCCTGATTGCCAGGGCCTGACCTGTGAAGAAGCTACAATGGGGAGATGAAATGACGATATTATTTCTCGGCCCGGAAACGTCGCCTTTGCTCAGCTGGATACGACAACAAGAAGGAGATATTATCCAGACGGAAGAAAAGATTACATTAGAATATATCAGGACGAGCGATATAAAGTTCATTGTCAGCTACGGATACCGCCACATACTCAGAAAAGAGATGATCGAAGCGGTATCCGGTCGGGTCATAAATTTGCACATTTCGTATCTGCCCTGGAACAGGGGCGCTGATCCGAATTTCTGGAGCTTCGTCGACGGCACTCCGAAGGGCGTCACGATCCATTACGTCGACGATGGAATCGATACCGGAGACATAATCGCTCAGAAGCTCATTGAATTCGATACCGACGTCGAGACGCTTTCCACAAGCTACCATAGACTACAGGACGAAATTCAAGTTCTGTTCAAACGCCACTGGAGTCAGATAAAATCCGGCGCCTGCGCGCGCCAGAGACAACCCGTTGGAGGGACGTCGCATAGATCGCGAGACAAGGATCCTCTGTCCGCGCTGCTTTCCAAGGGATGGAGCACCCCCGTCTCGGCGCTGTGCGAGTATGCTGCCGAAATGCAATTGTCGGCGCAGTTTTTCGACACTTTCGATCGCGAAACCAAGCCAACGCCCGTTGCGGCCTGTCTTTTCGCATAGACGAGGGATTTTCCCATGACCCCGGACGCAATCGTCGTGCTGGCGCATTTGATGGAGCAAGACGGAACTCTCGGCGTCGAAACGCGCAAGCGAGCCGACAAGGCGGCGGAGCTACATGCTGCGCACAAATGCCCCGTCATCCTAATGGGGTGGGCCTATCGTGGTGACACCGATTTGTGCATATCCGACGCCATCGCTTCGTATCTCAAATCGACTCACCAGATTGGCGATGACGCCTTGTTCATCGATCGAGATTCCCGCGATACTGTGGGTGATGCGATTTTATCGAAGAAGAAATTCGAGCATCTGCTAAGCGGAAAAAATGTCGGAGTTGTTACGAGCGACTATCATGTCGATCGCACTCGCAGAATATTTGAATTCGTCTATGGGGAAATTGCGAATATCCTGGTTTTTGGCGTCCAAACAGAAATCCCCTGGACGCAGGTGAGCCATGAGCAAGAATCCCTTTCCGCGTTTTCACGAACCTTCGCAGGCGTGGAAAGCGGGGATGATCGGTCGATATTCAACGCGCTCGTTCAGAACCACCCGTTCTACAACGGGAAAATTTACCCGGTTCTAGCCGGCTAGACCATCGATAGCCACATGGCGTCAAGCGCCACGCCGGGATTATCGGGCAAGCAGGTTGCCTAATTGCAGCTATCAGGCAACCTCGCCCATGTCCCTCACATCGCCACTCGACGCCGGCTCCGCCGGCGGCGGGCGCGCCTCGGACAGCGCGATATTTCGCGCGTCCGCAGCGCTTCTCCTGGCCCGCTCGAGCGGCCGGCGCAGAGCGTCGGGAAGATCGAGCCCGAGCAGCGCATCGAGATCGCTGACCACTTTGGCGAAGCTCGCGGCGAGGGCTGGCATGATAGCGGGGCCGCCTATCTGAGGTTTTCGAGCAGGGTGAGACGCCGGTCGAGACCATCCATCCTCGCATCGCCGGCCGCCAGCTGCGTGAGAATATCCGTCTGCTTCGCCAGCTCCGCCTCGCTCTTGTCGAGCCGCTCATTGACGGCCCGCAGATCGAACCTCATCTGTGCGACGACGAGCATGCCGCCGGCGGCGATCGTCACGATTTGGATGATGTCGCCAATGCGGATCGAATAATCTATCGCAACGTCGATTGCCATCGTCGAGCCCTCTCGCTCTTTCTGGTAGATCAAAACAACCGCCGAACCCATTCGGCAATCTCTGCATTCAATTCCGCGATCTCGCGGCCGATCTGGTCTATTTCGGCCGTAGGAGCGCCCTGATCGGTGGCGCGGCGACGCCGTGCGCATAATTCTTCGAGCCGGCGCCGCAGTTCGATGACGATGGAGCCGGCGCGGACTGCGGTTCCATCACGATCATTCGGCGCCAAACCGGCTCACGGCCGAGGGCGCGCCGCTGTCGCTCGATTTCGGCTGGTCGAGCCATGGCTTCGGCCTCGCCGAGGCGATCGGCCTCGCGCGCGCGCTCGGCGCGCTTCCGCCTGTTTGCGTTCTGTTCACGATCGAGGGGGAGAGCTTCGCGCCGGGCGCGCCCCTTTCGGCCGCGGCGCAGGCCGGCGCTGCGGCGGCGACCGCGCGGATTCTCGCGGATTTCCCGCCGAAAGCGCGCTCGGACGGCGCTGCGTTTTCCTCCGCCGGAAAACTTGTCCCACCTTGCCCACAGAGCGGAAAAACCCTATAGGAATAGCTGTCTTCAGGCGGTACGCGGGCGTAGTTCAGTGGTAGAACGACAGCTTCCCAAGCTGTATGTCGTGGGTTCGATTCCCATCGCCCGCTCCATTTTGCGCAGTCTGTTTCAACAGCGCTCGCTTTTCGGCCGCCTCGCTCATATGCGTCTTCCATTCGCATGGCGTAGCCGGTCGGAAAGCCCCATGCGGATCGTGTGACTATGGCGGATTGTCTCCCGACTTTGCTGCTGATGAATTCTGCCGTGTTCGCGGTTCTCGGCGCCTTTCTCTATCTGGTCTGGCGCGAGGACGCCGAGGCCGCGGAATATCGCTGGTGGTGCGCGGCGCAGCTCATGATCAGCCTGGGCGTCGCTCTGCTGTCCTTTCGTGAATCCTATCCGCTGCTCGCGATCGGTCTCGGCAATGCGCTCACGCTCTGGGGCGTCGGCCTCGTCTGGGGCGGGTCGCGGGTATTCAACGGCCGTCCCGTGGACATGCGGCTCGTGCTGGCCGGCGGCGCGATCTGGCTACTCTTCTTCTCCTTGAGCGTCGATTCGGTCCGCATCGTCGACCGCTGCGCCATTTCGGCCGTCTATGCTTTTCTGCTCGCCGACGAATTCTCGTCAGCGCGTCGGCACAGGACGCGCACACAGCAGGCGACGATCGCGCTCGCCGCCGCGCATGCGTGCTTCGGGGCCGTGGTGGCGGTCATCGTCGTCATGCTGATGGCGCGCGGCGCTCCTTTCGATCCGAAGCCTTTCGTCATCTCCGTCGCGCTGGAATCCGTGAGCTATGGGCTGCTGATGGGCTTTGCTCTGCTGGCCGTGACCAAGGAGCGCGCGGTCGCGCGGCAAAAATTCATGGCGGCGACCGATCCTCTGACCGGCCTCTCCAATCGGCGCAGCTTCGATCATAACGCCGATGCGGTGATCCGCAGCTCGCGCGGCCAGGGCGATTCGGCGCTGCTCATTTTCGATCTCGATCGGCTGAAGGCGATCAATGACAGCTTCGGCCATTCGATGGGCGACCGCGCGCTGACCACTTTCGGCGAGGTGGCGGCCAAGAGCATTCGCAACGAGGATTTTCTCGCGCGCATCGGCGGCGATGAGTTCGCGCTGCTGCTGACGCGGGTCGATAGCGCGCGGGCGGTCGCCGTCGCCGAACGCATTCGTTCGGCCTATGTTTCCGCGGCCGCGGCGCTCGGCGACGGATTGTCGTCCGTCAGCGTCGGCATCGCGCTTTCAGATCAGGAGACGAGCGATCTCTCCGCGCTGAAGGAGGCCGCCGATAAGGCGCTCTACGCCGCGAAATCCGGCGGCCGCAATCAGGTCTTCGTGGCGCAGGCGTGAGGCTGCGGCCTCACCGCGCCTCGGCTCGGGTCAGGCCGCCCATGCGCTCGATAAAGCCGGCGATCGTGTCGAGCCCGATATTCTCCTTCAGATTGGCGAAGACGAAGGGCCGCTCGCCGCGCATTCGGCGCGCGTCGCGATCCATCACCTCGAGCGAGGCGCCGACCAGAGGCGCGAGATCGATTTTATTGATAACGAGAAGGTCCGAGCGCGTGATGCCGGGGCCGCCCTTGCGCGGAATCTTGTCGCCGGCCGAGACGTCGATCACATAGATGGTGATGTCGGCGAGCTCGGGGCTGAAGGTGGCCGCCAGATTGTCGCCGCCGCTCTCGATGAGAATGAGATCGAGATCGGGGAATTTGCGGTTCATCTCGGCGACGGCGGCCAAATTGGCGGAAGCGTCCTCGCGGATCGCCGTATGCGGGCAGCCGCCGGTCTCGACGCCGACGATGCGCTCGGGCGCGAGCGCGCCGGAACGCGTGAGGAATTCGGCGTCCTCTTTCGTGTAGATGTCGTTGGTGATGGCGGCGAGGCGGTATTTGTCGCGCAGGAGCCTGCACAGCCGATCCATCAGCGCCGTCTTGCCGGAGCCGACCGGACCACCGACGCCGACGCGCAAAGGGCCGTGGGGAGAATGGGGCGCGGTCATGAGCGGAACAGCCTCGTATATTGCGTTTCATGGCGCATGGACGCGATGTCTATGCGCAGGGTGGAGGTGGCGAGCCTATCGAGCGGCGTCGTCTCGGCGGCGCGTGCGGCGCGCATGACGACAGGCGCGAGCGCGGCGAGCGCCAGCAGCCCATCGGTCTGGCCGAGCGGAATGAGCCGCACGCCGGCCGAGACGAGATTGGCGGCGAAGGCGTGAGCATAGGCGCGCAGAGCGGCCTCCAGCGGCGCGTCTGCGACCGCCGCGCCGACGGCGACGGGAAAGGCGATCTCGCCATCGCGCCGTGCGGCGAGCGCATCGAGCGGCGAGCCGGGAAAAGCGGCGCATGTCGCGCGCGCGAAGGCCGCACCTTGGTGGCGCGACTCCAGCGCCGTCTCCGCGCCCGAGCGCCAGGCGGCGGAAAGATCGGCGATCTCGTCCAGCGCGTCCGCGTCATTGGCGCGCGCGGCCCGCCATGCGGCGGCGAGGAAAACGAGATCGCACCAGCCGCCGCCTTTTTCGAGCGTTGCGCCGATATAGGCTTGCAAACCGTCGCGGCCGCGCAGATCGCCAGTCTCGACCGCCCATTCCAGCCCATGGCTGAAGGCGAAGCCGCCGACAGGATAGGCCGGCGACAGGAACGTCAGCAGCGACAGCAGCCAGTCGCGCGGCTCAGCCATGTCCATGGTCGTGCGCGTGATGGTCATGGCGATGATGATCGTGATTATGATGATCGTGGCCATGCGCGGAATGCCCGCCATAGGCGCCATTCTCCGCATCGAAGGGCAGGTCGATCCGCGTGACGACTCCGCCCAAGCCTTCGACCATGTCGGCGATGACGGAATCCTCCCGAATGACGAGCCGATCGGCGAAAATCTGAATGGCGAGATGGCGATTGCCGAGATGATAGGCGAGCCGTGCGAGGCCCGCCGTTCCCGCTTCTATCACCAGAACCGGCTCCGGCTTGGCGACGACGCGGATCACCGAGCCGTCCTCGAGCGCGAGCCCGTCGCCCTCGCCGAGCCGCGCAGCCTCGGCGAGATCGAGCAGGAACGTCTCGCCCTGATCGCTTGTCAGGCTGCGGCGACGGCGATGACGCTCGTCCCAATCCAGCGTCGCCGTCCCGCGCTCTCGCCCTTTGTCCCAGCTTCCTGCAGGGAGCCTGCTCGCTGCACGCATCGTCACCCTCTCAAAACAGGAAATAGCGCTGCGCCATGGGCAGCACGGCGGCGGGCTCGCAGGTCAGCAGCTCGCCGTCGGCGCGCACCTCGTACGTCTGCGCGTCGACTTCTATCTTGGGCGTCGCGTCATTGAGGATCATGCTGCGCTTGGAAATGCCGCCGCGCGTGTTGGTCACGACATGCAGCGGCCGCTCGAGCCCGTATTTCTGCGCGATGGAGGCCTCTCGCGCGGCGCGGCTGACGAAGGTCACGCAGCTCTGCGTGAGGCTGCGGCCGAAGCCGGCGAACATAGGCCGATAATGCACGGGCTGCGGCGTCGGAATGGAGGCGTTGGGATCGCCCATCGCCGCCATCGCAATGCTGCCGCCCTTCAATATGAGATCGGGCTTAACGCCGAAGAAGGCCGGCGACCACAGCACGAGATCGGCGAGCTTGCCCGGCTCGATCGAGCCGACGAGATCGGCGATTCCGTGCGCTATGGCGGGGTTGATCGTATATTTCGCCACATAGCGGCGAGCGCGGAAATTATCATTGCCGGCGCCGTCGCCGGCGAGCTTGCCGCGCTGGCGACGCATCTTGTCGGCCGTCTGCCAGCAGCGGATGACGACCTCGCCGACGCGGCCCATCGCCTGGCTGTCGGAGGAATACATGGAGAGCGCGCCGAGATCGTGGAGAATATCCTCCGCCGCGATCGTCTCCTTGCGAATGCGGCTCTCGGCGAAGGCGATGTCCTCGGGAATCTTCGGATCGAGATGATGGCAGACGAGCAGCATGTCGAGATGCTCGTCGAGCGTGTTGATCGTGTAAGGCCGCGTCGGATTGGTGGAGGAGGGGAGCACATTGGCCTCGCCCGCCACTTTGATGATGTCCGGCGCATGGCCGCCGCCGGCGCCTTCCGTATGAAAGGCGTGAATGGTGCGGCCCTTGAAGGCGGCGATCGTCGCCTCGACGAAGCCGCTCTCATTCAACGTGTCGCTGTGCAGCGTGACCTGCACGTCATATTGATCCGCCACCGAGAGCGCGCAATCGATCGCCGCTGGGCTGGAGCCCCAATCCTCATGCAGCTTGAGGCCGATCGCGCCGGCCTCGATCATCTCGACGAGCGCGCGCGGCTGGCTGGCGTTGCCCTTGCCGAAAAAGCCGAGATTGACCGGCAAGCCCTCCGCCGCCTGCATCATGCGTTTCATATGCCAGGGGCCGGGCGTGCAGGTCGTCGCCTTTGTGCCTTCGGCCGGGCCTGTGCCGCCGCCGAGCATTGTGGTGACGCCGCTCGCCAGCGCTTCTTCCGCCTGCTGCGGGCAGATGAAATGGATGTGCGTGTCGATGCCGCCGGCGGTGACGATGCGGCCTTCGCCGGCGATGATCTCCGTGCCCGGTCCGATGATGATGTCGACGCCCGGCTGCACATCGGGATTGCCTGCCTTGCCGATGCGCGCGATGCGTCCACTGACGACGCCGATATCGGCTTTGACGATTCCCCAATGATCGAGGATCACGGCGTTGGTGATGACGGTGTCGACCGCGCCTTCCGCATTGGAGCGCTGGCTCTGGCCCATGCCGTCGCGGATGACTTTGCCGCCGCCGAACTTCACCTCCTCGCCGTAAATCGTGTAGTCGCGCTCGATCTCGATCAGCAGCTCCGTATCGGCGAGGCGAATGCGGTCGCCGACTGTCGGCCCGAATATTCCGGCATAGGCGCGCCGGCCGATCTTATTCGCCATCTCGCGCCTCCAGAGGCCCCATCACCGCGCCATTGAATCCATAGACCGCGCGCTCGCCGGCATAAGCAACCAGCGTGACGATGCGCGTTTGTCCCGGCTCGAAGCGCACGGCCGAGCCGGCCGGAATGTCGAGCCGCATGCCGCGCGCCTTGGCGCGATCGAATTGCAGCGCGCTATTGGTCTCGCCGAAATGATAATGCGAGCCGACCTGAATCGGCCGATCGCCCGTATTGGCGACGGCGAGCGAGATGGTGGCGCGGCCTTCGTTGAGGGTGATCTCGCCCTCGGCGGGAATGATCTCGCCGGGTATCATCGGATCGGCTCGTGAACGGTGACGAGCTTCACGCCATCCGGGAAGGTCGCCTCCACCTGCACCGCCTCGATCATTTCGGCCACTCCCTCCATCACCTGCTCGCGCGTCAGCACGCTGGCGCCCTGCGTGCGCAGCTCCGCCACCGAACGTCCGTCGCGCGCGCCTTCGACGACGAAATCGGTGATGAGCGCGACCGCCTCTGGATAGTTGAGCTTGGCGCCGCGCTCGAGGCGCCGGCGCGCCACCATCGCCGCCACGGCGACGAGCAGCTTGTCTTTTTCGCGCGGCGTCAGATGCATGCGCGTCCTCCCATCAGCCTATCTAAAGAGCGAGCCTTCAGGCTCGCGGTCCAAGGACCCGCGGCCCGGACCGCGAGCCTTCAGGCTCGCATTCCCGGCGCGGCTTTTCAATTCATCCACAGGCGCGGCGCGCCGCCGCGCCCGCCCGTCGCGAGAGGCCGCAGCGCCGTCAGCGCCTCGACGAGCATGAGGCGCAGCCGCGACGCATCATCTTCGAGGAAGCGCAGCAGCAGGATTCCATTGACGAGGCTCGCGGCGCCGGCCGCGCAATGGCGCGCCAGCGGCAGCAAGTCTGCGATAGTCGGCCCGGCGACGACGATCGTCGCATAGCCGGCGGCGTCTCTAATTCCGAAAGGCGCGGCTCGATGCGCGGCGATGTCGCCCTCGAGGCCGATGGCGTCGGCCCACACCGGCCGTCCGTCGATGCGGAGCATCCAGGCGTCGCGCAGCGCGCCATGGCTCAGCCATTCGCCGCTCGCGCGGCGGCCGAAAAGAATGGTCTCGACGCCGAGAAAGCGCGCGCTCGGCGCGAGCTCTATGTCGATGCGTCGGCGTAGCCGCGCGCCGTCGAAGAGGATCGTCTCCTGCGGCAGCCATTCCAGCCGCGCATCCGCGCCGCAGCGCAGATGCGTGACGATCTCGGCGTCCTCGCCGGCGGAGCGATAGATTTTCTCGGCCGCCGGCGTCGTGACCGTCAAGGCGGCGCCTGCCTCGATCTCTATGTCCAGCGCATAGCGATCGCCGCCGACGACTCCGCCGCCGGTGTTGACGATTGCCGCCTCGGGCGCCTCATGAGGCTCGACGGCGGGAAACAGCGCCCTCAGCGGCGCCTCCTGCGCCAGATGTCGCAACCGGCTCGCTCCCTGAACTTGCGCATAGCGCAATTCTATTCGGCCCCTCGCGCGTTGAGGACCGTTCACAACGCCACGAAATCCCTGATGTTGTCCTTGTCCATATCGGCTCCGAGACCTTGCTTGACGATCTGCCCGCGCGACATGACCATGTAATGGTCCGCCAGCTCGCGGCCGAAGTCATAATATTGCTCGACGAGCAGAATGGCGAGATCGCCGCGCCTGCTCAAGCCCTTTATCACCTCGCCGATGAGCTTGATGATGGAGGGCTGAATTCCCTCGGTCGGCTCGTCGAGAATGATGAGCTTGGGATCAGAGACGAGCGCGCGGGCGATGGCGAGCTGCTGCTGCTGCCCGCCCGAAAGATCGCCGCCACGGCGACGCAGCATCTCCTTCAGCACCGGGAACATCTCATAAATCTCGCTCGGCACTCTGGCGGCCTTTCGCGCCGGCTTTGTCGCCATGCCCATCAGCAGATTTTCCTCCACTGTGAGACGGGAGAAAATCTCGCGGCCCTGCGGCACATAGGCGACGCCGCGCGCCGCGCGCCGATCGGGCGAGAGCTTGGAGATGTCCTCGCCATCGAATCTGATGGCGCCGCCGCGGATCGGCGTGACGCCCATTATGCTGCGCAGCAGCGTCGTCTTGCCGACGCCATTGCGCCCGAGCAGCACGGTGCAGGCGCCTTTGGGCGCGGTGAAGGAGACGTCGCGCAGAATATGGCTGCTGCCGTAATATTGATGGAGGCCGCTGACTTCGAGCATGTTCCTAGCGCCCCAGATAGACTTCGATGACGCGCTCGTCGCTCTGCACCTCGCTGAGCGGGCCTTCGGCGAGCACGGCGCCTTCGTGCAGCACCGTCACCTTGCGCGCTATGGCGCCGACGAACTCCATATCGTGCTCCACCACCATGATCGAATGCTTTCCCGCGAGCGTCAGCAGCAGCTCGGCCGTGCGCTTCGTCTCGTGATCGGTCATGCCGGCGACCGGCTCGTCGAGCAGCAGCAGCAGCGGGCGCTGCGCGAGCAGCATGCCGATCTCCAGCCATTGCTTCTGCCCATGCGAGAGCAGGCCGGCGCGCTCCTTGGCCATGTCGGCGAGTTCCACCGTCTCCAGCAATTCGCTGATGCGGTCGATCTGCTCGCCGCTGATGCGGCGAAACAGCGAGGCGCGCACGCTCTTGTCGGCCTTTATCGCGAGCTCGAGATTCTCGAACACGGTCAGATGCTCGAACACGGTCGGCTTTTGGAACTTGCGGCCTATGCCGGCGGCGGCGATCTGCGGCTCGTTCATCTTGGTGAGATCGAGCGAGCGGCCGAAATAGACGGTTCCCACATCCGGCCGCGTCTTGCCGGTGATGACGTCCATCATCGTCGTCTTGCCGGCGCCATTGGGGCCGATGATGCAGCGCAGCTCGCCCGTGTCGATCGACAGAGAGAGTCCGCGCAGCGCGCGATAGCCGTCGAAAGTGACCTGCACATCGTCGAGATAGAGCGCGACGCCGCTGGAGATATCCGGCTCGCCGATCATCGCGCGCGCTCCTTGCGGAAGGAGGCCAGCGTGTCGAGGAGGCCGATGACGCCCTTGGGCAGCAGCAGAGTGACGAGCACGAAGAGGAGTCCTAAGAAGAACAGCCAATATTCGGGAATGGCGGCGGTGAAGAAGCTCTTTGCGCCATTGACGATAAAGGCGCCGATGAGCGGGCCGATCAGCGTGCCGCGCCCGCCGACCGCCGCCCATATGGCGATCTCGATCGAGGCGGCCGGCGACATTTCGCTCGGATTGATGATGCCGACCTGCGGCACATAGAGCGCGCCGGCCAGTCCGCAGATCGCGGCCGAGAAGGTCCAGATCGCGAGCTTGTAGGAGAGCGTGTCATAGCCGCAGAACATCACGCGGCTCTCCGCCTCGCGGATCGCCGTGAGCACGCGGCCGAATTTGCTGGAGACGAGAAAGCGCGAGACGAGAATGAGCGCGAGAAGAAAGGCCCCGGTCAATGTGAAGAGGATCATGCGCGTTCCCGGCGTCGCCAGCGGATAATCCAATATGCGCTTGAAATCGGTGAAGCCGTTATTGCCGCCGAAGCCTGTCTCGTTGCGGAAGAACAGCAGCATCATCGCATAGGTGAGCGCCTGGGTGATGATGGAGAAATAGACGCCCTTAATGCGCGAGCGAAAGGCGAAATAGCCGAAGACGAAGGCGAGCGTCGCCGGCGCGAGAATGGCGAGCGCGGCGGAATAGGCGAAATGATCGGTGAAGGACCAGAACCAGGGATAGGCCTTCCAATCGAGAAAGACCATGAAGTCGGGCAGATCGGAATGATAGCTGCCGTCCTGGCCGATCTGGCGCATCAGATACATGCCGAAGGCGTAGCCGCCGAGCGCGAAGAATATGCCATGGCCGAGGCTGAGGATTCCGGCGTAGCCCCAGACGAGATCCATGGCCAGCGCCAGCATGGCGTAGCAAAAGAGCTTGCCGATGAGCGCGATCGAAGCGTCGGAGAGATGGAGGAGGGAGCCCTCCGGCGCGACGAGATTGGCGAGCGGCGCGGCGACGAAGATCGCGAGCGCGGCGGCTGCAAAGCCGAGCCAGCCGCTGAGGCCGAAGAGCCGCGTGGCGAGCGATGGGGCAGGGGGGATGTAGAGCATGCTTTTAACTCAATCGGCCTGCCGGCCGCCGAGCGCGAACAGGCCCTGCGGACGCTTTTGTATGAAGACGACGATGAAGATCAGCAGAGCGATCTCCGCGAGGACGGCGCCCGCCATATTCTCGAGAATCTTGCCGGCGACGCCCAATCCGAGCGCGGCGTAGACGGCGCCCGCGAGCTGGCCGACGCCGCCGAGCACCACGACCATGAAGCTGTCGACGATATAATGCTGGCCGAGATCGGGCCCGACATTGCCGACCTGCGACAGCGCCACGCCCGCGAGGCCTGCGAGGCCGGAGCCGAGCGCGAAGGCCATTGTGTCGATGCGCGCGGAATCGACGCCGACGCAGCGCGCCATGCCGCGATTCTGCGTGACAGCGCGCACGAAGAGGCCGAGGCGCGTGCGCGCGAGCAGGAAGGAGACCAGCAGCAGCACGCCGACCGAGAAGATCAGTATGACGATGCGATTATAGGGAAGCTCGAGATTGTCGGTGACGAAGACGCGGCCGGACATCCAGGCGGGGTTTTCCACCTGCACATTCTGCGCGCCGAACAGGCTGCGCACCGCCTGCATCAATATGAGGCTGACGCCCCAGGTGGCGAGCAATGTCTCCAGCGCGCGGCCATAGAGAAAGCGGATCACCGTGCGCTCTATGGCGACGCCGACGAGAGCGGCGACGAGGAAGGCGACCGGCGCGGCGGCGGCGAGATACCATTGGAAATAATCGGGCAGATGCGCGCGGAAGAGATTTTGCACGACATAGGTCGCATAGGCGCCGATCATCATCATCTCGCCATGGGCCATATTGATGACGCCCATCAGCCCGTAAGTGATGGCGAGGCCGAGCGCGGCGAGCAGCAATATGCTGCCGAGGCTGAGGCCGGAAAAGACGACGCCGAGATTGTCGCCGATGGCGAGGCTCGACTCGACATTGCGCAGCGAGCGCGTCAGCGCCACGCGCACTTCGCCGTCTTCCTCCGTGGCGAGGCGCGTCTTCAGCGCCTCGCGCACGCGGCCGGAGATGGTGGTGCGCAGCGCCTGCGCGGCGGAGAGGCGCTGCACGCGATCGGCGCTCTGCAGCTCGCCGAGCGCGCGCATCTGGCGCAGTGCGTCGCGCACGCTGGCGTCGCGCTCCTTTTGCTCTGCTTTGGCGAGCAGCGAGACGCGGCTCTCGTCGAGCTCGGCGCTCTGCAGCCGCTTCACCGCCTCGAGGCGGGCGGCGTGATCGGGCGAAGCGAGCTCGATCAGCGCGATCGTCTCCTCGATCGCGAGACGCAGGCTATTGCTGGTCGACGCGTCCTCTGCGTCGGCGGGAAGCTCGGCGGGCGTGCGCTCCAGCGCGTCCACGGCCTTGTCGTCATCGACGATGAACGCCTTGTCGCCGGAGAGCTTCACGCGGTCGGCGAGGAGATCGCGCAGAAAGGGGATGGCGGAGAGATCGCCGCGCGCGGCGGCGGCGTCGAGCGCCTTGTGCTGCTCGTCGGGATCGCCGCCGGTCAGCTGGGCGATGGTCTCGCGGTCGAGCGCCATGGCCGGCGCGACGGACATCGCCAGCAGCAGGCCGACGATCAGTCTGAGCATACGCAAGTGTCAACGCTCCCATTCAAAGCCGCATCGGGCGGCCCGATCGCCGGGCCGCCCGCCAGTCTTGTCAATGCGTGTCCGGCTCGTCCTTTTTCTTGTCATTGCCGGGAATGAAGGGGCTCCAGGGCTGCGCGCGCACCGGGCCTTGCGTCTTCCACACGACATTGAACTGGCCGTCCGCCTTCACCTCGCCGATGAACACCGGCTTGTGGAGATGGTGGTTCTTCGCATCCATCTCGGCGGTGAAGCCCGATGGGGCCTCGAGCTTCTGACCGCCGACGGCGGCGATCACCTTGTCGACATCGGTGGTCTTGGCCTTCTCGACCGCCTGCTTCCACAGATTGACGCCGATGTAAGTGGCCTCCATCGGATCATTGGTGAGCGGCTTGTCGGCGTTGGCGACGCCATGCGCCTTGGCGTAGGCGGCCCATTTCTTCTTGAACTCCGTATTGGCGGGGTTCTTCAGCGACATGAAATAATTCCACGCCGCGAGATGGCCGACGAGCGGCTTGGCGTCGACGCCGCGCAGCTCCTCCTCGCCGACCGAGAAGGCGACGACAGGAACTTCCGTCGCCTTGAGCCCGGCGTTGCCCAGCTCCTTGTAGAAAGGCACGTTGGAGTCGCCATTGATCGTGGAGACCACCGCCGTCTTGCCGCCGGAGGCGAATTTCTTGATGTTGGCGACGATCGTCTGATAATCGCTGTGACCGAAGGGCGTGTATTCCTCCATTATGTCGGCGTCGGCGACGCCCTTGGAATGGAGGAAGGCGCGCAGAATCTTATTGGTCGTGCGCGGATAGACGTAATCGGTGCCGAGCAGCACGAAGCGTTTGGCGCCGCCGCCCGCCTTGCTCATCAGATATTCGACCGCGGGAATGGCCTGCTGGTTCGGCGCGGCGCCCGTGTAGAAGACGTTCTTCTCGAGCTCCTCGCCCTCATATTGCACCGGATAGAACAAGAGGCCGTTCAGCTCCTTGAACACGGGCAGAACGGATTTGCGCGACACCGAGGTCCAGCAGCCGAAAACGACGGCGACCTTGTCGGTGGCGAGCAGCTGGCGCGCCTTTTCAGCGAAGAGCGGCCAGTTGGAGGCCGGATCGACGACGACGGGCTCGAGCTTGCGGCCGAGCACGCCGCCCTTGGCGTTGATCTCCTCTATCGCCATCAGCGCCGTGTCCTTGAGCACGGTTTCGCTGATGGCCATGGTGCCGGAGAGAGAATGCAGAATGCCGACCTTGATCGGTCCCTTATCTTCCGCGCGCGCCGGAACCAGCGCGGTCGACGCGAGCAACGCGCCTGCGGCGAGCATGCCGAGGCTCTTCACCATAACTCTACGTTTCATTCGTCTCTCTCCCAGATCGAATAGGATCCCGCCGCGGTCAGAACTGGACCTGAAGGCCGAGGATGAACTTGTCGATGTCCTTGCGCGCGGTGAATTGGTTGATGGCGTAATTGGCCGTGATGCGCAGATCATGGCCGTTGATGACATAGGTGACGCCCATGTCGTATTGGCGCTCAACCGTCGTCGCGAGCGTGTCGCGGAACTGCTGGTAGCGGAAGTAAGGCTGCAGCTTGCCCCAGCCGACGGTGAAGGGCGTGAGATAGCCGGCGCCGAGCATGAAGGCCTCGCCGGGGCGAATGCCGCCGACGAGATCGGTCGAGCGAGCGTTGTTGAAGTTGGTCGCCACATCGGCCACGCCTTGCGTGTAGTACCGATAATAAGCGCCTTCGAAGGTCGCCACGCCGAATTCGCCGAGCTTCTTCTCGAACAGCAGATCGGCGTTCCAGGCGGTGAAGTCGCCGCGGCGGAACTGGGTGCCGACGCCGTCCTGCTGATGCTGCACGGCGAAGCCGAGCGCCAGAATATCGGCGGAGCCGTAATAGGTGCTGCCGGTGTAATAGGCGGGGGCCGGATCGGGATCGAGGAAATTATAGGTCACGCGGCCGGCGAACAGGGGATTTCCCGAGGTGTTCGATGCGCCGACGATGTCGTTGTGGCCGCTATAGGCGCCGAAGACATAGACGAGGCGCTTGTCGAACAATTTGCCCCAGACGGCGCCGCCGTCGAGGCGGCCGGCGGCGCGCCCCGGATAGCGGGAGACGACGCCGGGATAGGACCAGCCGAGGAGATAATAGGGACCGTCGAGATTGGCGCGGTCGCTCGGCGGCAGCATGCGGCCGCCCCAGACATTGATCTCGTCCATCGGCTCGAACTGTCCGATGCCGTCGATCACCTGCATCGAGTTGTTGTTGTCGATCTGCGTGTTGAAGGTCGCCTTCAGATATTGATTGAAAGAGGCGGACGAGAACACGCGGAAGCTCTCGAGGTCGACGCGGTCTGGATTGGTCCCGGCAGCGTGATTGCGGGTGACGTCGCTGAAGAAGGGCCGCAGGCCGAAACCGACGCTGACCCATTGATCGTCATCGCCCAACGGGATCACCACACGCGCTTGCGCCGCCTGTTCCCCCAACAGGCAGCAGACCGCGAGCGCGATCGCCGACGCGGCCTTGGCCGCGGGCTTGGACCGACGGCGCGCGGTCGCGGGCGCCGTAAGTGCTTCGTGGGATTGGTTCATCTGTCCCCCTCGTGTCGTCCCCCGGCGATTCGCGCCGGTTTCGTCACGTCAAGGACTAGTCGTGGCGACCCTTAGGTAGGAATACGCTGAAATGCGTATTGCTCCGTTCGCGCCAAATCGTCGAATAGGGCATGAGAGCCGGCAGGGGATTCACCGGCGCGGGGGAGTGACGCGAATGCGCAAGACCATGGCATTGGATATTTTGGGGCTGACCGCGGGAGCGCTCGCGCTCGTCGTCGCGGTCGGACAGGCGAACGCTTCGTCGAAAAGCCATAAGGCGCAGGCGGCGGCGCCGATCGCCAAGCAGCGCTACGCCGTCGACATGTGGTGGAACATCGGCGGCGATATGGGCGGCCTGAAGAAAGCCACAGACGCCTGCGTGAAGAAGCTCGGCGAGTCCGAGCGGCCGACGCTGGTGTCGCCGCCGCCCTCGACGACGATCCTGACCAAGCCCATGCTAGACTGTCTCGAGGCGGAGGGCTGGCGGCCGGCGGGCGAGCCTCGGCCGGTCTGACGCGGGCGACGCCCCAACGTAAAGAGAGCATGCGAGAGCAGCAGCGAATTTTCCCGGTCCGCCGGACCTACAACAAGTTCGTCGCCGACCAGACGCTCGAGGATTATTCGCTGCGCTACACGGCGGAAGCGGCGCGCCGCTTCACGCCTTGGCGCGTCGCCAACACAGCGCTCGGGGCGATCTCCTTTCTCGCCTGCGAGGCGCTGGGCGGCGGCGTGACGCTGATGTTCGGCTTCACCAACGCCATGGCGGCGATCCTCGCCGTCGGCGCGCTGATCTTTCTCGCCAGCCTGCCGATCGGCCATTACGCGGCCAAATATGGCGTCGACATGGATCTGCTGACGCGCGGCGCCGGCTTCGGCTACATCGGCTCCACCGTCACCTCGCTGATCTACGCCTGCTTCACTTTCATTCTCTTCGCCATAGAGGCGACGATCATGGCCGATGCGCTGCAAATGTGCCTCGGCGTTCCGCTCGGCCTCGCTTACGCTATTTCCTCGCTCGCGATATTGCCCATTGCAGCGCTCGGCATTCGCTTCATCAGCCGCTATCAGCTCTGGACGCAGCCGATATGGCTCGTGCTGCAAATCGCGCCTTTCGCCTATCTGATCGTGGTCGGGGGGCCGGCGATCTCCGGCTGGATGGCCTTTCCCGGCGCCGCTGGCGCGCTGGACGGCTCCTTCGATCTGAAGCTCTTCGGCCTTTCCGCCTCGATCCTGCTGTCGCTGCTGCTGCAGATCGGCGAGCAGGTCGATTATCTGCGCTTTTTGCCGACGACGGCGCGCATCGGCCGGCACAGCTGGCGTTTCGCGCTCTTCGCGGCCGGCCCGGGCTGGATATTGATCGGCGTCGCCAAGCTCGCGGCCGGCTCCTTTCTCGCCTATCAGGCGCTGACGCTCGGCGTTCCGGCCGAGCGCGCGGCGCAACCGAGCGAGATCTATTATCTCGCCTTCTCGAGCCTCGTCCATTCGCCCGGCCTCGCGCTGGCGCTCACCGGACTCTTCGTCGTCGTCTGTCAGACGAAGATCAATGTCACCAACGCCTATGCCGGCTCCATCGCCTGGTCGAACTTCTTCTCCCGCATCACGCACAACCATCCGGGCCGAGTCGTATGGCTGGTGTTCAACGTCACTCTGGCGCTGCTGCTGATGGAGTTCGGCGTCAGCCATGTCATCGACAGCATCCTGGCCTTCTATTCCAATTTCGCCGTCGCCTGGATCGGGGCTCTGACCGCCGATCTCGTCGTCGACAAGCCGCTCGGCCTCAGCCCGCCGCAGATCGAGTTTCGCCGCGCCTATCTCTATGACGTCAATCCGGTCGGCTGCGGCGCCATGCTGGGCTCGCTCATCGTCTCGACGGCGGCGCTCTATGGCCTGCTCGGCGACACGCTGCAGCCGCTCTCGGCGCTCATCGGCTTCGTCGTCGCTTTCTCGCTCGCGCCGCTCATCGCCTACGCCACCGGCGGGCGCTATTATATCGCGCGCCCGCAGAGCGTCTTCCGCGAGCCCATGCGCTGCATGATCTGTGAGAATGAGTTCGAGCCGCACGACATGGCGTCCTGCCCGGCCTATGGCGCGGCGATCTGCTCGCTGTGCTGCTCGCTGGACATGCGCTGCAAGGACGCCTGCAAGCCGCAGGCGCGGCTCGCCTCGCAGGCGCGCGCGCTCTTCTCGGCGCTCTTGCCGAGATTCTCGCTGCCCTTCTTCTCGACGCGCGCCGGCCGATTTCTCGTCGTGCTCGGTCTGCTCGCGGTGACGAGCGCGGCGATCCTCGGCGCGATCTATTTCCAATATGCGGCCGTCGTCGGCCCGGCGGCGCGACCGATCATTCGCACGACTCTGGAGATCGTCTTCGTCGGCCTCTTGCTCGTCATGGGCGTCGCCGCCTGGACATTAGTGCTCGCGCAGGAGAGCCGCCGCGTGGCGGAGGAGGAGACGCGCCGCCAGACGGAGATTTTGCAGGACGAAATCGCCGCGCACGAGCGCACCGACGCCGAGCTGCAACGCGCCAAGGAGGCGGCGGAGGCCGCCAATATCGCCAAGACGCGCTTCATAGCGGGGCTCAATCACGAGATACGCACGCCGCTCAACGCCATCAACGGCTATGCGCAATTGCTGGAGCGCGACGCCACCGATCGCCCGCAGGACGCTGTGCGCGTCATCCGCCGCAGCACGGAGCACATCACCAATCTCATCGACGGATTGCTCGACGTCGCCAAGATCGAGACCGGCTCGCTCGATGTGGCGCGCGACATCTTCCGCATTGACGAGACGCTGGACCAGCTCGTCGACATGTTCCGCCTGCAGGCGGCGGCCAAGGGCGTCGCCTTCCGCTATGAGCGCAGCCCCGATCTGCCGCGCTATGTGCGCACCGACAGGAAGCGTCTGCGGCAGATCCTCATCAATCTCGTCTCCAATGCGGTGAAATTCACCGAGCGCGGCCATGCGGGGCTGAAGGTCTCCTATCGCAACGACATTGCGGAATTCATCGTCGAGGACACGGGCATCGGCATAATGCCGGAGGATATGCAGCGCATTTTCGCGCCTTTCGAGCGCGGCCGCATGGCGGCTGTCTCGGCCATTCCCGGCACGGGCCTCGGCCTCACCATCACCAAGCTGCTGACGCAGATCATCGGCGGCGAGATGCGCGTCGAGAGCGAGGTCGGGCGCGGCAGCCGCTTCACCGTGCGCCTCTATCTCACCGCCGCGACCTCGCCGGCGGAGGGGCAGAAGCCGCCGCAGATTCGCGGCTACGCCGGGCCGCGCAAAACCATTCTCGTCGCCGACGACACGGCGACGCATATCGACGTGATGCGCCAATCGCTGGGCGGGCTCGGCTTCGACGTGCTGACGGCGTCCAATGGCGCAGAATGCGTCGCGCTCGCCCTCGCGCGCAATCCCGATCTCGTCATGCTCGACATCGCAATGCCGGGCATGGACGGCTGGGAGGCGGCGCGGCGATTGCGCGACGCGCTCGGGCCGGAGACGCCGATTATGATGGTTT
>NZ_KB900626.1:802977-803066 GCF_000379125.1 Methylosinus sp. LW4 | reverse complement strand
ATATCGATCGCTTGCTGAACATTATAGTGCGAGACCACCGCCGTCACTCTGCAGGTGAATTTGGCAGGAAGCGTGCAAACCGCGCCGAC
>NZ_KB900626.1:649432-802877 GCF_000379125.1 Methylosinus sp. LW4 | reverse complement strand
ACCTCGACGCAGGTCCGCGGCCTCACCGCAACGCAGATCGGCGGCCTGTCGGCGAGCTATCTCGACGCCATCGACGCCGGAGACTTCTCGACCAGCCAGATCGCCGCGCTCGACGCCACGGTCACAGGCAATCTCTCGACGACCCAGGTCGGCAATCTCTCCGCCGCCCAGATCGGATCGCTCTCCGCCACCGCCTTCGGCGCGCTGACCTCCACCGAAGTGCAGGCCTTCACCTCCACCCAGCTCGCCGGCCTCACCGCGACGCAGCTGGGCAAGCTCACCACCACTGCGCTGTCGAACCTCTCCACCACGCAGGTCACTGACCTGACCTCGACGCAGGTGCGCGGCCTCACCGCCACGCAGCTGGACGGGCTGTCGGCGAGCTATCTCGACGCCATCGACGCCGGCGACTTCTCGACCTCGCAGATCGCGGGCCTCGACTCGACGGCCGTCGGCAATCTCAGCTCGACGCAAGTCGGGGCGCTGACATCGGCGCAGATCGGCGCGCTCTCGGCGACATCGATCAACTCGCTGACCACCACCGAGATCGACGCTCTGAGCAGCACCCAGGTCGCCGGCCTGACCAAGACGCAGATCGGAGCGCTCAGCACGGCGAACTTCACCGCCCTGACCTCGACGACGGGCATTCCGTCGCTCTCCACCTCGGCCATCGCCGGCCTCACCACCACGGAGATCGCGGCGCTCAGCACGACCCAGGGCAACGCCTTCACGACAACCCAGATTCAGGCAATGTCCGTGGATCAAGCTATCGCGCTCGTGTCTCTCATCGGCTGACGGCGAGGGGCGCGAGACGCGGTGACTTTCGTCACCCGTCCGCAACGACGCTCCGGGCGGCATCGCCCGGGCGCCGCCCTCTCGAATGGACGTCGACATGACCACGCAGCCGAACGAATCGGAGACCGCCCTCGCGCTGTTCCAGGCAGCGATCGAAAAATCCTACTCGCGCAAGCTGACCATCGCCGATCTGTTCACCGCCGCCGCGCAATTGAAAGCGCTGGGGCTCGATCGGCGGGCGGCCGAGCTCTACAAGCATTGGATCGCCTTCAACGCCGACGATCCCGTCGTCTATGCAGCCTATTTCAACTATGCGACGGCTTTGGCCGACTCGGGCGATCGCCCGGGCGCGATCAATGCGCTGCGCGAGGCGATCCGCATCCAGCCGGATTTCCAGCCGCCCTATATCAATCTCGGGCGGCTGCTCGAGGATTCCGGCCTCGTCGGCGCGGCGGTCGCGCAATGGATGGCGCTCATCGAGCGGACCCCCGCCGTCAATGGCGACTCGGTCGCGCATAAGCTCAGCGCGCTACAGCAGACCGGGCGCGTGCTCGAGAGCCTCAACAAGGACGAGGCCGCGGAAGACGCGCTGCGGCAAATTCTGGAGATCGATCCCAAGCGGCAGGAGGTCGTGCAGCATTGGATCGCGCTGCGCCAGCGCCAATGCAAATGGCCTGTCGTTCTGCCCTCCGAGCATGTGAACCTCGCCGATCTCGCCAATGGCATATCGTCGCTGTCGCTCGCCAATCATGCCGACGATCCAATGTTCCAGCTCGCCAAGGCGCATCATTACGAGAAGCGCTCCATCGGCCGGCCCAAACGCGGGCTGCGCCCGGCAGAGCCGAAACGTGCGCGCAAGCAGCGGTTGCGTATCGGCTATGTCTCCTCCGATCTGCGCGAACATGCGGTCGGCTTCGCCATGACGGATGTGCTGGAGTCGCATGATCGCGCGCATTTCGAGATCTACGCTTATTATTGCGGCATCGCGCGCAATGATCCGACGCGCGAGCGCATCGCCGCGGCCGTCGATCGCTGGACCGACATCAATGGAATGGACGATGAGACGGCGGCGCGAAAAATCGCCGCGGACGAGATCGACATTCTCGTCGATCTCAACGGCTACACAAAGGATGCGCGCACCAAGGTGTTCTCGCTGCGGCCGGCGCCGATCATCGTCAACTGGTTCGGCTTCCCCGGCACGATGGGCAGCCCCTATCATCATTACATCATCGCCGATCCGGTGATCATTCCCGAAGGCGCGGAGCTCTACTACTCGGAGAAGGTGGCGCGGCTCGCCTGCTACCAGCCCAATGATCGCAAGCGCGTCGTCGCGCCGCAGCGCCCGACGCGCGCCGAAGCGGGATTGCCGGAGGACGCCTTCGTCTATTGCTCGCTCAACGGCATGCAGAAGCTCACCGCCCTCACCTTCGATCGCTGGGCGCGCATTCTGACGGCGGTTCCCGGCAGCGTGCTATGGCTGCTGACCGGCACGGAGCAGACCAACGCCCGCGTGCGCGCGGAGGCGAAAGCGCGCGGCGTCGCGCCGGAGCGCATCGTCTTCGCCGAGAAGATGGCCAATCCGCATCATTTGGCGCGCTATCCGCTCGCCGATCTCTTTCTCGACAACTTCCCCTATGGCGCTCATACGACGGCGGCGGACTCGCTGTGGATGGGCGTGCCGATCGTCACCTTCGCCGGCCGCAGCTTCGCCTCGCGCGTCTGCGCCAGCCTGGTGCGCGCGGCGGGCGTCGGGGAGCTCGCCTGCGCCAGCGCGGAGGATTACGTCGCGCTCGCGATAGAGCTCGGCAAGGACAGGCGCAAGCTCGCGGGCCTGCGCGACCGGCTCGCCAATGTGCGCGAGACATCGCTGCTCTTCGACACGCCGCGGCTCGTCGGCGATCTCGAGCAGCTCTATCGCGACATGTGGCGCGACTATGAGAATGGCGAGCTGCCGCGGCCGGATCTGCGCAATCTCGACATCTATCACGAGATCGGGCTCGACCTCGATCTCGAGAAGATGGAGCTGCTGAGCGACGCCGATTATCACGCGCTCTATCAGCGCAAGCTGGCGGAGTGGGACGCCGCCTATCCGATAGAGCCGGACGCGCGCATGTGGCGGCCGCGCTGAGCGCGCGGCCGTGTTCCCCCACTCACTCGGCGAGCATTCGCTTCAGCAGCTCGATGACCTCGGACAGGCTCTTGTCCTTGGAGGCGAGCTCCTCGACCTTGCGCACGGCGTGCAGCACGGTCGTATGGTCGCGTCCGCCGAAGCGCCGGCCGATCTCCGGCAGCGAGCGCAGCGTCAGCACCTTGGACAGATACATGGCGATCTGCCGCGGACGCACGACATTGGCGGTGCGGCGCGAGGAGAGAATATCCGCGCGCGAGATATTGTAGTGGCTGGCGACGAGCTTTTGAATGTCGTCGATCTTGACGCGCTTGGGCTCGGCGCTGCGCACGAGATCGCGAATGGCGTTCTCCGCCGTCTCGACGCAGAGCGGCGCGCCGTTCAGCGTCGAATGGGCGAGCAGGCGATTGACGGCGCCTTCGAGATCGCGGCCATTGGTGACGATGGTCTTGGCGATATAGGACATGACCGCCGGCGGCACATGGAAATTGGGCTGCGCCTCCTGCGCGGCGGCGATGCGCGCCTCCAAAATCTTCATGCGCAATTCTTCGTCGAGCGGGCCGATGTCGACGCAGAGGCCGCCCTTGAAGCGCGAGAGCACGCGCTCGTCGAGAGTCTCGAGGTCGGAGGGCGGACGATCGGCGGCGACGACGACCTGCTTGCCGGCGTCGATGAGCGAGTTCAGCGTGTGGCAGAACTCCTGCTGAATGGACTTGCCCTGCAGAAATTGCACATCGTCGATAATGAGCACGTCGATGTTGCGCAGCCGCTCCTTGAAGGCGATCGAATTCTGCTGAGACAACGCAGAGACGAAGCCGCTCATGAATTTCTCGGCGGTGAGATAGAGCACGCGGCGCTTATTGTCATTGGCCGAGCGCGCCACCGCCTGCAGAAGATGCGTCTTGCCGAGTCCGACGGCCGCATGCGTGTAGAGCGGATTGAACAGCGGATGCTCGCCGGGGCGCGCGTCGGCGACGCGACAGGCGGCCGCATAGGCGAGCTGGTTGGAGGGGCCGACCAGAAAGGTCGAGAAAGACAGACGACGATCGAGCGGCGAGCCGCCGAAAGACTCGCCGTCGCCGCGCGCCGCGGGGCGCATCGGCGCCTTGACGGGTTGCGCCTCCGCGCGCTCGACGACAATGGCGGCGGGCGCCGGCGGCGCCTTCTCGACCACGGCGCCGGAAACGGCTTCCGCATCACGAGCGCGCGGACGGCGCGTCGGCGAGCGCACGTCGATGACGACCTGCTCCAGCGAGGTGAATTCGGCGCACAGCCGCGTGCGGATGCGATCCGCATAGTGAGACTGAATCCAGCTCTTCAAAAATTTCGTCGGCACCGTCAGCAGCGCTGCGCCATCCTTCAGACCTTCGAGCTCCAGCCGCGCGAACCAGGAGCTGTAGACGGCCTCGCCGAGCTCGGCGCGCAGCCGCCCGCGCACGCGCTCCCATTTCTGCCGGGCTTCCGCCGACAGCTCGCTGGAATTCGACTGGTCATCGCTATTATCGGACATGGCTTTCTTTCGCGCTGAAGACGAGTCGAGGCGCGGCGCCGCGACAGCGTCGTCATAGTGAAGCGGATAAATTGGTCGGTTTCGATCGATAGGCGCGATCGACGCTCTAGAGGACGCTTACGGCCGGCTCGGCGGACCCACGGAATTTTCGCCGAGGTCGAAGGGACTTCGTCCGTCCTTTCGACTGCGACCTCGCGGCTCGCAGCGCAGCGCTGCGTCGTCGCTCGGTCTCGTGTCGGCTCGCCGCCCAAAAGCCATCACATCACCCCTACATCCGCGATGAGCAAGCTCGTCGCGGTCCTGATAATCGGATCTGAAGATACGCAGACAGAAACGCACCTAGCGGCTATCGGCCGATGCATTCGTGGTGTGGTCGACGCATTCGTGGAACGCGTCGGGCAGTCCATCGCAGAGAAGGTGTCACCCGAAGGCTTACATGCGTCTACTCACCCATCCAAGCGACGCCGCTCCTCAGCGCCACGCCACATTTCGAACCTACACGCCCGCTTTTGCGCGCGCAACGATGGTCGAGCCGCAGAATGCGCCGAACGTCGCCGCATCGCCGCCGCAGTCACGCTCTTCGCCTGGATAAAGTCATGATTCGTCGTTCAGAAAAATTTACGACGGTCGGAGGCGTGATGCGGCGATCTTCACATTGTCGTAGCGCGCGCGTTAACGAACAGGGCGTGTCAAGCCCGGCGAGCGTTGGCGACGCAGCGGGCCTTTAACGCAATTAACTGTTTTTAAACCGTATACGCTGCGCACAAGAAAAGCGTGTGAAAAAAAATCTCACACTACGAAGACTAGCGGAGTCGGTTTGCCCGCGCGTCGAAATATTACGCAGAACGCAAAAAAGCCCGGCGGAGCCGGGCTTTCGAAACACGCCGTTTGCGCAAGAAAAGATCAGGCCGAAAGAGCCTTCACGCGCGCCGTGAGACGCGAGACCTTGCGCGATGCGGTGTTCTTGTGAATGACGCCATGCTGGGCGGCGCGCATCACGACCGGCGCGACGCTCTTGAGCACGGCGGCGGCCGTCGCGGCGTCGCCGCTGGCGATCGCCTCTTCGACCTTGCGGACCTGCGTGCGCAGCAGGCTGCGGCGCGCGCGGTTGACGGCCGTGCGCCGGGCGATCTTGCGGACGGCCTTTTTGGCCGAGCTGGTGTTGGCCATCTTTTTTCCTTCGACGGTCGAGGCGTGAGGCGGGGTCGCCGCCCAAAAAAGCAAAGCGGCCGCGAAATCGCGGCCAGTTCGCCGGCCTTATACGCGGGCCGGCGTCGTTTCGTCAATGGCCGGGCCATGGGCCGAAGGGAGCGGCGCTCAGCGATGCTCGAATTTGGGCGGGCGCTTCTCGATGAAGGCGGTCATGCCCTCCTTCTGATCATGCGTCGCGAACAGAGAATAGAACAATCTCCGCTCGAAACGCACGCCCTCCGAAAGCGGCGTCTCATAGGCGCGCTCGACCGCCTCCTTGGCCATCAGCACGGCCGGCAGCGACAGCGCGGCGATCGTCCGCGCGCTCTTCAGCGCCTCTTCCACGAGCTTGTCCGCTGGCACGATTCGGGCGACGAGGCCGCAGCGCTCCGCCTCCTCCGCGCCCATCAGCCGGCCGGTGAGCACCAGTTCCATCGCCTTGGACTTGCCGATGGAGCGCACCAGCCGCTGGGTGCCGCCGGAGCCGGGAATGACGCCGAGCTTGATCTCGGGCTGGCCGAACTTGGCCGTGTCCGCGGCCAAAATGAAATCGCACATCATGGCGAGCTCGCAGCCGCCGCCCAGAGCATAGCCGGCGACGGCGGCGATGACGGGCTTGCGCGCGCGCGCCACGCCGTCCCAACGCGCCAGGAAATCGTCGAGATAGGCTTCGGCGACGGTCTTGTCGCGCAGCTCCTTTATGTCGGCGCCGGCGGCGAAGGCCTCCGCCGAGCCGGTCAGCACAACGCAGCCGATTTGAGGATCGGCCTCGAAATGCGCCAGAGCGTCGGCGACCTCGCCGATCAGCCGCGCATTCAGCGCATTCAGCGCGCGCGGCCGGTTGAGCCGCAGCAGAGCGACGCGATCATGCGTCTCGATCTCGATCGTCTCGTAATCCAAGGCCGCCTCCTGCTTTTTCGTCGCCATCATGCGCCCATCAAATTTCGAAGTCGCCCTCATTCGCCTCGATCTCGCCGAGGCCGGCGGCGACCGCGCGCCCATGCAGCTCGTCCAGCGTGATCGTATCGAGCCTGGCCAGCGCCTGGCGCTCCGCCTCCGCGAAGACGGGATCGACCGCCAGCGTCAGCAAATGCGGCTCCTCGCCGTCCTGCGCGCCCTCCTCCGCGCGCAGAGCGACGCGCACGATCTCGCCCACATTGAGACGGCGACGCTCGCGCGCCAGCTCATAGCCGCCGGCGGGGCCGCGCACGCTCTTCAAAATGCCGGCGCGCACCATGGCCTGCAGCATGCTCTCGAGATGCCGCGGCGGCAGATCGTGACGCGCCGCCAGCGCACGCGACGACACCGGCCGCGCCCGCGCATGCAGCGCGATGTCGAGCGCCGCCAGCACGGCGAGACGCGCGGGACGCGGCAGCAGGCTCATGCGTCTCCGCCCTCGCTCACCCCCGTGGAGCCGAAGCCGCCGTCGCCGCGCGCGGTCTCCTCCAGCGCTTCCGCCGTCTCGACTAGCTCGACATGCTCATAGCGCGCCACCACGAGCTGCGCGATGCGCATTCCGCGCGAGATCTCGAACGGATGCGTCCCGAAGTTGACCAGCAGAACCTTCACCTCGCCGCGATAGTCGCTATCGATGGTGCCGGGCGCGTTGAGCACGCTGACGCCGAATTCCAGCGCCAGGCCGGAGCGCGGCCGCACCTGCGCCTCATAGCCCGGCGGCAGCGCCAGCGAGAGGCCCGTCGGCACCAGATCGCGCGCGCCGGGCTCCAGCACCAGCTTGCCGCCGGACGCGATCGCCGCGCGAAGATCGAGCCCCGCCGCGCCGGCGCTGGCGTAAGCGGGAAGCGGCAGGCCTTCGCCATGCGGAAGGCGGCGGATGGCGATCTTGGTCACGGCGTCTCTCCCAGCGTTTCGGCGATATGCGCGATGAGCCGCGCCGCGACCTCAGTCTTGTCCAAGCGCGGCCAGGGGGCGACGCCGGCGCGCGAGACGAGATGAACCTCGTTGCTGTCGGCGCCGAACACGCCGGCGCCGACGTCATTGGCGACGATGAGATCGCAACCCTTGCGCGCGAGCTTCTCCTGCGCATGGAAGAGCACGTCGCGCGTTTCCGCGGCGAAGCCGACGACCAGCGCCGGCCGCCCCTCGCGCCGCTGCGCGACGCTGGCGAGAATATCCGGGTTCTCGCGCAGAACCAGCGTCGGCGGCGCGCGCGAGGCACCCTTCTTGATCTTGTCGGCGGAAGGCTCGACGCGCCAATCGGCGACGGCCGCGGCGCCGATGAACACATCGGCCGGCAGCGCCGCCTCCACCGCCTCGAGCATTTGCTGCGCCGTCTCGACATGGCGCGCGGCGACGCCATTCGGATCGGCGATCTCGACCGGGCCGCTGACCAGAGTGACGCGCGCCCCGGCCCGCGCCGCCGCCGCGGCGATGGCGTGGCCCTGCTTGCCGGAGGAGCGGTTGGAGAGAAAGCGCGCCGGATCGATCGGCTCGCGCGTTGGCCCGGAGGTGACGAGCACATGGCGCCCGGCGAGCGGCCCCCGCCCCGCGACGGCGGGAAGCGGCAAGACCGTATCCTCGCGCAGCGCGGCCTCGATCGCCGCGACGATGGCGAGCGGCTCCGCCATGCGGCCGGGGCCAAATTCGCCGCAGGCCATCTCGCCCTCCTCCGGCCCGACGAAAAGCGCGCCGTCGCCGCGCAGCGTCGCGACATTGCGCTGCGTCGCCGGATGCAGCCACATGCGCAGATTCATCGCCGGCGCCAGCAGCGCCCTCTTGTCGGTGGCGAGCAGCAGCGTCGTCGCCAGATCATCGGCGAGCCCCTGCGCCATGCGCGCCAGAAGATGCGCCGTCGCCGGCGCGACCACGACGAGATCGGCCTCCCGCGAGAGCCGGATATGGCCAATCTCCTGCTCGTCCATGAGCGAGAAGAGGTCGTCATAGACGCGCTCGCCCGAGAGGCTGGCGAAGGACAGCGGCGTGACGAAACGCGCCGCCGCCGCGGTGAGCACGACGCGCACGAAGGCGCCGCGCTCGCGCAGCCGGCGAACCAGCTCCAGCGCCTTATAGGCGGCGACGCCGCCGCCGACGACGAGCAGAATGCGCTTGCCCGAAATTCTCTGCGGATCGGAAGACACCAAGCGACGGCTCCGCTGCTATGAGAGGCGAGGAGATTACTCTTTTTCGCGGCGGCCCGGAAAGAGCGCCGGTTTTCCAAATGCAGGCGATCGCGCAGAGCCGCCTCCTCGCCCTCATGCTGAGGAGCCCGCGAAGCGGGCGTCTCGCACGAAGGGCGAGTTCCAGCAGGCGGCGCCGACGGCTTCCTCGTCCTTCGAGACGGCGGCTTCGCCGCCTCGTCAGGATGAGGAAACCTTCACCCCGATCTCCTCCCGAGAAGCCGTATCCCGTTGCTGCGCCATGGTCTATATTCGCGCGCGCAGGAATGAGGGAAGGGATGTCGGACTATTTGGACAAGGTGAATCGCATTCCGATCTCGGCCGATCTGCTCGGCGAGGTCATGGACATGCTGCGCGCGCTTCCCGTCGAGGAGCGCTGGGCCTCGGGCTCCCGCTCGTCCCGGCTCTACGACATGCTGGAGCGCCGCGGGCTGACCGACACGGCCGACATCGTCGCCGTCGCCATAGACCTGCGCGTCACCGCTCTGCTGCGCCTCCAAAGCCTCGATGCGCTACGCGGCTGGACGACCCCGGGCGGCGGCCTCGGCGCCAGTCTCGTCCACCCCGATCTGCTGAAAGCCGCCGCCGCCGAGCCGCTGATCGAGGAGGCCGACGGCGAGGCGAGCTTCGACGTGGCGAGCTTCCGCCTGCGGCTGCTGGCGGGCGCGGAGGTTTATGGGCGGGCGTGAGGAGGTGTGGGCAAATCGAGATAATGGCGAATTTGTTGCCCCCCTCCCGAACAAAGCCCGCTATCCTCGCCGTCGATTCGAGGTGCTTCCAGTTCATCGCAGAACTCGTCTTCGGCGCCTCTAGCTCGAGCGGGGCCGGGATATGAGGGTAGGCGCAGCACACCGTTCCCAGCCAGAACAAGAGGACATGTTTCGCGCCGACAGCGGAATCGTCTATCCGGTCGCGCCTGTCCAAAAAGGCTTTCAACTGCAATACGCGCACCCGCGCGGGAGGCTTTATCAAGGCGACTCTGTCGAATGGCTGAAGTCACTCGAGGCGGATAGCGTCGACCTCGTTTTTGCCGACCCTCCCTACAATATCAAAAAGGCGAATTGGGATACTTTCGAAAGCCAGGAGGAGTATATTCGCTGGTCAATGACGTGGATCGAGCAAGCAGCTCGTGTGCTCAAGCCGACCGGCTCGTTATACGTCTGTGGTTTTTCAGAAATCCTCGCGGATCTGAAACACCCTTCGTCCAAATATTTTGCGCATTGTCGCTGGCTTGTCTGGCATTACAAGAACAAGGCGAACCTCGGCGGCGATTGGGGACGTTCGCACGAAAGCATCATGCATCTGCGCAAATCGGACGCTTTCAAACTGAATATTGACGACGTGCGCGTGCCATATGGTGCGCACACGCTGAAATATCCTTCTCACCCGCAAGCCGAGACGAGCGCATACGGAAAAGGAAGCAAGAAGCACAGAGACAATTGGCTGCCAAATCCGAAGGGCGCCAAGCCCAAAGACGTTTTCGATATTCCTACGACATGCAATGGAATGGGAGAAAAGACTCCGCATCCGACGCAGAAGCCCGAAGAGCTTTTGCGTAAGCTCGTCCTCGCATCGTCAGAACAAAATGCGCTGGTGATCGACCCGTTTTCAGGTTCGGGAACGACAGTTGTCGTCGCGGAACAGCTTGCGCGGCGCTGGATGGGTTGCGACTTGGACGCAACCTATAACGGATGGGCGATCGAACGCATCAAGGGCGTGGTTCGAATGCCTGTCGAAAGCTGGATCGAAAATGACAGGAAAATCGCCGAGCGGAGGGAATCCATTCGATGAGTCTGGCTGATTTGATTGCATATTCTACGGATAAAGAGCGCTTCCAATCTGTCGAGAGCTATGTCGATTTTTGTAGGCGTTATCTAGCTTTTGTCGAGCACGGATTACAAGCCCGCATCGTGTCGCAGAATGAAAGCCATTATCAATTTTTCCAATATCGGCAAGAAGGCGCTTACAATATCACGCGCCCAATAAATTCAAGGCTGATGTACGAGGCGACGGACTTCGATATTGCCGCTCGAAGATTCAAGGAGACGCTGTACGAGCTCAAAGATGGCGGCAAACCTGCAAGCACTTCCCGCGAAAATGTCATACGGACAATATACACTTTGCAACAAGCTATAGGCGCAGCGCTGGACGCATTGCCCGCTGGACGCTCGAACCAAGCACGGAAAATAAATGGAGACTTGTTCGAACGCCTGATCCGACTCCTGCTCATTGACCTGAACGTCGATTGCGTTTCAGGAACCGTTCAAGTGCCTGTGCGCGACGATGATGGCGTAGAGCTTTTCCGGTCGAGCTATCAGCATGATTTGCTCATAAGCAAGCAGGGCGAATTGAAGATCATCGGCTCCGTAAAGACGTCGAGCAAAGACCGCATCGACAAGGTATTCATGGACAAATTTCTTTATAACCGCCTAACCGACACACAAACGCCCCACATCGCCATTTTTCTAAATGACGTTCAGAGGAAAAAAGGCGCAAAAGAAAGCCGATATGGAATTAGCGCTACGTTCTTGCCGGGTCATTTCAAGGCATACACCATCAAGCTGAATGCCCTTGACGGCGTATATTATTGCGATATTCGTCCAAATATGCTTTCGGATGCTGTGCTAGCCCGGAGCATCAAAACTATCGATCATCTATTTTACTCTGATCTATGGTCCCTACTGCATAGACATGGGAAAAAATTGGATGATGTATCAATCGACGAGTCCGAAGACAGCGATAACGAGTAGGCCTGCGGGAGCCTCGAAATCCTATTCCACGACAGACTGAATCGAGACGCTGCCGGCAAGAGGCTCGCCACCCCCTCCCCCGCTAGCCCTCCGCCCCCCGCCGTGGCAAAGCGTCCCGCATGACGCCCGGCCCCTCCCCCGCGATTCTCGCCCCCATGGCGCGGCGGCTGCAGCTCGCCGATTATCGCTCCTATACCGCGCTGGATTGCGCGATAGAGGCGCCGCTGGTGGCGCTCACCGGCGAGAATGGGGCCGGCAAGACCAATATTCTCGAGGCGCTGTCGCTGTTCTCGGCCGGGCGCGGGCTGCGCGGGGCGGAGCTGTCCGATTGCGCGCGGCGGCAGGGCTCCGGCGGTTTCGCGGTCTCGATCGAGCTTTCCGCCGACGGCGCCGTCACGCAGCTCGGCCATGGGCTGGAGCCGGCCAGCGGCGAGCAGAGCGCGGCGCGGCGCTTTCGCATCGACAGGGCGCCGGTCTCCTCCGCCCGCGCTTTCGCCGATCATCTGCGCCCTCTGTGGCTCACGCCGGCGATGGATGGGCTGTTCGCCGGGCCGGCGGGCGATCGTCGGCGCTTTCTGGATCGGCTGGCGCTCAGCCTCGACGCCGAGCATGGCGCGCGCGCGGCGAAGCTCGAGCGCGCGCTGCGCAATCGCAACCGTCTGCTCGCCGAGGAGACCGCCGACGCCCGCTGGCTGGACGCCGCCGAGCGTGAGATCGCCGCGCTCGGCGTCGCCGTGGCGGCGGCGCGGGGCGAGACCGTGCTGCGGCTGCGCGCACTCATCGCGCGAGAGCGCGACGACAGCTCGCCCTTTCCCTGGGCCGAGGTTTCGATAGAGGGGGAGCTGGAGCGCATGATCGGCGAGGAGCCGGCGCTGCAGGTGGAGGATCGCTATCGCGCGCGGCTCGCCGCCGCCCGCCGCCGCGACGCCGCCGCCGGCCGCACGCTGGAAGGCCCACAGGCGAGCGATCTCTGCGTGCGCCACGGCCCCAAGGACGAGGCGGCGCGCGCCTGCTCCACCGGCGAGCAGAAGGCGCTGCTGGCCGGTCTCGTTCTCGCCCACGCCCGTCTGGTGGCGGCGACCACGGGGCGCGCGCCGCTGCTGCTGCTGGACGAGGTGGCGGCGCATTTCGATCCGCTGCGGCGCGAGGCGCTCTACGCCGAGCTGGAACGCATCGGCGGACAAGTGTGGATGACGGGCGCCGACCCGGAAGTGTTCGCTTCGCTCGGCGGCCGCGCGCAGCTGCTGCGCGTCTTTCCGGGCCGCATCGAGCGCACGATGTGAGTCTTTCGTGTGGCTCCCAAAAAAGGCCGCATTCGAGGCCCTGAACAGACGCGCCCCGGCCCCTAGAGCGCTATCCGATCCAATTGGATCGGATAGCGCTCTAAACTTCTCTCGTTAGGCGCGAATTCTGATCGATCGAACGATTCCGTTCGATCGGAAAGCGCGCTAGGGTCCGGGGGAAAACGTAGCCGCCGAACGATCGAAGAAGCGCATGCGCGAGCCGAATGAAATCGATTTTTGGCGCGGCTTCGCTCTCGTCACCATTTTCATCAATCACATTCCGGGGATTTTCTTCGAGCGCCTCACCTTTCGCAATGTCGCGATCTCCGATTCGGCGGAGCTGTTCGTGTTTCTCGCCGGCTGGGCGCTGCGCAAGCTGGCGGACGGGCCGGCGCGGACGCTTTCGGCGCGCTATCTGATCCTGCGGCTCGAGGGGCGCGCCTTCACCGTCTATCTGGCGCAGCTGGTGATCGCGCAATTGGCCGTCGCGCTGCAGGCCGGCACCTCGCTGCTGCTGGACGCGCCCTTTCTGCTCGACTGGAACAACGCCTCGGGCATTTTCACCGATCCGGTGCGCGCCAATCTCGGCCTCGTGCTGCTGACCTTTCAGCTCGGCTATTTCGACATTCTGCCGCTCTATGTCGTGCTGATGCTGGTCTCGCCGCTGATCGCCCTCGCCTATCGCCATGCGCGAGCGCTGCTGCTGCCGGCCTCGCTCGCCATCTGGGCCTATGCGCTGGCCTTCGGCGTCAACTTCCCGACATGGCCGGTGGAGGGCGCCTGGTTCTTCGATCCGCTGGCCTGGCAGCTCGTCTTCGTCCTCGGCTTTCTGCTCGCCGGCGAGGATGGGATCGGCGGCCTCGTGCGCCGCTATCGCAAGCCTCTGTGGTGGGCGGCGCTGCCGATCGTGCTGCTCGGCGTCGCCGCGGCGCGGACCGAATTCGATCCCTCGCCGATCGCTCTGCCGGAGCCCAAGCTGTTCTTCGTCTTCGACAAGACCTTTCTGTCGCCGGCGCGGCTGCTCTCCAGCCTGGCGATCGTCGCTGTCTTCGCGGGCTCTTTCGGCGCGATCTCGCGAGGCGTTCCGCGCATCGCGGATTTTCTTTCTACGCTCGGCCGCAATTCGCTAAATGTATTCTGCGCCGGGTCTCTGCTGAGCCTCGCCGGGCAGATCTTCCGCTTCGCCTATGGCGGAGATGTTGTAAGCGACGCTTTTATCGTTATGTTCGGCATCGTTGCGATGGGGGCGACCGCATGGGCTTCGGAATGGCGCGAAAGGCTGCGGGCAAAATCCGCGCGGGTTCCGGCGTAGCGCTGGCGCTCGCGGCGTCGCTCGCGCTCGCGCAAGAACGCGCGCCGGAGTCCGCGCCGCCGTCCGAGGCGCCGCCGCTCAGTCCCGCCTGCGAGGCGCCGGCCGGCGACATTGCCGCGCCGGCCATGCTGCCGCATTTCGCAAAGGCGCTGCGCGACCGCAAATCGGCGCGCATTCTCGCCATCGGCTCCTCCTCCACCTCGGGCGTCGGCGCCTCCTCCGACGCCAAGAGCTATCCGGCTCAGCTCGAGGCCATTCTCGAGGGCGCGCTGAAGGGCGTCGACGTCATCGTCGAAAATCGCGGCGTCGCCGGCGAGGTGGCGGCCGTCACCGCCGAGCGCATCAAGAGCGAGGTGGCGCGGGAGAAGCCCGATCTCCTGCTCTGGCAGCTCGGCACCAATGACGCGCTGGTGCGCATCGCGCCAGACGAGTTCGAAAATACGGTGCGCTCGACCATACGCTGGCTGAAGGCCAATGAGATCGACGTCGTTCTCGTCGGCCTGCAATACAGCTCGCGCTTCTCGCGCGACGAGGAATATTTCGCGATCCGCAATGTGCTGCAGCGCGTGGCCACGGCGGAGAACGTCGCCTATGTGCGCCGCTATGACGCCATGCGCTTCATCGCGCAGAACCACGCCAATCTGCAAATGATGTCGCGCGACAATTTCCACCTCAACGATCTCGGCTATCAATGCATGGCCGAGCATATTGCGCGAGCGGTGATCGTCGGCGTCTTCGCCAAGCGGCGCCCGAGCGGGAATTGAAGGCGCTCGTCGGCGCGAGGCGAAAGCCGCGGCGCCGACGAGCGACGAAGCGTCAGAGCCGCTTCAGCCCTTCCTCGAAGCTGATGGACTCGAAGCGCTGATCATATTTGGCGGCGCCATCGGCGAGCGTGTCGATCTTTTCCGCCGTGTCGTATTTCTTCATCTTCGTCTTATCGAGATAGAGAAGCTCGATCAGCTCATTGTAGACGGAGGTGTCGTCGATCGGCAGAACATAGAGCGGCACGCCCTCTATGCTGATCTCATAGCGCGAGGCGCGGTCGAGATCGGAGACATAGATGAAATATTTGCCCTCCGGCTTCGCGCTCGCGCCGAGCGCCGCGACGAGAGCGGGAAGCTCGCGAAACGAGGCGAGCGATCCGGCGAGAAACGACAGCGCCGCCTCGCCTTCCTGCGCCGTGGCGTGGACTCCCTCCAATGCGAGCAGCGGATCGAGCGTGACGGCGAATTCGCCGCGAAAGCCGAAGCGGCCGGCGTGATGCGTCGCTCCCTTGTGGCTGGGCTTCAAGAGCCGGCCCTCGGCGTCGAGGCGCTGGAAGGCGGTCGTTTCGATAGACGTCATGTTCGGCTTTCGCTATCCGCCCCTTCTCGAAACATTCGAGACCGTGACGGTCGATTGAGAAGAGGGCTGTCGAGACGGCGTTCGCGCCGCAGCAGGCGCGCCAAAGCGGACGCTGACGCGTCGCGGGCTCGATCATGGAAGAAAGATTACGAGGACGGCTCTCGTAAGATCGCGCGAGATCGTCCTGTTCAGAAGGCGCAGCCGCGGAACCGACAAAAATGTCGGCTTTCGATCCACGCGACGACATTCGTCGCTCCTCGGCAATACTGAAGCAAGTCCTGCGCCGCGGGGATGACGGGCGAGAGCGCGCTCACCATTCGATCGGCGCGCGCCCATGCGCTGTGAGATAGGCGTTGGCCTTGGAAAAATGCCTGCAGCCGAAAAAGCCGCGCGCCGACAAGGGCGAAGGATGCGCGCTCTCGAGCACCAAATGCTTGGAGCGATCGACGCCCGCGCCCTTCTGCCGCGCGTAATTGCCCCAGAGCAGAAAGACGATTCCCTCGCGCTCGCGCGAGAGCGCCTGCACGGCGGCGTCGGTGAAGCGCTCCCAGCCCTTGCCCTGATGCGAGCCGGCGGCGCTGTCGCGCACGGTGAGCGTGGCGTTGAGCAGCAGCACGCCCTGCTGCGCCCAGCGCGAGAGATCGGGATCGCGCGAGACGGGCCGCCCGAGATCGCTCTCGATTTCCTTGAAGATGTTCTGCAGCGAAGGCGGCGGCGGAATGTCGCGGCCGACGGCGAAGCACAGGCCATTGGCCTGGCCGCGGCCGTGATAGGGGTCCTGGCCGAGGATCACCACTTCGACGGCGTCGAAGGGACATTCGTCGAAGGCGCGGAAAATCTGCTTGGCCGGGGGATAGACCGGAGCGCGGGCGTATTCCTCGCGCACGAATTGGCGCAGAGCGTCGAAATAGGGCTGCTCGAATTCCGCCGAAAGGCGCAGCTTCCAGCTCTCGTCGATCTGCACGGGTTTGTTCATATCCGCCAAGCTAACATGCATCGGCGCCGGACGAGAACCCGGCCGTGTCGCAAAAACGCGCCGATGATGTTTCAAACATCATATTGGCGATGTAAAACATGTCTGCTAATATATGAAGCGTGAGCATATGAGATGATCACCGCCGCTCAATTGCGCGCCGCACGGGCGCTGCTCGGCATAGATCAGAAGAAGCTGGCCGAGCTTTCCGGCGTCTCCCTGCCGACCATACAGCGCATGGAGGCGAGCGACGGCAATGTCCGCGGCGTGATCGAGACGCTCACCAAGGTCGTCGAGGCGCTGAACGAGGCCGGCGTCGAGCTGCTGGGCGAGAACGCCCGCAGCGAAGGCGCCGGACGCGGCGTGAGGCTGCGCCGTCCCGGCCCGCCCAAACCGACGGCATAGGATTAATCGCGACGACGACCGCCGACTTCGCGCCGACGATCCCGCCGCTCCTCGATCAAAGGAGCCAGTGTTGAGAGATCGACGTTTTCGCCAGCCGAGCTTCATCGAGCTGTTCACGCCCAAGCTCGTCACCATTTTGCGCGAAGGCTACGGCCTCGCCGATCTGCGCGCCGACGCCATCGCCGGCCTCACTGTGGCGATCGTCGCTCTGCCGCTCTCCATGGCTTTCGCCATCGCCTCGGGGCTCAGCCCGGATCGCGGGCTCTATACGGCGATCATCGGCGGATTTCTGGTCTCCCTGCTCGGCGGCAGCCGTTTCCAGATCGGCGGGCCGGCGGGCGCCTTCATCGTTCTCGTCTTCGCCATCGTGCAGCGTCAGGGCTATGACGGGCTCGCGCTCGCCACCATGATGGCGGGCGTCATTCTCTTCGCGATCGGCCTGCTGCGCTGGGGCACCTACATAAAATACATCCCCTTTCCGGTGACGGTCGGCTTCACCGCCGGCATAGCGGTCATCATCTTCGCCAGCCAGCTCAAGGAGATTTTCGGCCTCTCCCTCGCCAATGAGCCGGCTGCGCTCGGCCCGAAGCTCGCGGCCCTATGGGAGGCGCGCGCCACGCTGAAGCCGGCGACGGTCGGCGTCTCGGCGCTGGCGCTGGCGATCATCCTCGGCCTGCGGCGCTGGCGTCCGAGCTGGCCGGGAATGCTGATCGCCGTCACGGTCTGCGCGGCGGCGACGGCGGCGCTGCATCTCGACATAGAGACCATCGGCTCGCGCTTCGGCGGCGTGCCGAGCACGCTGCCGGCGCCGGCGGTCCCGCATTTCGATCTCGCGCGGCTGCGCGCGCTGCTGCCGGACGCGCTGACCATCGCCGTGCTCGGCGCGATGGAGTCGCTGCTCTCCGCCGTCGTCGCCGACGGCATGAGCGGGCGACGCCATCGCTCCAATTGCGAGCTCGCGGCGCAGGGCGTCGCCAATGTGGTGGCGCCGCTGTTCGGCGGCATTCCGGTGACGGGAACCATCGCCCGCACCGCGACCAATGTGCGCTCCGGCGCCAAAGGCCCGGTCTCAGGGATGCTGCATGCGCTGTTCCTGCTCGGCTTCATGCTGATCGCCGCGCCGCTGGCGGCCTATATTCCGCTCGCCTCGCTCGGCGCCGTGCTCGCCGTCGTGTCCTGGAACATGGCGGAGAAGAAGGAGTTCGTCGCTCTGTTCCGCGCCTCGCGCGGCGACGCTCTGGTGCTGGTCTCCACCTTCCTGCTCACCATTTTCGAGGATCTGACCGTCGGCATAGGCGTCGGCGTGACGCTCGGCGCCTTCCTCTTCCTGCATCGCCTCGCCGAGAGCGTCGAGGTGCAGACGGGCGAAGCCTTTCTCGATGAGGATCAGGCCGATGATTACGGCGGCCATCGCCCCGCCTATGATTCCGCCGCCGCCTCCGACGCCGAGGTGATGGTCTATAAGATCAGCGGCGCGATCTTCTTCGGCGCCTCGGCGACGGTGAGCGCGGCGCTGGACGAGATCGGCCGCTACCCGAGCGTCTTCATCTTCGATTTCAGCGAGGCGCCTCTGGTGGACAGCACGGCGGCGCGCGCGCTGGAGAGCTTTGTCGCGCGGCTGCGAAAGGCGGGAACGGTGGTTTGCGTCGCCGGGGCGCGGCCCGCCGTGCGTCGGGCGCTGCTCTCAGCCGGGCTACACGAGCCGGAGACGCTCTACGCCGGCACGGTCGCCGATGCGCGCCGCCGCGCCACGGCGCCGCAGCCGCCCGAAAATCACGCCCCTCGGCTGAGCCGCGCCGCCCTGCCCGGCCGAGCGTGAGGCGCGCGGCAAGAGGTTTGCTTGGCCAGTCAGCCGACCACTCACGCGCGAAGCCTCATGCCCTCAGAACCTTTTTTCCTGCCCGAATTCGGGCAGACAGACCCTGGCCTCGGCCTTCTCCGAATGGCGGCGCTGCTCGCCGAGACCGATGACGATCTCGGCGAGGAGACGCTCGATCTCATGGCCGAGCAGGTCGAGAGCGGCTGCCTCGCCGGCCTCGACCCTGCCGATATCTGGCCGGAGCTGCTGCTCTCACTCGGCGGGCCGGCGCCCGGCAAGGCGTTCCGCGTGCTGCGCATCTGCGGCGCGCTGCGGGCCGTGCTGCCCGAAGTCGACGCGCTGTTCGGCGTGCCGCAATTGTCGGACGGCCAGAGCGAGGTCGATCTCGGCGCCCATTTGCTGCGCTCGCTGGACGAGGCCGGACGCAGAGACGCGCCGCTCCCCGTGCGCTTCGCCCTGCTGGTGATGAATGTCGGCAAGGGGGATTCGCCGCGCGAGCATCTGCCGCATCATTACAAGCACATAGACCGCGGCGGCCCGCGCATAAACGGGATCGCCGAGCGTTTCGGCGTCCCCGCCGATTGCGTCCCTCTGGCGCTGACGGCGCTCTCCGAATGCGAGCGTGTGCATCGCGCCTCGGAAGTGCGCGCCGGCCCGGTGGCGCAGATGCTGGAGCGGCTCGGCGCCTTCGACGCGCCGGAGAGCTTCGCCCTGCTGATGGAAGTGTGCAGCTGCGATTTCGCCGCGCATTCCGGGCGCACCGGCGAGGCCTATCCCAAGGCCGTGCTGCTGGAGACGGCGCGCGACGCCTGCCTGCCGATCGAGCCGGCGACGCCCGAGGCGCGCGCCGAGGCGATCGCTCAGGCGCTGCGCTCGCAGCGCTGGTCGAGCGAGGGCTGAACGGCGCGCTCGGCCGGCTCCGGCTCGGCGCCGGCGGCGGGCAGGCGCACACGGAAGGTCGCGCCGCCGCCGGGCGTCTCCGCGACGCTCAGCGCGCCGCCCTGCAGCTCGACCAGCTCGCGGACGATCGACAAGCCGAGCCCTGTGCCGGGCGTCGTCTCGTCCTTGCGCCAGAAGGGCTCGAAGATGCGGCCGCGATCGGCCTCGGCGACGCCGCTTCCATGATCGACGACCTCGATCACGCAATCGGGCAGCACGCGAACGACGACAGCGCCGCCTCTCGGCTCGGCGCGCACGGCGTTGGCGATGAGATTGGCGACGATGCTCTCGACGCTCCAACGCAAGGCGAGCGCGATCACATGGCGCGAGGGCGCCTCGAACTGAATGTCGCGCCCGTCGCCGAGCGCGATCGGCACGAGATCGGCTGCGACGCCGAGCACGATATCGTGGAGATCGATCCTCTGCGGCGCGATCGGCCCACGCTCCCTGATCTGCGCGAGCAGCAGCATCTGCTCGACGATCGTCTGCACGCGCAAGACGTCGCGCTCGATCTCGGCCTTGAGCGCCCCCTCCTCCATCTTGCCGACGCGCGCGCGCAAGATGGTGATCGGCGTGCGCAGCTCATGCGCGGAATTGGCGGAGAAGCGCCGCTGCCGCTCCACGCCTTCCCGCACGCGCTCGAAAGCCTTGTTCACCGCCTCGACGAAGGGCCGCATCTCCGACGGCGCCTCGTCGGGAGCGATGCGCTCCTTCAGCGAGTTCACGTCGATCGTCGCGATCTTCGCGGCCGCCGCGCGCATGGGCGCGAGGCCGCGATTGACCACGAACAGCGCGATGAGGCACATGGCCGCCCAATGCGGAAGCAGGAACATCGCGCCGGGGAAGGAGACCGTATAGACCGGCAAGCGAAACAAATCACGCCACCCGAACCGCAGGCCGCCCGTGGCGACGACGACATCGCCGACCGGCGAGTCGAGGACGTAGGATTCGCCTCGGCGCGACGCGCCGTCGACAATGACCGCTATGGACGATCTCGACAGCTTCAGGCGACCGACGCCTTCGAAGCGCTCCACTATTTCGGGTGACGATCCAGAGAACGCCGCGCCCGTGCGCGGATCGAAGGCGCCGAAACGAAAATCCGGGTGCTCGGAAATAAAATCCCGCAAAGCGTCGGTCATCGCGAGCGATCTTTCGCCGCCCGCGTCCTTGCGCAGCGCCGCCAGCATGATTTCGCGCACACGCGGGCGCAGCAGCTCGTCGAGCGCGTCGATCCCACCCGGCCGGACCAGAACCAGCATGCCGATCATGAACGCGAGCGGCAGAATGAGATAGCCGAGAATGGAGCCGATGATCGCATAGACGATCAATCGGCACGACAGCGAGCGCAGCCTCATCGCGCCGAGCCTCACGACCCGCGCGCCTCACGGATGAGATAGCCGATGCCGCGCGGCGCGTGAATCTCGACGCCGGCGTCCTGCTCGTCCAGGCGATGACGCAAGCGCATCGCCACCATCTTCAGCGCGCCTATGTGCTTTTGCTCGTCGGAGCCGTAAATCTCTTGCAGCAGCGCCGAGAAAGTGACCGCGCGTCCGGCTCGGCGCATCAGCGCGCCCAGCAGCATCAGCTCCCGTCGCGGCACGATGAGCGGAAATCCGCCGACGGAAGCGCTCTCCGAATTGAGATCGAAGGAGAGCCTGCCGACGATGACCGGCGGCGCCGGCTCGCTGCCGGGACGCCGAAGGCTGGCGCGAATGCGCGCAAGCAGCTCCTCGGTCGAGAAGGGCTTGGTCAGATAATCATCGACGCCGGCGTCCAGCCCATCCACGCGATCCTCGATCGAGCGGGCCGCCGTCACCACCAAAATGCGCATGCCGGGGCGAATGCGCTTGGCCGCAGCGACCACCGAAAGGCCGTCGCCGTCGGGCAGGCGGCGGTCGAGCAGCATCACCGAATAGTCGCAGGCGCCGAGCGCCTCGGGAATATCCGCCAGAGCCTGGACGCAATGGGGGGCGTAGCCGGCGCGCCGAACGCGATCGGCGATGAGCGTGGAAATATCCGGTTGATCTTCGACGATCAGAATACGCATCGAGCTGCTGTGTCCCTCGAGCATCGACAGGCGATGAGCGAAGGCGCGCGCGAGGCGTCGGCGCGCCGAACGAGCGGCTGTCGATCCATTATCGAGCGCCGATCGCCACGCCGCAACAGGAAATCCGTTTTTGACGGGCCGTCGAAAGGCGCGTCATTCGCCCGTCTGCAGCAAGGTCCCGGCCCGCCGCGCCGCGGCGAGCAGGCGCATGAAAGCGAAAGCCGCCGCGAAGAACAGCGCCGCATCCAGCGCCAAGCCGTAAAACATGAGATCGAGCCGCAGCGCATGATCGACGAGCACGCCGCGCAGCCCCTCGAACACATAGGTCGGCGGCAGGGCCCAGCAGATCGGCTGCAGCCAGAAGGGAAGTACGGAGACCGGATAATAGACGCAGCCGAGCGGCTGAATGACGAACATCAAGGACCAGACGAGATTTTCCGCGCCCAATCCGTAGCGCAGCAGCAGGCCGGCGACGAAGAGGCCGACGCTCCAGGCGAAGAAGATGAGAATGGCGAAAAAGGCCGCGAAAGCGAAGCCGAGCGCCCAGAGATTGAAGCCGAAGAACCAAATGGCGAGGATCGTCACCGGAACCATGCCGACGAAGAGGCGAATGAGGCTCATCGCCATCATGGAGGCGACGAATTCCGCCGGCCGCAGCGGGCTCATGAAGAGATTGGCCATGTTGCGCGACCACATCTCCTCGAGAAAGGAGAAGGAAAATCCCTGCTGGCCGCGCAGCAATATGTCCCACAGCAGCACCGCGCCGATCAGCGAGCCGGCGGCGATCGTCGTTTTATCGGCTCCTGCGAGCCCGCCCGGCGCGCGCAGGAGATAGGTCTGCAGAAAGCCCCAGGTGAGCATTTGCACCGTGGGCCAATACATCATCTCCATCATGCGCGGCAGCGAGGAGCGCAGCAGATAGGAGTAGCGCAAAGTCATCGCGCCGACGCGCGCGAGCGAGAATTCGTGAGACGCGCTCATGCGGCGCCTCCATTGCCGCGCCCGCGCGCGACATCGAGAAACACTTCCTCGAGATTGGCGCGGCCATAGCGCGCGAGCAGCTCCGCCGGCGAGCCGTCGTCGACGAGGCTTCCCTCCTTCAGCATCATCACGCGATCGCACAGGCGCTCCACCTCCGCCATATTGTGCGAGGCGAGCAGGATCGCGCAATTGCGCCGGCGGCGATAATCCTCGAGATGCCCGCGCACCCAATCGGCGGTGTCGGGATCGAGCGAGGCGGTGGGCTCGTCGAGCAGCAGCAGCTCCGGCTCGTTGATGAGCGCTTTGGCGAGCGCGACGCGCGTCTTCTGCCCGGCGGAAAGACGCCCGCTCGGACGATCGAGAAATTCTTTCAAGGCGAGATCGGCGGCCAGCTCCTCGATCTTCTCCGCCACATTGCGCACGCCATAGAGCCGGCCGAAGACGGTGAGATTCTGCCGCACGGTGAGGCGATGCGGCATGTCCACATAAGGGCTCTCGAAATTCATGCGGCCGAGCGCGTGATAGCGGTCTTTCAAAAAATCACGGCCGAAGATTTCGATTGTTCCCGTCGTCGGCTCGATGAGGCCCATGACCATGCCGATGGTCGTGGTCTTGCCGGCGCCATTGCCGCCGAGCAGACCCGTCACCGAGCCGGCGGGAAGCGCGAAGCTCAGCGGCTTCACGGCCACGGTCTCGGCATAGGTTTTGGAGACGCCGGCGACGCGAAGGACGGAAAAATTTTCGAGCGACATGGCCATGCGCGGGGTTTTGCGGAGAACGGCGTCTTATCGGCAAAATCCCACGGGAAAGCAAATTCCGCGGGGCGAGCGCGTCTCGTCGCAGTCCCTTCATTTGGACCGCCTATCCTGCAGCTCCCCGACGCGGAAAGGGACGACGGACATGACTGAACAGACCGCCGAAGAATTCGCCGAGCTCGACGAGTTGCAGACCGCGTATAAAGCGGCGATGGAGAAATGGATCGCGGCGATACGGAAGGAAGAGGCGCTCGTCGTGGTCGCGCCGCATTCCGTAGCCGAGGTCGACAAATGGGAGCAAGCGCATTTCGACGAGGACGAGGCGCGCAACATAGCCTTGGCGGCGAAAGAAGATTACGAGGACGCGCTGCGCGAGAAATTCTTCGGCTTCTGACGCTAAAAGCACGCGGAGGGGCCGTCCGCCCCTCCTCGACGCCCATCGCGCCTACTCCGCCGCCTCAGGTGGAACCCGATGCGCAGGCCGAGCATATAAGCGCGCGCCAAATTGCGGCCGCTTCTGCGTAGGTTTTGGAGACGCCGGCGACGCTGAGAGTGAGGGAGTTGTCGGACACGAAGGACGGATGCTGATTTTCGGGAATGTGAGACTTATCGGCAAAATGCGTTGAAATGCAAACTCGGAGCAGGTGTTCTGCATATCGATGACGCGGCTCAACGACCGCTACATTGCGCTACGCCGAGAAGAGCTTCGATCGAATGCACGATTCTGAACGAAAAGAATACGGCCAATGGGAGCGCGATCGCTCCGACGACGAGTCGCCCCTTCCAGGCGTCCAGCCGACCGCCGACAATGAGCTGGATCGTTCGAAGAACCGCGCCGACGAGGAGAACGAGAGCGTTGACGAACCAAATGTCCGAACGCTCGGGCATAGCGAGGACCATGAGGCTCGGCCCGCAGGTCGTCGCCGTCTCGGATAGACCTTCATATAAGACGAGCGGCAACAGAATCGCCAATACGACGATCAACCACTTTCGGCCAGGCGCTGCATAGATCGCGAGGAATGCGGGGAGGCACAGCGCCGTGTAGACGGCGACGAAAGCCAAGACCATCTCCATCCGCGGCGCCTCGACGTCGTTGTCTCGTAAATCGCTTCTCGCGCTCCCGCCTACTCCGCCGCCTCGCGCGGCGCACGATGGCGCAGACCGAACATATAAGCGCGCGCCAAATTGCGGCCGCTTCTGCGATCATGCTCGGTCAGCAGACGCAGAGCGAGATCGGCCGAGCGATAGCAATCATGCACGATCTGCGCGACGCCGATCAATTCGTCGTCGGCGAGCAGATCGAGACGCATGAAGTCGCGCACGAAAATCGCGTCACTCCAAATGATCTGGCTCATGCCGGCGAAGACATTATTGCCGAGCATCAAAGGCTTGAGCACGCGGCTCATCAGCGGCGTGAAGCGGTGCAGCACATAGCCCTGCGAACGCAGAAACAGCTCGATTTCCGAGAATAGCGGCTGCCCCTCATAGAGCGGCAGAAACTCCACCTCGACATGCAGAACATAGGCGCGCCGCAATCTTTCGACGGCGTTCTGCAGGATCATCAGCTCCGCGCCCTGCACGTCCAATTCCAGGAAAGTCGCGCCCTCTGTTTCCGGCACGTCGTCGAGCCGCACCGTGTCGATCTCCGGCGTCGCGACGACCTCCGACCACACCGGAAAGCCGTGGAACATCTCCATCGCTTGCGGATTGGGCTTCAGCAGCGAGGTCATGTCGCGCGCCGCGCAAATGTGCAGCGTATGGCGTCCGCCATCGCCGACGGCGTGCGGCAGATAGACATCGCCCGGATTCTTGCGCGCGTTCAGCTCGTCGACGGCGGCCTCATCGGGCTCGAAGCCGACGATGGTCGCCTCGCCGCCGCGCAGCAGCGGCGCATAGACCGGCTCGCCGCTGATATGGCGCGCGCCAATGTCGACGATCTTATGCGGGACGCTCGCCCCGGCGAGCTCGATGAAGGGAGGGAGAAGGTCGGCAGGTTCCATGAAGCCTCGCCCGATGGCCGGCGCGTCGGCCGGCGAGGACGCAGCGCTCAGAATCATCCGCTGATATGAGCGAGCTTTGAGCGCCGCCGCTTGCGCGGGACTGGCGCGCTCACTTCTGGCAGTCGCGGCAGAAGAAGGTCGAGCGCCCGCTCTGGATCACGCGCGAGACATGGCCGCGGCAGCCCGGCGTCGGACAGGGCGCGTCCTCGCGGTCATAGACGCGGAAAGAATGCTGGAAATAGCCGAGCGAGCCATCGGTCTGGCGATGGTCGCGCAGGCTGGAGCCGCCCGCCTCTATCGCCTCGCCCAGAACCTGCTTGATCGCCTCGACGAGATCGACGAGACCGCGTTTCGGCTTGCCCTTGGCGTCGACCAGCGTTCCGGCGGCGCGCAGCGGCGAGAGATGCGAGCGATGCATCGCCTCGCAGACATAAATATTGCCGAGGCCGGCGATGATGCGCTGATCGAGCAGCGCGGCTTTCAGCGGCGCCTTGCGGCCGCGCAGCTCCTCGGCAAGACGCTGCGGCGTCAGCTCCGGCCCCAGCGGCTCGACGCCGAGCCCGTCGAACAGCGGATGCGTCGCCATCTCGCCGCGCGGGACCAGCAGCATGAAGCCGAAACGGCGCGGGTCGTTATAGGTGACGCTTGCGCCGCTCGTGAAACGGAACACGACATGGTCATGCGCCGGCTTTGTGCTCACGGCGCGGTGATAGGCGCCCTCGGGGCCGTCAGCGTCGATGCGGAAAGAGCCGCTCATGCCGAGATGCATGATGAGCGTCTCGCCGCTGTCCAGCTCGCCCAGGAGATATTTCGCCCGCCGCTTCAGCGCCTCGACGCGCCGTCCCGCGAGCCGCGCGGCGAAGCCCGGCGGAAAGGGAAAGCGCAGATCGGGGCGGCGCAACTCCACGCGCTCGAGGCCGGAGCCGGTGAAGACGGGCTCGAGCCCGCGGCGAACCGTCTCGACCTCGGGCAGCTCGGGCATGGGCGCTCAGAGCCTGCTCGATTTCCAGGCCGCGACGGCGACCGGGACGATGGGCTCGATGAGCTTTTCCATCGCCTCCGCATAGACGCGAATCTCATATTGCGCGTGCGGATCGGCGCGGAGCGACAGGAATTTGAACAAATTCAGAAGGTTCACCTTGGCGAACATATGGCTGTAGGTGGAGAGCGGCAGAACCGTGCGGGCGAGTTCGCGCGGCCAGCCGGCGGCGAGCAGCTCGCGATAAGTCGCGAAGGCGGCCTCGAAGCCGGCGCGCAGCGTCTCCACCTCGGCGCGGCGCGCCTCGAGATCGCCGCCCGGCTGGCGGCCCTGCTTATTGGCGACCGCCTGCTCGCCGATATTCTCGGGGTCGGGAAGGTAATAGGTCTCCGGCAATTCGCGGTAGCGGCCGGAAAGCTCGTTGTAGGTCCAGGTGCGGTGCCGGTGCCATTGGCGCAGCACGAAGATCGGCGCCATCACCTCGAATTGGAACTCCACCGCCTCGAAGGGCGTCGTATGGCGGTTCTTCCAGAGATAATCGATGAGCTTCTTGTCCGAGCCCTCATTCTCGCCGGCGCGCCAGGCGGCGTCATAGGAGACGCGGGCCGCGCGCACGATGGAGAGGTCCGAGCCCATATGATCGACGAGGCGGACGAAGCCATGGTCCAGGACTTTGATCTGATTTGACATGCGACGCCGTTCCGCCCTCCCCTGCTCGCCCTGCCATCACCGCCGGCCGGAGACGAGCCCGCCACATCGATACCATGTTTGCGCGTCTCGGGCAGCGCGCAGCAATGACGGCGCTGCGACGAGCGCGCTCACCCTGCCCTCGTGCGCGCCCTGCTGCAATCCGACGCCTTCAGCGCTTTACCGCAGCCAATTCGTCGGCGAGCGCCTGCGCTTGCGCGGTCAGCGCGGCGAAGAATTTCTCCGATCTCGCATGCTCGGCGAAGCAGCGGCGGAAGGCGGCGGAGCCTTCCTCCTGCAGCTTCGAATATTTCTCGAAATCCTTCTCGTCGGCCCGGCCGGAGGCGGAATAGGAGTCCATCGCCTTCTTGGCCTTGGCCTGATGCTCGCTCCAGCCTTTCTCGCAGGCGGGCGCAGATTCGATCTTCGCCTTGGCCGGCGTCGAGGCGATATAGACGCGCCCCTCGCTGGCGACGGCGACGATGATCTCGTCCGGCAGCGTTCCGCCGGCGTCGTCCTGGCTGCGAAGGTCCAGAATGGCCGCGGCCAGCGTCGCCGCGGCGGGCTTGGCGATCGGCAGATCGGCGTATTTCTCGACGCCCGCGTCCGGGCTCACCGCAAGAGTGTAGAAGTAAGGCGAAGCCAGCGCCTCGCCGAGCGACTGCGGCGGCTTCTCGCCCTTCAGCCAATTCTTGCGATTGGCGCGCAAAAAGGCCTCGGCGAGCCCCTGCGTCGAGACGGTGAGCTGCGATTTGTCGTCGTCGCCGCTGAAATAAAGGCCGTCGAGCTGATCCGCGCCGACGCCCTCGAACAGCGTCTCTATGCTGTATTTGCCGATTTTCTGAAAGCCGGGCGCGGAGACGGGGCCGATGATCGCCTCCATCTTCTCGCCGAGCTCTTTGAGCGTCTTCTGCTCCTCCGCCTCGGCCGCTCCGGCGGCTTTGCCGGCCGCCTCCAGCTTGCGCAGCTTGGCGGCCGAGCGGTCGCGAAGGGAGAGATAGGCCTCCTCCGGCGTCGCGGCCGTGGCGGCGAGGGGCGCGAAAGCGAGCAGGAACGCGAGCGAAGCGGTTCTCGCCATCATCGATCTCACCTCATCCAGTGAATGGCCAGCAGCGCTGTCAGCACGACGGCCAACATGAACCAGCGATCCGCCCGCCGCCGCGCCCGCGCCAGACCTTCCAGCGAATCTTCCGAGAGTCGAATCCCCTTCGTGCCCGCAAAGGCCAGCATTTCGACGGCCGCCTCCGCGTCATTGAGGATTTTGGGCAGGCGCGTCGTGAATTTGGCGACCTCGATCGCGGCGCGGCCGGCGTCCTCGAGCTTGGCCTTGGGGCCGAGATTATCCTCGATCCAGCTGCGCACGACCGGATCGGACGTCCGCCAAATATTCAGCGATGGATCGAGCGAGCGGGCGACGCCCTCGGCCACCACCATGGTCTTTTGCAGCAGCACCAGCTCGGTGCGCGTGCGCATGTCGAACAGCGCCGTCACCTCGAAGAGCAGAGTGAGCAGCCGCGCCATGGAAATGTCCTGCGCATTCGCCGTGTGCAGCGGCTCGCCGATGGCGCGCAGGGCCTGCGAGAATTCCTCGACCGAGTGAATGGGCGGCACATAGCCCGCCTCGAAATGCACCTCGGCGACGCGCTTGTAATCGCGGGTGATGAAGCCGAATAGAATCTCGGCCAGAAAGCGCCGCTCCTTGAAGCCGAGCCGGCCCATAATGCCGAAATCGATGGCGACGAGCCGTCCCTTGCGATCGACGAAGAGATTGCCCTGATGCATGTCGGCGTGAAAGAAGCCGTCCCGCATCGCCGTGCGCAGGAAGGACTGCAGCACCTTGCGGCCCAGATCCTTCAGATCATGGCCCATGGCGGCGACGCGGCCGATGTCCGACAGCGGCGCGCCGTCGATCCATTCCAGCGTCAGCACCTCGCGCGTCGTGCGGTCCCAATCGACACTGGGAGCGCGAATATCGGGGTCGTCCGCCACATTGTCGCGAAACTCCGAGGCCGCCGCCGCCTCCAGGCGAAAGTCCGTCTCGAGCTTCACCGAGCGGGCCAGCGTGTCGACGACCTGGATCACCCGCAGCCGCCGCGCCTCGGCCGAGAAACGCTCGGCCGCGCGGGCGAGAATATACATATCGGCGAGATCGCGGCGGAAATGGCGTTCCACATCCGGCCGCAGCACCTTCACCGCCACCTTGCGCTCGCCCTCCGCATAGGCGACGCGGGCCGGATGCACCTGGGCGATGGAGGCCGCGGCCACCGGCTCGCCGAAGGAGAGGAAAATCTCGTCGACCGGCTTGCCGAAGGCTTTTTCGATGATCTCGACCGCGGCCTTGCGGCCGAAGGGCTCCATGCGGTCCTGCAACGCGGTCAGCGCGTCGGCGATCTCGCCGCCGACCACATCCGGGCGCGTCGCCAGAAACTGGCCGAGCTTCACATAGGAGGGGCCGATCTGCGCGAAGGCGCGCACCAGCGCCTGCGGCGCGCCGCCGGCGCTGCTGCCGGGCTTCGCCAAAAGATTGCCGAAGCGCAGCAGAAATTGCGCCGGGACGGGCAGAACAGCCGGATCGACGCTCTTGAACACGCCTTCGCGCGCCAGAATCGAGCCGGCGCGCGCCAGTCGGAAGAAATGCCCGAAGCCGATGAGCACGAAGAGCCGCCGTTCGTGTTTTCGTTTATGGAAAGATCAGAGCTTCCAGCCGGAATGGATCGCCACCACGCCGCCGGTCAGCCGCTCGAAGCCCGTGCGGCGGAAGCCGGCGCGACGGATCATCCGCTCGAACTCGTCCGCGCGGGGGAAGCGCTGAATGGACTCGACGAGATAGCGATAGGGCTCGCCGTCGCCGGCGACGAGCTTGCCGATCGCCGGGATCACATTGAAGGAATAGGCCTCGTAGATCTTGTCGAGGCCCGGAATCGCGACCTGCGAGAATTCGAGGCACAGGAAGCGCCCGCCCGGCTTCAGCACGCGATGCGCCTCGGCCAGCGCGACCTCGATCCGCGGCACGTTGCGAATGCCGAAGGCGATCGTGTAGGCGTCGAAATGCGCGTCCGGGAAAGGCAGGGATTCGGCGTTGGCCTGCACGAATTCCAGCTTGTCGGAGAGGCCGCGCTCCTGGGCGCGGTCGCGGCCGACGTCCAGCATGTCGCCGTTGATGTCGAGCACGACGATCTCCGCCTCCGGCCCCGCCGCCTTGGCGATGCGGAAGGCTATGTCGCCGGTGCCGCCGGCGACGTCCAAATGGCGGAAAGGGCCGCGGCGGGCGGGCCGCACCTTGGCGGCGAAGACATCCTTCCACAGCCTGTGCATTCCGCCGGACATCAGATCGTTCATAATGTCGTAGCGGCGCGCCACCTTGTGGAAAACATCGTCCACGAGGCCTTGCTTTTCGTCCAATCCGACTTCGGAGAAACCGAAATGGGTCGAGGTCTCGTGCTCAGAGGTCATAATCTCTCGCGTCCGGTGGCGTTCGGGGCGATATAACGCGCCTTTGCGCCTATGGCTATGGCTGGGGGCGAAAACCATCCCGCTTCGAGAAGGGCGGGCGCAGGGCATGAGAGGCGGCGCCCGGCCTCCCCGGCGAGCGAGAGGCGGAAGCGCCGACGTCTCAGGCGAGCAGGCCGTGGTCGCGGGCCAGCTGGAGCAGGTCCTTCTGCGGCCGGGCGCCGACATGGGAGATCACCTCCGCCGCCGCCAGCGCGCCCAGCGAGGCCGCGCCCTCATAGAGAGCGCCGCGCGCGAGGCCGGCCAGGAAGCCCGCCGCGAAGAGATCGCCGGCCCCGGTCGTGTCCACGACCTCCTCCACCGGATAGGCGGGGACGGCGACGCATTTGCTTCCCTCGACGACGACGACGCCCTTCTCCGAGCGCGTGACCACGCCGAGCAGATTGGCCTCGGCGCCGAGCGCCTTGGCCGCGGTCGCGAAATCCGCCGTCTCATAGAGCGAATGCAATTCGCTCTCATTGGCGAAGAGAATATCGACGAGGCCCTCGCGCACCAGCCCGAGGAACTCGCCGCGATAGCGATCGACGCAGAACGCGTCCGAGAGCGAGAGCGCGACGCGATTGCCGGCGGCGCGGGCGGCCTTGGCGGCCTTCAGAAAGGCCTCCTTGGCGGCCGGCGGATCCCAGAGATAGCCTTCGAGATAGAGAATCTTGGCGGAGCGCACGAGCGCCTCGTCGACATCCGCCGGCCCCAGAGCCTGGCAGGCGCCGAGGAAAGTGTTCATGGTGCGCTGGCCGTCCGGCGTCACCAGAATGAGGCAGCGCGCGGTTGCGGCGCCGTCGGCGGCGACGGGCGTGTCGAAGGCGACGCCGGCCTTGCGAATGTCATGGGCGAACTCGCGCCCGGCGTCGTCGTCCTTCACCTTGCCGATGAAGGCCGCGCTGAGGCCAAAGCTCGCCGCGCCCACCAGAGTATTGGCCGCCGAGCCGCCGGACATCACCGTCGTCGGCCCCATTGCGGCGTAGATTTCGGCGGCGCGCGCCTCGTCGACGAGCTGCATCGCGCCCTTGTGGAGGCCGGCGGCCACCAGCTGATCGTCTTCCGTGCGCGCCAGAGTGTCGACGATGGCGTTGCCGATTCCGAGGAGGTCATAGGTGGCGGACATGAAATCACCTGCTTCAGAACTTTGGCGCGAGCGCCGGACGGCCCTCTCTAATCGAGCCGGCCGCGACGTCAACCGATCGCGCCGGGAAGGCGCCGGACCACCGCCGAGGACAAGGCCAGGCCAGGGCGCCGAGACAAGACAACAACATTTTGAAAAACAACAATAATTTAGAACATGCTCCGCCCTGGCGGGCGGCGCGCGGCGGCGTTCGAGATTTTTTTTGCGCGGGCCGAGCAAACGCCCGGCTTTTCTTGTAGGAGAATTGCAGCGCGGCCTTCCGGCTCGCGCGTCCCGTTCCGGCCCGCGGTGAGCGTCGTCATGTCGATCAAGCATCCGATCATCTCGATCACCGGCTCGTCCGGCGCCGGCACCAGCTCGGTCAAGCAGACTTTCGAGCAGATTTTCCGCCGCGAGAAGGTGGAGGTCGCCTATGTGGAAGGCGATTCCTTCCATCGCTTCGACCGCGACCAGATGAAAGCCGCCATGAGCGAGGCTCAGGCGCAGGGCAACGCCCATTTCAGCCATTTCGGCCCAGAGGCCAATCTGCTCGGCGAGCTCGAGAATCTGTTCAAGGAATATGGCGAGACCGGAAGCGGGCAATATCGCCATTATGTCCATGACGCGAACGAGGGCGCCGTGCTCGCCTCGCCGCCCGGCACATTCACGCCCTGGCGCGAGCTGCCCGCCAATACCGACCTTCTTTTTTACGAAGGTCTGCACGGCGCCGTGGTGACGGAGGACGTCAATGTCGCGCGCTACGCCGATCTGAAGATCGGCGTCGTGCCGGTCATCAATCTGGAATGGACGCAAAAGCTCCATCGCGACCGCAACACGCGCGGCTACACCACCGAGGCCGTCACCGAGACGATCCTGCGCCGGATGCACGATTATGTGTATTACATCTGCCCGCAATTCTCGGAGACGGACATCAACTTCCAGCGCGCCGCGACGGTGGACACCTCCAATCCCTTCGTCGCGCGCTCCATTCCGAGCCCGGACGAATCGATCGTCGTCATCCGCTTTCGCGATCCGCGCGGCGTCGATTTCCCCTATCTCGTGACGATGATCGCCGGCAGCTGGATGTCGCGCGCCAATTCCATCGTCATTCCGGGCAATAAGCTCGATCTCGCCATGCAGCTCATACTCACGCCGCGGATATTGGAGCTGATGAAACGCAAACGTGGCGAAGCCTGAGGAAACGAACCCGATGTCGAATGTTTTGGAGACTGTCGCCGAAGTCGCCGCGGCCGAGGACGAGCGCCGCGCCGCCAACGCCATTCGCGCGCTGGCGATGGACGCGGTGGAGAAGGCCAAATCCGGCCATCCCGGCATGCCCATGGGCATGGCCGACGTCGCCGCGGTGCTGTTTCGTCAGTTCGTGAAATTCGACGCCTCGGCGCCGGACTGGGCGGACCGCGACCGCTTCGTGCTGTCGGCGGGACATGGCTCCATGCTGCTCTATGCGCTCGTCTATCTGCTCGGCTATCCGGGCGTTACGATCGACGATCTGAAAAGCTTCCGCCAGCTCGACTCCAAGACCCCCGGCCATCCCGAGTTCGGCCACACCGTCGGCGTCGAGACGACGACCGGCCCGCTCGGCCAGGGCCTCGCCACCGCCGTCGGCCTCGCCATCGCCGAGCGGCTGCAGGCGGCGCGTTTCGGCGACGAGATCGTCGACCATCGCACCTATGTCATCGCCGGCGACGGCTGCCTGATGGAAGGCGTCAGCCATGAGGCGATCGACCTCGCGGGCCATTTGAAGCTCGGCCGGCTGATCGTTCTGTGGGACGACAATGGCATATCCATCGACGGGCCGACGACGCTCTCCACCTCCACCGATCAGCTGGCGCGTTTCGCCGCCGCCGGCTGGCATGTGCAGCGCGTGGACGGCCATGCGCCGGCGGAGATCGCCGCCGCGCTCGCCGCCGCGCAGCAGGACGCGCGCCCGTCGCTGATCGCCTGCCGCAGCGTCATCGGCTATGGCTCGCCGGGCAAGCAGGGCAAGGAGACGGTTCACGGCGCGCCGCTCGGCGCATCGGAGATCGAGCTCGCCCGCGCCGAACTCGGCTGGCCCTATGAGCCTTTCGAGATTCCGGCGGAGACGCTGGAGGCATGGCGCGCCGCCGGCCGCCGCGGCGAGAGCGAAAGGCTCGCCTGGGAGCAGCGCCTCGCCGCCTCGCCCAAGCGCGACCAATTCGAGAATTTTCTGAAGGGCGACGTCTCCGGCGCCGTGGCCGCGTCGCTGCGCGCGCTGCGCGAGAGCTTCGCCACCGAGCGGCCCAAGGTGGCGACGCGCAAATCCTCCGAGACCGTGCTCGGCGTCATCAACGCCGCGACCGACGCCACGATCGGCGGCTCCGCCGATCTCACCCACTCCAACTTCACCATCACCAAAGGGCTCGGCTCCGTCTCGGCAGAGAATTTCGCTGGCCGCTACATTCACTATGGCGTGCGCGAGCATGGCATGGCCGCCGCGATGAACGGCATAGCGCTGCACGGCGGCTTCGTTCCCTATGGCGGAACCTTTCTCGTCTTCTCGGACTATGCGCGCGGCGCGATCCGCCTCTCCGCGCTGATGGGCCAACGCGTCGTCTATGTGCTGACGCATGATTCCATCGGCCTCGGCGAGGACGGGCCGACGCATCAGCCGATCGAGCATCTCGCCTCGCTGCGCGCCCTGCCCAATCTCTATGTGTTCCGCCCGGCGGACGCGATCGAGACGGCGGAGAGCTGGGAAATCGCCCTCAATGCGCGGACGACGCCTTCCGTGCTGAGCCTGTCGCGCCAGAATTTGGCGACGCTGGAGCGGCCGATCGGCGAGAATCTCACGGCCCGCGGCGCCTATGTGCTGCGCGAGCCGAGCGGCGGGCGCCATGTGACGCTCATCGCCACCGGCTCGGAAGTGCAGATCGCGCTCGCCGCCGCCGACCTTCTGTGGACGCGGGGCGTGCGCGCGGCCGTCGTCTCCATGCCCTGCTGGGAGCTGTTCGAGACGCAATCGCCGACCTATCGCGCCAGCGTGCTCGGCTCGGCGCCGCGCGTCGCGGTGGAGGCCGCCGCGCGGCTCGGCTGGGACCGCTGGATCGGCGAGCGCGGCGCTTTCGTCGGCATGACCGGCTTCGGCGCGAGCGCGCCGGCGGATGCGCTCTACGCCCGTTTCGGCATCACGGCCGAAGGCGTCGCCGGAACCGCGCAAGCGCTGCTCTGACGATTGGCGTAATCGGAACGGCGCCCGCGGCTTCGCGGGCGTCGCGCCGGCAGAAACGAATAGTCGATTTCGAGCTCGAACGAATAGACCAAGAGAAACCCTCGCGAGAGGACGCCGCAATTCTCGGCGCACGGCCGCGGGAGGTGATGACATCGCCCGCGCTCCGCTATATCGCTATCAGCGGAATCGGCCTGCGCCCCCCATATTGCTCTGGCGGCGCCGTCTTAGACTTTAATCGAATTCCGGCACTGGGAGGACACCGCAAATGGCGCTCATCACCCTGAGACAATTGCTCGACCACGCCGCCGAGCACGACTATGGCGTGCCGGCCTTCAATATCAACAATATGGAGCAGGGCCTCGCGGTGATGGAAGCCGCCGCCTCCGTCGACGCGCCGGTCATCATCCAGGCGAGCCGCGGCGCCCGCTCCTACGCCAATGACGTGATGCTGGCCAAGATGATCGAGGCGCTGGCGATCATGTATCCCGACATTCCGCTGGTCATGCACCAGGACCACGGCAATAGCGAAGCCACCTGCGCCAGCGCCATTCGCTTCGGCTTCACCTCGGTGATGATGGACGGCTCGCTGGAGGCCGACGGCAAGACGCCGGCGAGCTATGACTACAATGTCGCGGTGACGCGCCGCGTCGTCGATCTCGCCCATTGGGTCGGCGCTTCGGTCGAGGGCGAGCTCGGCGTGCTCGGCTCGCTGGAGACCGGCGAGGGCGAGAAAGAGGACGGCCATGGCGCCGAGGGCAAGCTCAGCCACGACCAGCTGCTGACCGACCCCAGCCAGGCGGTGGATTTCGTCGCGCGCACCAAGGTCGACGCTCTCGCCATCGCCATGGGCACCTCGCACGGCGCTTACAAATTCTCGCGCAAGCCCGACGGCGCCATTCTCGCGATGCATGTGATCGAGGAGATTCACAATCGCTTGCCGAACACGCATCTCGTGATGCACGGCTCCTCCTCCGTGCCGCAGGATTTGCAGGACGCCTTCAACGAGGCCGGCGGCGAGATGCCGCAGACCTGGGGCGTGCCGGTCGAGGAGATTCAGCGCGGCATCAAATATGGCGTGCGCAAGATCAACATCGACACCGACTGCCGCATCGCCGTCACCGCCTCCATTCGCGCGACTCTGCTGAAGAACAAGGGCGAGTTCGACCCGCGCAAATATCTGAAGCCGGCGCAGGAGGCGATGCGCAAAGTCTGCAAGCAGCGCTATGAGGAATTCGGCGCCGCGGGCCAAGCGAGCAAGATCAAGCCGATCCCGCTCGCCGATATGGCCAAGCGCTACGCCAGCGGCGCGCTCGATCCGCAATTCGCCGGGGCCAAGGCTGCGGAGTGAGGCGCAGCCGAAGAAGGTTCGCGCTCTCCTTTTCCACTGGTGGGAGAAGGAGAGCGTCTCGGCGCGCGGGTAACGATGGAGTTCAGCATGACGAATGACATCATCATCGCCCCTTCCATTCTCTCCGCCGATTTCGCGCGGCTCGGCGAGGAGGTGCGCGATGTCGTCGCCGCCGGCGCGGATTGGATTCATCTCGATGTGATGGACGGGCATTTCGTGCCCAACATCACCTTCGGCCCCGGCGTGGTGAAGGCGCTGCGCCCGCACGCCGCGTGCATTTTCGACGCGCATCTGATGATCGAGCCGGTCGACCCTTATGTCGCCGCCTTCGCCGAGGCCGGCGCCGACATCATCACACTGCACGCAGAGGCCGGCGCGCATCTGCACCGCTCGCTGCGGCTCATTCGCTCGCTCGGCAAAAAGGCCGGCGTCTCGCTCAATCCCGGCACCAGCGAACGCGCGCTCGATTATGTGCTCGACGACGTCGATCTCATTCTGGTGATGAGCGTCGATCCGGGCTTCGGCGGGCAAGGCTTCATCCCCTCGCAGATCGACAAGATTCGCCGCATCCGCGAGATGATCGGCCGGCGTGATATCTTCCTCGAGGTCGATGGCGGCGTGACGCGGCAGACGGCGACGGCGATCGTCGAGGCCGGGGCCGATGTTCTCGTCGCCGGCTCCGCCGTCTTCGCCGGGACCGGCGCCGCGGCCTATCGCGAGAACATCGCCGCCCTGCGCGGCGCGGCGGCGGCGGCCGGCGCGCTGGCCGTGTGACGGCGCGCCGCGCAGAAGCGTTGCGAAAGCGTCACAATGTAGGGAGAAAGCTTCAGCCCCCGCGGCGAGTGGACGTCACCCGAATGAAGGACGCCGAATTCAGGCCGGCGAGCGAGGCTCGCGCCGATCTCCGAGAATTGCTGACCGCCCTGTCGCGCTTGCGCGAGGAGGTCGACGCCGACGGCTATGCGCTCATCGCGAGCTGGGGCGGGCCGTTTTCGACAGAATTCGCGCCGGCCGCGGAAAATCTCGCCCATTATCTCGCCCTGCGCCGCCGCGATCTCAGCGATCTGCAAGCGCGCCTCTCGGCTTTCGGCCTCTCCTCGCTCGGCCGCAGCGAGGCCAAGGTGATGGAGGCGCTGGATGCGCTTCTGGCGACGCTGCGGCGGCTCTGCGGCGAGGCGGACGCCCCCTACCCTACCCCGGCCGCCATGCGCGCTGGCGAGGACGCTCTGAGCGCCGCGCGCGATTTGATTTTCGGCGCCGTCCCCACGACGCCGCACGCCGTCGTGATGGTCACGCTGCCGAGCGAGGCGGCGAGCGAGCCCGAGCTGATCCGCCGCCTGATGGAGGCCGGCATGGGCTGCGCGCGCATAAATTGCGCGCATGACGACGCCGCCGCCTGGAAAGCGATGATCGGCAACATACGCGCCAGCGAGCGCGCGCTCGGCCGCAATTGCCGCGTGCTGATGGACCTCGCCGGACCGAAGTGCCGGATCGAGCAATTGCGCGCGCCCGAGAAGCTGCGCCTCTATCGCGGCGACCGCTTCGCCATGGTCGCGGCGCTCGATCCGCGCGCCGCCGGGCCTGTCGCCATCCAGCCGTCCTTTCCCGAGACGATCGGCCAGCTCGCGCCGGGCGCGGAAGTGTGGATCAACGACGGGAAGATCGGCGCGCGCGTCGTCGGCGCGAGCGCCGGCGCCGTGGAGCTGGAAGTGTTCAGCGCCCGCGGCAAGGGCGAGCGGCTGAAGGTCGAGAAGGGCCTCAATTTCCCCACGACCGATCTGCGCCTCCCGCCGCTGACGCCGAAAGATTTTCGTGATCTCGATTTCGTCGCCGCCGAGGCCGATCTCGTCGGCTTCTCCTTCGTGCAGGAGACGGCCGACGTCGATCTCCTGCAGGACCATCTCGCCGCGCGCCGCGGCGCTCTGCCCAAGCAGACGATCGTGCTGAAGATCGAAACGCCGCTCGCCGTGCGCAATCTGCCGCGGCTCATTCTGCGCTCAGCGCAGCATCATCCGACGGCGGTGATGATCGCCCGCGGCGATCTCGCGGTCGAGCTCGGCTTCGCCCGCCTCTCCGAAATGCAGGAGGAGATTCTCTGGCTCTGCGAGGCCGCCCATGTGCCGGTGATCTGGGCGACGCAGGTGCTCGACCAATTCATCAAGGACGGCGCGCCGAGCCGGGCCGAGACCACGGACGCCGCCATGGCGCAGCGCGCCGAATGCGTGATGCTGAACAAGGGGCCGTTTCTCGCCGAGGCGGTGACATTCCTGCGCGACGTGCTGGCCCGCATGGATCGCCACCAATCGAAGAAATTCGCCCGCTTCACCCCGCTGCGCGCCTGGGACTGAAGCGCGCGAGACGGTTGCGGAGGCGACGCCGGGGCATTATGGGATAGCCGCCGCCCGGCGACTCGGCCGGTCGGCGCATTGGGGCGTCGCCAAGTGGTAAGGCAGCGGATTTTGATTCCGCCATACGGAGGTTCGAATCCTCCCGCCCCAGCCAGAATTCCGCAAATCATTGGAATCGCTAGAAAGTCGCCTCAGCTGGGGCGCGTTTCCACATCCGTGTGACACATGGCTGGTACACCACGGAGATTTTCGTGCCCGCCATACCCCATGTCGTGCGTCGCGGAGCGTTCTATTATTGGCGGCGGCGACTGCCATCGGCGCTTGCCGAATCGAGAAATTCTGCGACGCTGATTCTCGGCCTGCGCACCAGCAACCCCGGGAGAGCGCGCTTCCTCGCCGGCCAGATTTCCGCGCTCGCCGATCGTTGTTTCTTTCCGGCCGCCATGACCAGTCGCCTCTCACAGCAGCAAATTCAGAAGGTGTTCCGCATCGTCTTCACGCAGCACCTCGACAAGCTCGAGGCCGTGGCGGCGCGCGAACGCACGGAGAACGATTTCGATCCCGAGAAAAGCCGCCGCAGCGAGCGCGTGATGGGGCACGTCTATCGCCTGCTCGAGACGCGCGGACGCGCCGCCGCCGTCGACGAGCGCTCCGCCGCGCAAATGGCGGCGCAGGGCATGAGGCCGGACGAGATCGCCGAGATCGCCTTCATGCTCGATCTCATGCAGCGCCAAAACGTCTCCGCCGAAAAGCAGGAGCGGCTCGCGACGCTCGTCGCGGAGGTCGGCGGCGAGCCCAATCCGATGAATCTCGCGCTCGCGCAGGAGACGGTCTACCGGGCCTTCGCCGAGGCGAATTTTCAGTCGGAGCGCCGGCATGACGGCGTGCGCGTCGAGATCGAGAAGACCATCGCCGACATTCTGAAGGATCACGCCAAGGCGCCCCACGACTCGGTCGGTCACGCCGAGACGAGGCCCGTCGTTGCGCCCCTCGCCTCATCCCCGATTGTCGTCCCTCGAGAAGCGACCGCGACGGTCGAAGGCGCCCGAAACGAACATGCGCCGCCGTCTGCCGACCCCGCGCCCACGCCGAGTCCCGCCAAGGCGGCGCGAACGAAGCCGTTGTCGCTCGACGAGCATCCATTCGTCGTGCTCGCCGAGGGGGTCATCCAGAAGAATGCGGACGCCAAGGCCTGGGACACGAAATCCCAGCGTCAGGTGCGTCAGATTTCGCGGCTTTTCGCGAGGCTCCTCCTCGAGCAGGGCGTCGTCGAGTTCGAAGACATCCACCAGAAGCACCTGGGCGATCTCGACGACCTCTTCGGCGCTGTCGCCAAGAGCTACGGCCGCAGCCCGCGAGACAATCACAGGACGCTCGACCAGCTTCGCGCGATCGGCGCGGCCAAGCCGCCATCGGAGCGCGGCTTGGTCGCCGGAACCGTCAATCGGCATTTTTCATTTCTGGGCCAAGTCCTCGCCCATATTCGAAGCCGCGGCCACAAGCTCGACCGGGACATCGACATGACGCTGATGCGTCGCAAGTCCACGGAACGCGGGCGCAAGAAGCGTGGACTCCTGACCGAAGCCGACGCCGGCGCCATCTTCCGCCTCGCCTTCTTTATCGGCTGCGCCGGTTGGAAAGACGACGAGATATTGATCCCAGGCCCGCACGTCTTTCACCGCGCGCTGTATTTCGCGACGCTCATGCTCCACTACACCGGAGCGCGGCGCGAGGAGATCTGCGGCCTCTCCGTCCGTGACGTGGCCTACGTCGACACGGTGATCGACGGCAAGTTACAACGCCTCCACTATATAAAGATCAGAACGAGCGAAATTCGGCGCATCAAAAATCTGTATTCCGAACGCTCGGTCGTTCTGCACCCGGAGCTCATCCGCCTCGGCTTTCTCGATTATGTCGCGGCCGTGAGAGCACTCGGCTATGAGATGGTCTTCCCCGATCTCAAATCGCCGACATCCTCGTCACCTCTGGGCGATCGGCTCTATGACGAGCTGATCGACGGGCTGCACCAAGCCATTCCCGACGCCAAGGAGCGCAAGAAGGTCATCCATTCGATGCGCAAATCTTTCGGCAATTCATTGAAGCAGAAGGGGATTCATAGCGAGATTCGGAGCGACATCATGGGGCATTCGGGCGCCACCCCGACCGAGGAAATCTACTGCGACGCGATCGCGCTCGCCAACATGCTGCCGAGCATCATGAAGATTCCGATCGTGACGGCGCATCTACAGCCTCACCCGATCCGCCTGCTGCCATGGGTGCAGGACAAGCTGCGGCCGCCATTCTCGCGGAAGCGGAGGGGGACGGATGGCGCGGGTCCGGGACGCAGGCGGGCGAGAAAAACGAAGGGAGCACCGGACCGCTCGTGACCCGAAGCGGTCATTGTCACGGCTAAGATCGAGCTGGACTCCCGAAGAGTACGACCGATAAATTCATGTATGATGAAATATGATTGCGCTTCTGACATTGAATGGCATCCCGCCCCGTATTCTCGGCTCGTTGACTGAAGAACAACGAAAAGCCGTGGCTTCTTACGCTTCCAGCGATCGGCGCGAATCTTACGATAGTTGGTGGCAAAACGGCGTCGCAGAACCAATCCGCCCATTTGCAAAATTTGTCAGTGGCGCAGCAAATAGTTTTATACGTTGGGGAGCGACCATCATCGACAATAACAGAATCGGTATTATTTCGTCGCGAGTCGGAATTGGTCAATCAACATTTGACGGCCTCGATACAAAACTGCACTCGGATATAGTGGGTGCCTCAGAGTGGCTTAGAGAAGAGCGAATTATTTGTTTGCGATTGCTCTGCGTTTCCAGCGCAGCAGCAACTTTTATCGATTTGACAGATAAAGAAGATATGGAATCTATTCTCGATTCACACAGGATCGACGATGGCCGCACTTATAAGACCGAGCTGCTAAGTCTATCGCAGAAGAATGGATGCACCGTAAACCAGAAACCTTGGGATGTTATCGTGTTCGACGCAAACACGCCACACATTCCTCCGGGCGCGCTCGAATCCAATCGGCGTGTCTTTCAGCAGGCGTGGATAGAAATGCAGTTGCCTCCAGATTGGCGCCCGCGCCTGAGAAGCGATGATAGACCTTTGTTTGTGTTTCCTAATTTTTGATCTTCGCAACAGTCTGCGCCGTGCGAGCCGAACTGAAAGTCGCCTTCGAGGCATCGGGCGAAGGTCGGCCCGTGGCGCGACCTCCCCGTTCAGGACGGCGAGCGTGAAACTATGACCCATAGCGACGTTCCCATCCCTGCGGCCCGAGCTATAACGTGACATAGCTCTCAAGCTCGCATGTGTCGGCCAGAGCCATAATCGTGCTTAAGTTACTTTTTCCATTAGGTTATCTGTCAATACAACCTCTGTGCCATTATCCAGCAGCACCAAATACAATACTTTGGATACGCCGTCGTTCACATTGAGTATTGTCCCAGTGCCATTATAAATTTTGTTTGCTTGATACCATATGTTGGTCACGCGCTCGCCGATCTGAAATTTTTGCGGTCGCGGCGGTGTTGGTTCCGTGGAGACGTACGTGCCTAGTGCGGCAAGAAGGGCTTGAATCTCGGCACCTTGCTCAGGGTCTTCCTCAGAGGACATCAAAGGTGCGCGACCCGGAATCGGCGGTGTCAAAACAATTGGAAGTTCCCACGGGAATGATCCTGAACATTTTTCTTTGAAGCGGCGCTGCGCCTTCTCCACACTGAATTTCAGATGATAGTCGACTCCTCCAATCATGTTGCAAGGATCACCTGCGAAAGCCAGCTCTTGTCGATTATAGAGCCCAGATTTAGCTCGGTTCACTATGAGTGCAGATATATTGAAGTATTCAATAGCAAAATCAGGAATTGTGTCTTTTGTCTGATATTTAAGCCACTGTTCTGGATCTCCAGTCCAAAATAGAAGCGCCGCTGTAGCCAAATCACATTGAGGTTGGGACACGATCCATTCGAGAACATCGATGGCGAAATCCCAATTAAGATGCCCTGCAACAACGTGCCACACGTCCGGCGAACGGCGTTGTAGCCACGAAATCATGGCTTTCTGCTCTTTTTCATAATCTTCAAAATTTGACATGCGTGCTCCCGTCGGTTTGTCCGTTTCCCAACCTCGAGACAAGATCCCGGTTCGTAGAGTGGCTGAATAGGAAGAGACGGTAGGCCGACAATCCGGGCGTGACCAATACTACGCATGAGCGATCAAGCTTTGCCAGCGAATGTCCGTTCCTGGCGCATCCGCCCCATAGGCGAACGTGAAATTTCGACCCGACGCGACCCTTCCAAATGCAATGCCGAGCGGGCGAAACCGACTGGTTTCTGCAATCTCTTGCATCGCGAGGGCCCGGAAAACCATCGGTCGACGCTTTATCGAAGCGCGAGGTCGACCGAATCGTTCGCCGCCCCGGCGCAGCAGATGGGCGGGATTGCGACCCCGTTCCGCGAAAGCTTCACTCCTCGCCGACGATCAATTTCGTCGACCCATGCGTCACTGTCTCGAAGTTTTTGGTGAAATCGCCGAGCTCCAACACAAAGCGCGGCTGGGCGCAGGGGACGGGGCGCAAATATCGCTTCCCGGCCTTGAGCCCGCTCGCATGGACGCCGCGTTCGTATTTGACGCCGTTCATATTGTGGGGGTTGTGCAGCTTGATCCAGCAGAGGTCGACGCCGTGCTCATGCGTTTCCTCGACGCCCAGCACCGCGTAGCAATGGTCGCGCACGAGTCCCATGGAGGCGATGCCTTCTCCCGCCGTGCCGAGATTTTTGGTCATGATCGATTTGCCGAAAGGCTTCGTCTCGGCCACGATCGGATCGCGCTTGGAAGGATCGCCTTTCGGCAGGCACAAATTTCTGATCGCGTAGAACACCTCCAATTGTTTGCGGGAATAGACGCCGCTGGACCGTTTGCCGGGAAGGATGGAGTTTTTTGCCGCCCAGGACAATATCTGGTCTCTCGTTCCCGCGTGAAGGCCGCTCTTCTTCAAGAACTCTTCGAAATGCTCATATTTGTATTGACGATGCAGGCTGTAGTCGTTGGCGTACCAATTGCCGAAGCGAGTCTGCGTCCACCAATTTGTCCAGTGGTTGAAGAGAGTGGCGTCGTCTTCGAAAACCATCGTCTCGATCTTGGCCTTGATGTCGGGCTTGCTATTCGCGAAACAGGCCATCAGGCACGCCTCGCCTTTCGTGTTCAAGAAGGCGACGTCGTCGACGTCGGCGTTGTTCAGGATGGCCGTGGCCTGCGCGCCGAGCAGCATGCCGAACGCCTTGTCGGCGTTGACGCCGCCTTTTCCGAGATTTTCGTAGCTCGAGCTTCCGTGCAGCGCCGCGGCGGCTTTTTCGATGAGCTTGACCCAGACGAAACTATGCGCGCCGAGGCCGGAAACGACGCTTTTCGAAATTTTGACGTAGTGAGGAACCCCTCCTTTGTATAGCCGCACGACCACCGATCCCAATCCGACGTCCTTCATGGACCGCTCGATCAAGTCGGGTCCATTCGGCAATTCGAGGATGGAGATGAGCGCGGAGAGCAGCCAGCAGTCGCCGATTCCGCCCTGCCGAACGTCATAGGCGCTCGGCGGCGACGGAAAGAGGTCCTTGAACGTGCGGTGATGGAAGTCATTCCAAGCCGGCGTGCTCGGATTTCCGCAAGCGACGATCTGGGCGCTTGCCGGAATGGTCAGAAGTCCGTCCTTGTGATGAGCCATTTTCGCCTCCCGTGGATCAACGTCCATTCGACATAAACCCGACGGCCGGCCGTGTTTGTGGCGAATCCCACAGGGCACGCAGAGCGACAGCTCTTCTGGCGCGGCTGGGATGAGGCATTCGAATGCGGCGTCATCGGCGCGAGGAGCGACGCGACGAAGCATTCCAGAGCCGAACTCCGAGCTTCGACAGCGTATGGCGCGGCAATCTGGATGAGATTTTTCGGTCGCGGTGACAAGGTGTCGAGCCGATTCGCACCGGTTTGCTTCGCAAAATTCATCGACGACTCGACGTCGGTATGTGAGAGCCACGAGGTTCGAGCTTCGTGAGCATGAACTTTCAAGGCATGGACATCCTTACTGCACATAGGCGAAGCTGGAATCGGTATGGATCCTATAGCCCAAAAGCTTTGCGAAAGCGGGGCACGAGCATATCGCGGGTCTTGATCATGCGGTTCAGCCAGCCGGCCTTGACTACGCCAAAGATCGGCAGATGCGACACGCCGGTCTGTCTCCCCAATGCCAGCAGCATCATCGGGTTGCCCGTCTTGGCTTTATAGGCGGCCAGCGCGCCGCGGCCTGTCAGGATTGCTCTGATATTGGTTTCAGCGGTCTTGGCCTGGCCGAGGATGTGCACCGCCATCTTGTTCTCCGCCACATCGTTGATGTCGCCTACCGCGAACACATTGGTCAGGCCCTTGACCCGCAACTGCGGATCGACCCTGAGCCGGCCCGCCTCATCGAGGAGCGCGGCATAATGCTCCCTCATAAATGCGGTCTCCGGCTGTCCTCCTGTCGCCCAGATCAAGAGGGCATAATCAATGACGCGGCCCTTGTTGGTCATCACTGCGCCGCCCTCGGCGAAAGGATCGGTGGATGGCTGCGAGGTAAGGCTCTCGCCGGTGATGACGGTGACCCCGCGCGCCTCGAGAATGCGCGTTGCCTCACACGCCAGTTCTTTGGAACTGCCCTTGAGGAAACGTTCTCCCCGTTCGATCAGCGTGATGGACTTCTCCGGCCAAGCCTCGCTGATCTCGCCGGCGATCTCGACGCCTATGGGACCGCCCCCGACGATCAGTATTTTTTCAGCCTCCATAATCCGCACATTGTATCGGCGATAGAGCGTCCGGCGTTCCTCCATCGTGCCCGCGGATGCGCGCATGAGTGGATTGGCGTGGCGACTACCTGTGGCCAGGACCGTCACATTTCCGCTGATCACGGCCTGTGCGCCATCCGCGAGCTCGACGCGTCCGCCGTCTCGCGTCCATTCCGCAAGGCGGCCTTGCACATGACGGACACCGACCAGCGCTTCAGCGAAAGCGATCGTTGCCGGCCCCGCCAAATCCGGATCAACGATCACACGCGTCGCCGCCATAGGAACCTCGATGAAATCTCGAGGGTCGACCAGCATGACCGAAAAGTTTCTGACGAGGGATTTCGCGAGTGTCGCTCCGGCGATGCCGCCGCCAAAAATGACGACAGTCTCATGCGTGTCGATGAGGTTGGGTGTGGGGGTCGCGCTCATGCCGGTTAATAGGCCACGCCGATCTGCGCCCTATGGCGTGTCGGGCGTTCGATCTCATCGAGCACGGCGCGGGCAAAATCGATGCCGCTGATTGCCGATTTGCCGTTCTCGTCGAAAAGCGCAACTTCATCGCCGATACGATAATGGCCGAGATCCTCGCCCGGCGTCCAGGCCGAGAATTCCAGACCGGGAGAGACGAACAACCAGTCGACGCCGGTCGCGTCGGTGAGAAGGTTGTTCAGAACATCGAGATTCTCCTTTGCTTCGGCGACGATCTCGGCCGGAATTTCGGAAGAAAAGCTCTCAACCTCCAGCATGCGCGGAGCGCCGGGCGTACGTCGCAGACACGAGAAGCCGCCGATCAGAATGAGACGCGCGCCTGCATCGGCGACTTGCCTCGCGAGCTGACCATAGGTTTTGGCGAGAGCGCCGACGTTGGCGCCTCGCGGCGATAGCGCGCCAACGACGACATCGGCTCCGACAATCGTCGAGCCGATATCGGCCACGTTCGACGTGAAATATGCGACGCCCTCTATCCGTTCGACCGGGTTCGAGCGGCTGACCGAGCTCACTGTATGGCCGCGCTTCGCGCCCTCCCGCGCGATGGCCGAGCCAGCATAGCCGGTGCCGCCGATGACGATGATCTTCTTCTGTGTGGTCATGCAAATATCCTTGCTCTCGAGCCGAATCCGCCGCCCTCGCCCGGTGACTGGGCAATTTCAATGCGTACGGAAAGGCATATGCGGTGGAGGTCCCAACTCTGATCGTGGTCTGCATTTGTCACTTAGTCTAAAAATAGATGACAGAGCTCGCAAGGAGGCATATTATTCTGACCAGGTCAGGACAAAGTGATCTACGGCGGAAAGGGCTCGGATGACAGGATCGCGAGGATTGTTGCCGCCCGACGGCGTGGATTTCAGTCAGCCCTGCGTGGTGCGGGATGTGGTGGACCGAGTGGGTGACCGATGGAGCCTGCTGGTGCTGGCTCATTTGGCCGACATGCCGCAACGGTTCAATGCGCTGCACCGCGCCATCGGCGATATCTCGAAACAGGTGCTGTCGCGGACGTTGCGACGACTGGAGGAAGACGGGTTCGTCAGTCGCACCGTGCATGACGTGACGCCCCCGCAGGTCGAATATGCGCTGACTGAAATGGGATCGTCCTTCCTGGAACCGTTGAGGGCCCTGATCGGCTGGGCCGAGGCGCATCATCGAGCGATTGTCGGGGCCCGTGAGAAATTTGGCTCCGCGCAAAAGGCTGGAGCCGCTCGCGCATGAGAGAGGGCTGCTCGGACACGCGTCCTTGGAGGTTCCTTCTCACGAAAGCATGACCCTGGGCGGCGGCGCAACGTTCTGGGTGCAGTTTTCGCTTTGCGAGGCCTCGACCGCTCCGCGCGGATATCGCCCGCAGAACGAACAAGTGCATCGTGATCGCTTGGTCGGCGCGTGAGATTTTCTAAATTTGACCGATCCTGGCGCGGCGAAGGTCCGCGAAGTCGAGGGAAGGCAGACCTTCTCGACGCCCAGACGAATGGCCGCTCCTGGCGCTCACGGAAATTCGAACCGGGCCGCCAGCTTCGCCTTCCCCTCCCCCGAGACACGCCGCCATTGCGAACAAAACAAGAATTATGGTTCAGTCTCCGGGCCCGCTCACCCTGCCGATTCGCCCATGACCGCCGTCGCCTATCTCGAAAAGCTCAACGCCGCACAGCGCCGCGCCGTCGAGCACGGGCTCCATGACGGCCTGTCGGCCTCCGTCGGCGGTCCGCTGCTCATCATCGCGGGCGCCGGCTCCGGCAAGACGAACACGCTCGCCCATCGGGTCGCGCATCTCATCGTCCGGGGCGCCGATCCGCAGCGCATGTTGCTGATGACCTTTTCCCGCCGCGCCGCCGCCGAGATGGCGCGGCGGGTCGAGCGCATCTGCGCCGAGGCGCTGGGCGCCACAGGCGGCGGCGATGTCCTCGCCTGGGCGGGCACGTTTCACGCGATCGGCGCCAGGCTGTTGCGCGAATATGCCGGCGCCATTGGCCTCGATCCCGCCTTCACCATCCATGATCGCGAAGACTCCGCCGATCTGATGAATCTCATCCGCCACGAGCTCGGCTTCTCCAAGACCGAGAGCCGCTTCCCCACCAAGGGCACGTGCCTTGCGATCTACTCCCGCGCTGTGAACGCCGAAACTCCGCTCGAGCAGGCGCTTCTCGGCGCCTTCCCCTGGTGCGCACGCTGGCACGAGGAGCTGCGCCGCTTATTCGCCGCCTATGTCGAGGCGAAGCAGGCGCAGAATGTCCTCGATTACGATGATCTCCTGCTCTATTGGGCGCAGATGACGCAGGACGACGCGCTCGCAGAGGAGATCGGCGGCCGCTTCGATCACATTCTCGTCGACGAATATCAGGACACCAATCGCCTCCAGGCCTCCATCCTGCTCGCCTTGAAGCCCAAGGGCCAGGGGCTCACCGTCGTCGGCGACGATGCGCAATCCATCTACTCCTTCCGCGCCGCCACTGTGCGCAATATTCTGGAATTTCCGAAAAGCTTCACGCCGCCGGCGGAGGTCGTCACGCTCGATCGCAATTATCGCTCGACCGAGCCGATCCTCGCCGCGGCCAACGCGGTCATCTCGCTCGCCGCCGAGCGCTACGCCAAGAACCTCTGGACCGAGCGTCGCTCATCGGAACGGCCGCAGCTCGTCGCCGTGCGCGACGAGAGCGATCAGGCGCGTTTCATCGCCGAGCGCGTGCTCGAGGCGCGCGAAGCCGGTATGACGCTGAAGCAACAGGCGGCGTTGTTCCGCGCCTCGCATCACAGCGCCATGTTGGAGCTGGAGCTCGCGCGCCGCAACATTCCCTTCGTGAAGTTCGGCGGGTTGAAGTTCCTCGACGGCGCGCATGTGAAGGATCTTCTTGCCCTGCTGCGCTTCGCGCAGAACCCGCGCGATCGCGTCGCCGGCTTTCGCATTCTGCAAGTCCTGCCCGGCGTCGGCCCTTCCTCCGCGCAGAAGATTCTCGACTTCCTCATCGAGCGCCCGGACCCGCTCGCCAGCCTCGCCGAGGCGCCGACGCCGCCGCGCGCTGGCGAGGAGTGGCGCGGCCTCGTCGCGACGCTGCAAATGCTGCATGCGAGAGAGGGCTGGCCGGCGGAAATGGAAGCGGCGCGCCGCTGGTATGAGCCGCATCTCGAGCGCCTGCACGAGGATGCGCCGAGCCGCCTCGCCGATCTCGTCCAGCTCGAGCAGATCGCCGCCTGCTATCCCTCGCGCGAGCGCTTCCTCACCGAGCTGACGCTCGACCCGCCGGACGCGACCAGTGACGAGGCCGGCCCGCCTCTGCGCGACGAGGATTATCTCATCCTCTCGACGATCCATTCCGCCAAAGGGCAAGAGTGGAAGTCGGTCTTCGTGCTGAACGCCGTCGACGGGTGCATCCCCTCCGATCTCGCGACGGGAACAGCGGCGGAGATAGAGGAGGAACGCCGGCTGCTCTACGTCGCGATGACGCGCGCGAAGGACAGCCTGCGGCTGGTGACGCCACAACGATTTTTCACCCGTGGCCAGCCGGCGCAGGGCGACCGGCATGTCTACGCCGCGCGCACGCGCTTCATTCCGGCGGAGCTGCTGCGGTTTTTCGAATACGTGAGCTGGCCGGCCGCGGCGGCCGTGGGCGAGCGGCTCGCCGAAGGTGAGCTACGAGTCGATGTGCGGGCAAAGATGCGGGGGATGTGGGGATGAACGATGAGGGAAGCTGTAGATGAAGCGCGACGTCTATGCCGCCTGACGGAAAAAGGATGCGGTTGGAAAGGCTCTGCTCGCCGTGGGCTTCTCACGTCGAAAGGAGGCGCCGCCGGTTCCAAGGTTACGCTCTCTCGTCATCTCGGCTGAACTCGGCCCCTGAAAAAATCGGGTCAGAATATTGGAGTTCGCCTGATTTTCTTGGCGGCCCCTCCGCTCCTCAGCGCAACAAACGCCATCATATTTTTTGGCCTAATTCGTATAAACTACGCATCGTCTCCGAAATTGTATCAAGAACGACCTGCTCAAGCACTCCAGTTGACTTTACGATCACGACCCCCAAAGCGTTTGAGCGCACGAACATCCCGTAGCGCTCACCGAATATTATAACCTTTCTAACTGTTTCGGTCGACAACTCCGTCGCCATAAATCTTGCAATATTAGACTGATCAATAGAGTATGAATATTGATTCCACGTGAAAGCAAGCCTGGGCATAACGTCAGATGTAAATATAGAACGAAGCAGAGCCTCGCGCCTTGCTGTATGAAAATAAATCTTATTAGACAGCAAATCAGATACACGCGAATTATGTGATTCAGCAAACGACTCAATTGAAAAATGCTCATCCTTAGTTGCAGCAAATAGCCTAAGATAGAATATCGCTAACTTATATAGAGATTCAATACTCACATCTGCCATATCAGAGGCATTTATGCAAAATTTATCTACAATTTTGTTTCTAAAAACGTAAATATTTCTGCTTATGATGTCATTAGCTTCCAACGCCAGCGCTAGAACACCCTTGGATTCTGTTTCATCGACACCATAAAGCGGCATTGCCCTACTCCATCGGAGGAGCCACCTTACCAAAGGACCGCCATACATTCAATCAGATTGGAGGCCTCCAAATAAATTGAAACGTTTGCGACTCGGCGAGGGGGTAGTAGTATCGACACTGAAGCAGGAAAGCGGTCGGGCTAGGGGAGTGTTACGTCACACTTGAAACGATTGTGGTCAAAAAAAGAGGCCACGTAAAAAAAGAGGCCCCGTAGGGCCTCTTAGCAGTCAGAGTTGGATGGCGAGTAGGATGTGAGCCACTGCCAAACCAATGTAAAGGGCTGCGATAAGGTAGTGCATAACACGCTCCTTCCTCTAGTGGGAAGTGTGCGTGTTTTACCATGTCAAAATTTGACCGTCAAGGCAGCGCCCCTCCTCACCCCTGACCCTATGGGGCAAGCGACGGCCGAGAGTTGGGAGGCTTCGGTTTGTCGTTCGAACCGAAAGGATCTCCGAAGATGCGCCCGACTGTTTATCAAGCGCCTGCGGCCGCTGCTCTGGTTTATGTAGCACGCTGATCGGAGCATGAGCCGAGTTCGAAGAATTGGGTCGTCGCGGTCCAAGTCCCGGGCTCGCGGAAGCACTCGAAATATACGGGGAGCCGAACGAGCGGCTCTGGCGCGCTGCTTGAGACGATCAAGGCGCGCCGCGGCCGGCAGGCCGATCGCGCGGGTGATCGGCAAGCGTTGTCCGGGCGCCCTGCTGCCGACGAGCCCATTGGGCCCCTCGGCGTTAAACGCAGCACCCAGTCGCGAACGACCTGGCGAGTGACGCCGCCGATCTTCGCCGCCTCGCTGCGAGCGGTGCCGTCGTAGATCGATGCCAAGGAGAGGAGACCGCGCGCTTGCTGGACGTCCCTCGAACGCTTCGCGATCGCCCGCAAGGAGCGCGCATCGTAATCGACCCGAAGCCCAATCGCTGCCGCCATCGCGAACCTCCTAAAGTTCCCATGTCGAATTAAATTTCAGCCGATTCTGGAAATCCCTTGACTTGAGTCGGCCTCTCAGAGGGTTGGTATTACGTGAATGGGGCCATCCTAAAAGACGGCCTATTTGCAGGCTTAGATTAGACGCGCTTTCAAGGCACTCAACACGGCTTTACCGTTCATGACAAAGCCGCTACTTAGGGCCTCAACCTTATCAGCAGCTAAGCGCTCTTGAAAGAATCGCTTAATTTGGCTCTTGCTCGGAGCCTTTGGAAGCCCCAACTCCTTCTGAATGAAACTCAGCGCTTCGCTGTCAAGCATATCTTCAATAACCGTGACCGTAGGAACAAGGTCGCTCAGCGTAAAGATTTGACTGATAGGTATTCCAAATTCCTTGACATAACGGTCGCGTTCCTCTTGCCCTTGGCCATCACCGTCCAAAACAAAAAGGAAACGCAAATTCCAACCTATATGTAAAGCCGCAAGCGCCCCGAACGTCCCCGCACCTAGCGCAGGAAGCAACGGAAGCTCCTTTTCATTACAAACTTTTACAATATATCGCAGAATATAATAATCTGACCTCCCTTCTAATATAATAGAGTTCTTATGCAGGTCAAATTTTGAAGGAACAACCTCAAGCCTGTCAATAATTGGCTGAAAATAGCTTGTTTGATTTGGATGCTCGTTGACGAACGAGCGATATGTCGTAACCTTGATATCGAGCGACTCATCATCAAGTGAAATATCATCAAGAATAGATGTTAGCGGCGTATCAGCCCGATTGGTCACAATAAAAGTTTGCTCAAGCCATTTCGGCTCGATCATGTAGTGACTATGGGTCGAATACGCCAAAGTATGATCACCAGTGGCTATTTCTGGAAAGCTATCGATTAGCTTCTGCTGTGCGGCAGCGTGTAGATTTGAAGCCGGTTCATCAAAAAGGAAAAGCAGAGGCCTCGTACTCCTCCTGGCGACCCTAAATTGAGTAAACAACATGAATGCGAAGAACCAACGAAACCCAAGCGAGCGATCGTTAACAACAAACCGACGCGTCCCATCCCTGATTTGAAATTTTATGTATAAATCATGCTCATTTGTCTTTGTTACAACACCCCTCTCGTCTTTCTTTTCGCCTTCAACGACCTCATACGAAACCTCAACCTCTTTACCCTTAACATCTTCTCCAAAAATTCTATTCCATCGCCCGAATACAAGCTCTGTAACTGCGGCGCTCGCCCTATCCATTACATGCTTTATTTTATCACGGTCATCATCCTTTATCCAAAGCTCAAAGAAGCTGGGCCAAGGCAATACCTTCTTTTCTCCACGGATACGCCTAACGATATCTTTTTCGATTGTATTACCTTTTCCATCGTAGTCAAGAATATCTTGGAATACGCGCCTATAAAAACGATCGATCTCGTCACCTCGTTCTGTCAAAAAGATCGTCTTGGGGAAGTCAAAAACGAATGTAGGAAAATATGCTATGTTCGGCGTGTAACCATAAACGATATCTCGAACAGCTACTCGCTCGTCACCAACTAGATCCCGAAATTTTCTCTTTGATTTCTCACGCACTGACGGCTGAGTCAACAATGAAAAATACATGCCTTTTAAATCGCCATCTTTAAACGATTGCTTTCTTTCAAAAATGATTTCATCTGGGATCGACGCGTCATCGACAATAAGTTTTGTTGCGCTTTCAATTGCGCGAATTATCGTCTTTTTCTCCTCTTCTGACAACGACAGTGTTGCGATAACAGAAACATCACCAGTAAATGTGGATATTAAATGCCGCGGAACACGCTTGTTTATTGCTCCGGTTGACTCGCCTCCTACCAGCTCCTTCGTTGCCGCGTCGGGCGAAAAACTGTGGATCGCCTCCAGGATCGTGGTTTTCCCGCTCTCGTTCAAGCCAACGAAAGCAAACACAGATGCTCCAGCAACTGCTGTTAGGTCTACCGTCGTATCTTTTATGCCCTTGAAGTTTTTAATTTGGAATCTTTTGTATCTCACTTCCCACCTTCCATATGAGGCGATAGCCCCGTAATTGTCCAGCGATTGACCTTGTGGCTGCGCCGCATCTCAGCGAAGGCTTCCTCGGGATCAATGCCAGAGGCGTCTTCGCACTTCTCAAACCCCGAAAACTTGCGTCTGATTCGACTTGTCCGCCGACACGAGATGAAATTAAACGATGCACGTGCGGCACGCCAGAGCATCGATCAGTTGACAGTGGCCAAAGCGAAACAGACGAGCCAATAGGCAACTAACAAACGGCAAGCGCCCGAAACGTTCAATTCCAAGCGACGCCAGCCACCAACTTCGCGCATCAGTTAAGATTTCAAGGAAACCGCCGCTCTTGAGTCTGCGGCCCGGCCGGAAACACGATCACGAAGCATCGGTGGCGACGGCGCAAGCCAGCGCGAAACTCCGCCTCGTTGAGAACAGCCCTTGCGATCACAAGTAACGCTTCGCGCGTGGCGGCGCGGCAAACGTCGGGTCCCAGCCGCTTGCGCATCCGCCAAGGCGCGCGACGACGTAATCGAGAAGGTCGCCGGCTTCGCTCATGCGTCCCTTCCGCGCGTTTTCGGGCCGCGGCCGCGACCTCCAGAAGCCGTGACGAGGGCCGCGACATCCTCGCCGCTGAGAAATCTCCGCGCGAGCAGCGCCTCGGCGATCCGCTCGACGTCGGCGCGCCGTCTGCGCATCAGGGCGCGCGATCGCGCATAGAGACGGGAGAGGTCGGCCTCGACGATGTCGCGCAGCTCGCGGTCATAAGCCAGTGATCCGGCCACGTCGTTTCGATGCAGCAAGGTCTCCCCAAGCCCATGCGCGGCGTGGCCCTCGGCGAGCGCGCGCGTCGCCATGGCCAGATCCGCCACCGCGCCAGTCGATGCCGCGCCGAGAATGGCTTCTTCTGCCCCCCGCCCGGCGAGCAGGATCATCACGCCGGCGTCGAGATCGGCCCTCGTCGGGAACGCTGGTCGTCGCCCGACGGCGCGCGTCTCCCCTCCCGATGCGCCGCGCGGGATGATCGAGGCCGAGGCGATTTGCATTCCGGCTTCCCCATAGGCGACGCAGTGACCCGCCTCATGAATGGCGGCGACTCGGCGATCCGCCAGGGTCCGTTCGTCGGGCGGCGCGATGATGCGCAGCAAATCGTCCAGGGCCGGCGCACGCCCGGCCTCGCGGGCGGCCTGGAGCATGTCGCGCGCCCAGTCGGCGGCCTGCGCAGGCGTCGCGGCCGGCCCGGCGAGGCGAAGGACCGCAAGGAGGTCCGCATCGGCGACTGTCGAAAGCGCGCCGCCGAGCCGCCAGCGCAGCACGCGCATGAGCGATTCCGCGCCCGGCGGGCCGACGTCGACGCGTCTCAGCCGCCCGGGCCTGGTGGCGGCGGCGTCGATAGCGTCGCCGCAATTCGAGGCGGCCACGATGATCACGCCCTCGTGATTTTCGAGGAGAGTCAGAACAAGAGTCACCAGCGGCGCCCAAAAGTCTCGCGCACGGCGGTCCATCGACGCTCTGTCCGGACAGGCCGCGTCGAACTCGTCGATGCTCAGAATGCAAAGGCCTGAAATGGCGGCGGCGGTGCGCGCCGCATCGAAGCAGTCCTGCACCGCGCGGGCGATCGTGCCGAGATGGCCGGCCTCGCCGCTTCGCGCGAACATTTTCCCGCAAGAATCGGCGACCAGCGGCGCCCCTAAAGCGCGAGCGAGGACGGAGGCGAAAGTCGTCTTTCCGGCGCCGGGCGGGCCGGCGAGCAGCACGGCGGCCGTCGGCATGTCGCGCCAACGGATGCGGCCGGCGCGATAGTCGGCGACGCCCGAGACTATATCCTGCGCCAGCCGGCGAAGATCGGCGGGAAGGCAGTCGAGCGGCGGAACGTCGGCAACGGCGCCGCCGACGTGCGCTTTCTTGGACTCCGCGGCGCGGAGGAGATTGGCGACGACATCGCGTGCGGATGCGCCGGCGCGGAAAGCGCTGACCGTCTCGGCGAAAGTCAGCGCCGTCGCGGCTCCGTCGGGAATCTCCGTCGGCGCCTTGCCGCGCGCGTGCTTTCTCAGGAGCCGGCGGAGCACATTCGCATCGGGCGGCGCGACGGAAATGCGCGCGTCCGCCGCGGATAAAAGCGCGGACGGCAGGAGCGATTGCGGATTCTGCGAGACGCCGATGACGGGACGCCCGCCCGCGAGGGCCAAGGCCACTTCGTCATTGCCTTTCGCCTGGTCGTGCTCGCGACGGGAGGAGCCGTCGCGCGACACACAGAGGATTCGCGCCGAGTCGCGCCGCAGCGCGCGCGTCAGCGGGCCGCACCATTCGGCGCCGGGCGCCTGGACAATGATGGCGACCGGGTCGCCGCGTCGGATGCGCCGGCGCAGGTCGGACGGCAGCGCCGCCCGCAGACATTCCCATGCGAGCGCATCGGCGACGGAGCCTGCCTTATTCGCCGACGCCTCGTCGGCGTCATCATCGGCCGTGTCGAAAATGTCGCCGTCGTCGTGAAGATTGCGCAGCCCGCTCATTGCTCGCTCTCCTCGGAGGACAGGCTGTCGAAGGGGCGGCCGCTCATCGGCGGCTTCACCGGGACGCCCTCCCGGCGGCGGCGCGAATGCGCATGGAGCCCGAAGGGCGTCGGTCGGACCAGGGCGACCGAACGCTTCGGCAAAACGGGCCTTTCCATGCCGCGAACGACCGGCGCGAGCAGGCGCGCCAACTCGGCGTCGAGCGCAGCCTTCATCGCCTGCGTCATGGCGTCGATCGACGCCATGATCGGGAGGCGGAATGTGTCGTCGATTTTCTCGCGGGTCAGCGTGATCGCTTTCGAAAATCCCGCCGATCCCAGATAATCGACCACGAAGGCATGCGCCGTCGTGACCCGCGAATAGCCCTGCTGACGCAGATAAGACGCGAGATTCAGCCTCAGCGCCATGAGATCGCGCTCGATCGCGCGTCGCTTTTTCGTCTCGGTGGCGCCGCCGCCGCGCTTGATCGAGAGCGCCCAGGCGACCTCACGCTCTTCATCGATCGCGAGAATGTCGATATCGACGAAGCTCGCGATCTTGCCATCGACGAATCGGATCTGCTGCGTCGCCGTCGTGGCGTATTCATGCGATTCCGCGAGTTCCAGCGCGCCCTGCGTGACGGGAACGCCGAGATTGCGGAACACAGTGCAACCGGCGCTCTCGAGGCAATCGCCGATCGCGCGCTCGATGAGCGGGCCATGCCTTTTGGCGGCGGACGCATAGGCCGAGACCAGCCTCGACACCTCGGGGCGGAACAGCGGATCGACCGCATGATCCGCCTCGATCGCCGCCTTCACGGCCTCGCGCGCCGCCTTGTTCAGCGAGTCGTCGATTTCGGTCGCGCCCGAGCGGCGCATCGTCATTTTTGTCTTACGCATTCAAAACACTCCTCACAGGAACAACGTTGTCCCATGAGCGGATATTGCCATTCTATGATCGTATTGCTACTAGATGATAAGACCATGGTTAATGGAGACTGAATGATCACCCCCGCCCAATGCCGCGCGTCGCGCGCCTGGCTGCGCTGGACGCTGGACGATCTGGCTGCGAAATCCCGCGTGTCGAAGGCGACCCTTCACAATTTCGAGCGGGAGACGCGCGTTCCGCACGATCGCACGCTCGCGGATATTCGCCGCGCGCTCGAGGAGGCCGGCGTCGAGTTGGAGTTCGACGGCGCCGCCGGAATCGGGATACGAGTCGCGCGGCCGGGCCAGCCGATCGGCGGCTAGACTTACGCAGACGCGCCGGCACCTCCGCCGATTGCTCGGCGCGGAGCGGCCGGCTACTCTGCCGCCGCTTTCGGGGGGAGATATGCTGACAGGCGAATTACGCGGCAAGATCGACGGCGTCTGGAATGATTTCTGGTCTGGCGGCCTCGCCAATCCGCTCCAGGTCATAGAGCAGATCACCTATCTCATTTTCATCAAGCGCCTCGACGAGATGCAGGAGCTCGAGGAGCGCAAGGCGACGACGCTGAAACGCCCGCTCGAGCGGCGCATCTTCCCGGATGGCGCGGACGCGCGCGGCGAGCGATACGAAAACCTGCGCTGGTCCCGCTTCAAACATTTCGCCGGACCGGAAATGTTCCGCATCGTCGACGAGCATGTGTTTCCCTTCATCCGCTCGCTCAATGGCGACGGCGGCGCCTATGCGCGGCACATGCGCGACGCGCGCTTTCAAATCCCGAGCCCGCAGCTTCTCGCCAAGGTCGTCGACAAGCTCTCACAGATCGACATGGGCGATCGCGACACCAAGGGCGACGTCTATGAATATATGCTGGCGAAGATCGCCTCCGCCGGGCAGAACGGCCAGTTCCGCACGCCGCGCCATATCATCGCGCTGATGGTGGAGCTGACCCAGCCCAAGCCCGAGGATGTGATCTGCGATCCCGCCGCCGGCACCTGCGGCTTTCTCGTCGCCGCCGGCGAATTTTTGCGCAAGCATCATTCCCGCCTCTTCCGCGACGAGAAGCTGCGCGCGCATTTTCACGAAAAGCTGTTCAACGGCTTCGATTTCGATCCGACAATGCTGCGCATCGGCGCGATGAACATGGCGCTGCACGGCGTCGAGAACGCCAATGTCGCCTACAGAGATTCGCTGGCCGAGGATCATTCCGAGGACGCCGGGCGCTATTCGCTGGTGCTCGCCAATCCGCCCTTCGCCGGCTCGCTCGATTATGAGACGACGGCCAAGGATTTGCAGCGCATCGTCAAGACCAAGAAGACCGAGCTCTTGTTCCTGGCGCTGTTCCTGCGGCTGCTCAAGACCGGCGGGCGCGCGGCGGTGATCGTGCCGGACGGCGTGCTTTTCGGCTCCTCCAAGGCGCATAAGGATTTGCGCCGCCTGCTGGTCGAGGAGAACAAGCTCGAGGCGGTGGTGAAGCTCCCCTCGGGCGTGTTCCGCCCCTATGCGGGCGTCTCGACGGCGATCCTCGTCTTCACCCGCACCGGCGTCGGCGGCACGGATCATGTGTGGTTCTATGACGTTCAGGCGGACGGCTGGTCGCTCGATGACAAGCGCCAGCCGCTGCTCGCGCCGGAAAAGCTCGGGCCGACGCCGGAGGCGACGCTCGAGGAGAGCGAGGAGGAGAAGAACAATCTTCCCGATGTGCTGATGCGCTTCGAGGAGAGGGATGGCGCCGAGCGCGAGCGCCTGCGCACGGCGCAGAGCTTTTGCGTGCCCAAGGCGGATATTGCGGCGGCGGGCTATGACCTCTCGCTCAATCGCTATCGCGAGGTGGAGCATGAGGAGATCGAGCACGAGAGCCCAGCGGCTATCCTCGCCGATCTGCGGCGGCTCGAGGCGGAAATTGCGGAGGGGATGACGCGGCTCGAGGAGATGATGGGGTGAGAGTCGCTTCTATCGGCGAGATCTGCGAATTTAAATACGGAGCATCACTTCCCGACCGCCAACGTGCGCCTGGGGACATTCCTGTCTACGGCTCCAACGGAGTCGTGGGGCGTCATACTGCTTCGCTGACCGTCGGGCCTACGGTCGTCATCGGTAGGAAAGGATCGATCGGAAAAATCAATTTCTCGGAACATTCCTGTTGGCCGATCGACACGACCTATTTCGTCGATAGCTCCAGCACGAAAGAGGATATCCGTTGGCTATCCTATGCTCTCGCGAGCATTGGGCTCGAGAGCCTAAATAAAGCCACTGGCGTCCCTGGGCTTAACAGAAATGATGCATACGCTAAACTCCTGAGGGTGCCGCCCCTCGACGAGCAGCGGCGGATCGCGGCGATCCTCGATCAGGCCGACGACCTGCGGCGCAAACGGTTGGAGGCCATCGCTAAACTCGCCAAGCTATCAACCGGACTCTTTGTCGAACTTTTCGGAACACCCTGGATTTCCTCTGCTTCCTCGTCCATCAGCGATTTGGGAAGCATCTCCGTGTTTGAAAACGGGGATCGCTCAAGCAATTACCCAAGCGGGGACGACATATTGACGAGCGGGATTCCATTTCTGAGCACAAAAAACATTGTCGATGACAAACTCGATCTCGGGAGCCTTCTTTTTATTTCGCCGAGCAAATTTGTATCTTTATCCAGAGGCAAGGCGCGCCCTCATGATCTCATCATCACGCTTCGAGGCACTCTCGGAAATTGCTGCATATTTGACGGTCCATTTTCGACGGCTTTCATCAATGCACAAATGATGATCATAAGGGCGAAGCCAGATATTTCCCCGGTATTTCTTCATGCATACCTGACATTGCCGGCGACCAAAGAGCATCTACAGCAAATAGGCAACGGCGCTGCGGTTCCTCAATTGACCGCCAAACAGCTGGCAGGACTGCCTATTCCTCATCCCCCTCTCGACCTCCAACGCGCCTTCGCCGCCCGCGTCGCCGAGATCGACCAGCTCAAAGCCCATCACCGCGCCCATCTCGCGCGGCTCGACGCTCTGTTCGCCTCACTGCAACATCGCGCCTTCCGCGGCGACCTCCGCGCCCCTTCCTTCTCCCGCGCGCGGGAGAAGGTGGCCTCGCGAAGCGAGGTCGGATGAGGGTCCCGGTAGAAGAGGCGAATTTTCAAGCCATTGTATCGTCGCGAGCCCTCATCCGACCCGACTTCGTCGGGCCACCTTCTCCCACAAGTGGGAGAAGGGGACGCGCCCGGTCGGGGTCGCTTATTCGACGAGTTACAGAGACTGAAATGACAAAGGTCATCCGTATCGAACGTGTCTCGCCTCGGCCCTGCGGCGTGGGAAGCCCCCATCGGTCGAGACGCGGCTTTCAGCTCGACGATCCCACGATCGGCTCCGACAAGCATCATGCTGAGCACGCCCATTACGTCCGAACGCTGGACGAGGCCGCCGAACTCGTCGAACGCGGCTTTTCCCTCTGGATGTCCCGGCGCGGCAAGAGGGCCTCGCTGATCTCGCCCGGCAGTCTTCGGATCGTGAGGGCCTAGACACGAGCCGAGCAATATCGTCGAATTGACCCGCCATGTCCCAATTTACATTCCTCCAAGCCGAATTTCCCGAGGTCTTCGCCCACGCCTCCCGCGCGGAAGCATTGGCGCGCAGCGACTCGCGCGGCGCCGCCTTTTATTGCCGGCTGGCGCTGGAGACCTCCGTCGAATGGCTCTATCGGCATGACGGGACGCTGCGCAGCCCCTATGAATCGACGCTCGCCGCGCTGATCGCGGCGCCGAGCTTCCAGACGCTGCTCGGCCGCACGCTCTGCGTCAAAGCCCGCTTCGTGAAGGATGTCGGCAACGCCGCCGCCCATGGCAAGCCGGTCGCCCCGACGCAGGCGGCGACGGCGCTGCGCGAATTCTTCGACATCGCCTATTGGCTCGTCCGCACCTACGCCCGGGACGAGAAGCCAGCGCCGGATGCGGCTTTCAGCCTGGAGGCGCTGCCGAAGCTCGCGCAGGTCCAGCAGACGACGCTGGCGCAATTGCAGGAGGCCGCGCGGCGCTTTCAGGCGAGCGTCGAGGAGCGCAAGGCGGTCGAGGCCGCCCTCGCCGCGAGCGAGGAGCGCCGCGCCGCGATCGAGGCGGCGCATGAGGCGCTGCAAGCGGAAATCGCGCGCATCAAGGCGGCGAACCAGGCGATCCCCGACCGGCGCGACTATCGCGAGAGCGAGACGCGCGATCTCTTCATCGACACGCTGCTGCGCGAGGCGGGCTTCGATCCGCAGGCACCGGATGTCGCCGAGGTGGAAGTGCGCGGCATGCCCAATGCGAGCGGCGTCGGCTTCGTCGATTATGTGCTGCCCGGCGCCGATGGTCGGCCGCTCGCGCTGATCGAGGCCAAGCGCAGCCGCCGCGACCCGCGCGACGGGCAGCAGCAGGCCAAGCTCTACGCCGATTGCCTCGAGGCGCGATATGGCCGGCGGCCGGTGATCTTCTATACGAACGGCTACGAGCATTGGATCTGGGACGATACGCGTTTCTCCCCGCGCCCGATCCAGGGCTTTCTGAAGCGCGACGAGCTGGAGCTGATGCTCCAGCGGCGCGAGACGCGCAAGACGCTCGCGCCGGAGAATATCGACAAGGCGATCGTCGATCGCGCCTATCAGCAGCGCGCCATCCGCCGCGTGACGGAGGCCTTCGAGCGCGACCATGCGCGCAAGGCCTTGCTGGTGATCGCCACCGGGGCCGGCAAGACGCGCACGGTGATCGCCCTCTGCGATCTCCTGATGCGCGCCAATTGGGTGAAGCGCGTGCTGTTCCTCGCCGATCGCAAGGCGCTCGTGACTCAGGCGACGAACGCCTTCAAGAAGCATCTGCCCGGCGCGGCGACGGTCAACCTCGTCGACGACAAGACGCAGGAGGGCCGCGTCTATGTCTCGACCTATCCGACCATGATGCGGCTGATCGACGAGGCGGACGCCGAGGGGCGGCGCTTCGGCGTCGGCCATTTCGATCTTATCGTCATCGACGAAGCGCATCGCTCCGTCTATCGCAAATACAAGGCGATCTTCGATTATTTCGACAGCCTGCTGGTGGGGCTGACGGCGACTCCGAAGGGCGAGGTCGATCGCGACACTTATCGGCTGTTCGATCTCCAGACCGGCGTGCCGACCGACGCCTATAGCCTGGACGAAGCCGTGCGCGACGGCTTTCTGGCGCCGCCTCGCGCCGTGTCGCTGACCACTGATTTTCTCGACCGCGGCATTCGCTACGACCAGCTCTCCGAGGACGATCAGGAGAAATGGGACGCCATCGAATGGGAGGAGGACGGCGCCATACCCGGCGTCGTCGAGGCGCCGGCGATCAACAAATGGCTGTTCAATGCCGACACGGTCGATCGCGTGCTCGCCCATCTCATGGAGAATGGGCTGAAGGTCGCGGACGGCGACCGGCTCGGCAAGACCATTATTTTCGCGAAGAACCGCGACCACGCCAATTTCATCGCCCAGCGCTTCGACGCGCATTATCCGCATCTCGCCGGCCATTTCGCGCGGGTGATCGATCATTCGATCTCCTATGCGCAGACGCTGATCGACGATTTCTCCGACGCCGATAAGGCGCCGCATATCGCCGTGTCGATCGACATGCTCGACACGGGGATCGATGTGAAGCAGATTGTGAATCTCGTCTTCTTCAAGCCCGTGCGCTCCAAGACCAAATTCTGGCAGATGATCGGCCGCGGCACGCGTCTTTGCGAAAATCTCTTCGGAGATAAGCAGGACAAGGAGTTCTTCTATATTTTCGATTGGTGCCGGAATTTCGAATTCTTCAATGAGCGCCCGAATGTCGCGGACGGCAAGGCGGGCGACTCGCTGGGCAAGCGCCTGTTCGCCGCACGCGTGGAGCTGATCGGCGAAATAGACCGCTCCGCGCCACAGACGCCGGGCGGCGACTATGCGCAACTGCCGCCGGCAGTGCTGCATGTCGGCGAGAGCGGATCGGACGCCGATCGCGACGCCGCCATCGCCGAGATCCGCGCATCGCTGGCCGGCGCGCTTCGGTCGGAGGTCGAGGGGATGAGCCTCGACAATTTCCTCGTCCGCCCGCATCGTCGCTCGGTCGAGACGTTTTCATCGAGCGCCGCCTGGGCGCGGCTCGACGCCGACGCGCGCGCCGAATTGATCGAGCATGTCGCCGGCCTTCCCTCGTCGGTCGGCGACGATGATCTCGCGGCCAAGCAATTCGATCTCCTTCTGTTCCGAACAGAGCTGGCCCTGTTGCGTGTGGAGCCCTCTTTCATTGGCCTCGCCACGCGCATTCGCGAGATCGCCGCGCTGCTCGAGCCGCTCGCCAATGTGCCGATGGTCGCGGCGGAGATCGCGCTGATCGAGGAGGTCCAGACCGACGCCTTCTGGCAGGATGTCACGCTGCCCATGCTCGAGAGCCTGCGGCGACGGCTACGCGCGCTCGTCAAGCTGATCGAGCGCGAGAAGCGGCCGATCGTCTATTCCCATTTCGAGGATCGCGCCGGCGCCGGCGCCGAGGTGGCGATACGCGGCCTGCCACTGGGGGATATGGACGCCTTTCGCCGCAAGGCGCGCGTCTTCCTGCGCCCTCATGAGAACCATATCGCCGTCCTCAAATTGAAACGCACCGAGCCCTTGACCGCGACCGATCTCGCTGAGCTCGAGCGCATCTTCAAAGAGTCCGGAGCCGACGACGCCTCCCTCGGCCTCATCCAGTCGGAAGGCGGCCTCGCGCGTTTCGTTCGCTCGCTGGTCGGCCTGGACCGCGAGGCGGCGAAAAGGCTTTTCTCCGAATTCGAGGATGGAAGGCGACTGACCGCGGACCAGCACGAATTTCTCAATCTCGTGATCGACCATCTCACCGAGCGCGGCGCGATGGACCCCGCGCTCCTCTATCAGACCCCTTTCACCGATTTCGACGCCAAAGGCGTGGAAGGCGTTTTCGAGACCGCCGATGTTCTGCGCCTCGTCGACATTCTCCGACGCGTGGACGAGCGAAGCGCGGCGTGAGCAGTGGCGGCCTTCCAACCGGCCGTCCCCGAGCCGAGGCGGTCCCACGGTTCCGACTCGACGCAATTCAAGGCACTCGAAATGGATTGGCCCGCGCTCCGCAGAGCGAACGCGAAACGAGAGCCGAGTGAGCACGATCAATGACCGAGAATGCGTTCTCCCGCTATGTTGGCGTCGACTATTCCGGCGCGAGGACGCCGACCGATAGCCTGCCAGAATTGCGAGTCTATCTCGTAGATGAATGCGCACCGCCTCGCGAGATCACGCCGCCGCCGTCGCCACGAAAATATTGGACGCGGAAGGCGCTCGCCGAATGGCTGGTCGAACTTCTGGCGGAAGATCGCTCGACATTGGTCGGCATCGATCACGGCTTCTCATTCCCGCTGTGCTATTTCGAGCGCTACGGGCTGTTGCCGGAATGGCCGCGATTTCTCGAGGGTTTCTGCCGCCATTGGCCGACCGACGAGGATCTCGTCTATGTCGATTTCGTTCGAGACGGCCTTGCCGGAAATGGCGCCGCTCGGACAGGCAATTCCCGCTGGCGCCGTTTGACCGAGGAACGTGTCGGCCGCGCGAAGTCCGTCTTCCATTTCGACGTTCAGGGTTCGGTCGCAAAGTCGACCCATGCCGGAATTCCCTGGCTGCGGTTCATTCGCCGCAGCCTGCCGGATCGTGTCCACTTCTGGCCTTTCGACGGTTGGAGCATCCCGTCCGGCAAATCGGCGATCGCGGAGGTCTTTCCCGCGCTTTGGAGCCGCGGCTTCGCTCGCGAGGACCGAACAGGCGATCAGCATGATGCGTATAGCATAGCGGCCTGGCTCGCCCGTGCGGATCGAGCGGGCAAGCTCGCTCATTATCTACACCCCCGCTTGGCGCCACCGGAGCGCGTCGTCGCAGAAGTCGAGGGATGGATTTTAGGAGTCCCGGGTTCGTTCGACTGAAGGGAGACGCCCTTGACATGGTCTCTCGAACGCCACATACTTTGTATTGCAAAGTATGAGATCCCGATGACAGACCTGGACAAGGCCCTAGCCGACATCGCCGAGATGCGCGAACGCGTCGCGCAATCTTTGGAGTTTCACGGATATGGACCGCAGGCGCTCGCGGCGACCGCGATTCTTGCCGGCGCCGGCGGCATCACGCAGATTTTCCTCGTCCCCGCGCCAGACGCTGAGCCTCTCGCCTATTTCACTGTTTGGACGATCGTCGCCGCCTGCGCGATCGCAATCATCGGCGTCGAAGCGGCGCGCCGCGTGGGGAGGAGCCATGGCGGCTTGGGCGGAGAAATGCTCCTTTCGGCAGCGTGGCGTTTCGCGCCCGCCGGTCTCGCGGGGTTGCTCACGAGCCTCGTCATTCTTCGCCATGCGCCGGAAGCAGCCTGGATGCTTCCCGGCCTCTGGCAGATCATGCTGAGCCTTGGCGTATTCGCCGCGGCCCATTCTCTGCCGAGAGCGATGATCCTCGTCGCCGCATGGTATCTTTTGACCGGGCTCGCCTGTCTCGTCTATGCGTCGGGGCCGCACGCCTTCTCTCCTTTCGCAATGGCTCTGCCATTCTGCGGCGGCCAGCTTCTCGCCGCCGCCGTAATGGGTCTCAGCCGAGGAGGCGATCATGACGAAGAGTGAGCAATCCGCCGGGCGCTTCGCCTATGAAGGGCTCGACCGCGTGATCCATGAGAAAGCGCGCCTCGGACTGCTGACCTCGCTCGTCGCCCATCCAAAAGGACTTCCGTTCGGCGAATTGAAGCGACTGTGCGGCCTGACCGACGGAAATCTGAGCCGTCATTTGCAGGTGTTGCAGGAAGATGGGCTCGTCGCCATCGACAAGCGGTTCGAAGGGCTTCGTCCGCTGACGACGTGCCGGATCACACCCTCTGGACGGAAGCGTTTCCTCGGCTATCTCGAAGTGCTCCAGCAGGTCGTCGAGGACGCCAAGAGCGATGCTCGGCAAGACGGCGAGAAGATCGGCCGCCTATCGACGGCCTGAGCGCTCTCTTTTTTTTGTCGCCATACTTTGTATTACAAAGGTATTTGCATTGAGAAACACAACATCCTCAATACCTCCCCTCCTGCTTCCGGAGCGAAACCATATTTGGAGCCCGACGCTGCGGCGGCGCCTGCTTCGGACATCGGCGGCCTATGCAGGCGTGCTTCTAGCGGCTGTCGTTCTCGCTTCATTCACGCATGACGACAAGATGCACGCGTTCGCTCTCGGCCTCATGGGACCCGGCTTCGGCTTTCTGATGTGGGCGACGCCCGGCACACCATCCTTCGCGCCTCATCTCGCTCTATGGATCGCCGGCATGGCCGCCTTCGCCGGCGCCGTGGTCTTCTGGTTCGCGACCGGCGCCATCGTCGCGCCGATCCTGATCTGGGTGGCCGAGGCCGTGCTCGCAGCCAATTGCGGCGACGAGCGCGCTTGGCCGACGGCCGTGTGGATCACGCCTGTCGGCATTATCGCCGCGCTCGATGTCGCGCTCGTCCTCGCTGTCGTATCGGGCCAGCATGCGACAGCCGAGCGGCGCCGCGCCAACGCTTATCTCGCAGGCTGCCGCTGTGAGCCGAGCCCTGTCTCGCCGCCGCCCGCGGGGGAGCTTTCGCGCGACGATCTGCGCCGTATGCGCCTCCTCCTCGATCGCGCCTTGCAGCCGATCGACGACTTCGAGGGGTTCGAGTGGATCGATCAATTCCAGACCGCGGCGATCCGCTATCAATCGAATTTCATCTCCTATGCTCTGTCGATCGCGCAGGCCGAGCGGCTTCCGGCCTTTCAGGCCTACCTCTCGAAGGCGCAGGAGAATCTCGTTCTCAAGCAGATGGACCACCGAGTCTGGCGCTATTGGCGGCTCGAAAGCCTCTGGGGAAATCTGCGCGACGACATCGATCCCGTTCCGCGTGACAACATCATGTTCACCGGCTTTCTCGCAACGCAGATCGCGCTCTTCCAGGCAGCGAGCGGAAGCCGACGCTTCGATGCGCCGCGCAGCCTGTCCTTTCGCCATCCGTCTGGACGCGTCTTCACCTATTCCCTGCCGGAGCTCGTCGACGTGCTGGCGGCTGGGTTTCGCCGAGCCGAGCTCGGCCTCCTCGCCTGCGAGCCCAATTGGGTCTACCCACTCTGCAATATGATCTCCGCCTGTTCGATACGCGCCTACGACGCGGGCTCCGGCGGCGCTCATTGGACGAGGATCGCGCCCACATTCCGCGAAAGCCTCGAAAGCGATTTTCTCTGCTGTGATGGGCGGATCGTTCCCTTCGTGTCGAGCGCCGTCGGATTGGCGCCAACCGTGGGCGGCGCGGTCATGCAGTCATTTCCCTGCTTGTTCCTCGACGCGCTCTTTCCTGACATCGCGCGGCGGCAGTGGCTTCTCGCCCGCCGCGAGCTCACGCCGGCACGCCTGCGCCGCGCACTCTGGCCGATCGACGTCGGCAACTATCGTCTCACGCGTGCGTCGAGCTATGCCGCGAGCGCAGCCGCCGCGACCGAGATGGGCGACGAGGATATCGCGACGCATCTGCTCGACGTTCTCGAGCGCGATTGTCCCGAGACGACCTGTGAGGATGTCACTCATCGCCCACGAGCCTCGCTCTGGGCGCATGCCGTCGAATTTCTTGCGCGCGCGGGACGCGAAGGATCATTGCATCGTCTCGTCGTCCAGCAGCCACTCACCGCGCGCGGTCCTTTCATCAGCGAGGCGGCCTATCCGGACATTCTGCCCGCGAGCGCTCATACGAGCGGCGGCGCCCTTCATGCCGTGCTCTATCCCGGCCGCGGCGCCGGCATTCGGATGCTCACCATCGGCGGCCTCGACCCCGGACGTTCTTATTTCGTCCGGGCCTGCGATGAACGGCGGATCATAGCGGATCATTCCGGCGAAATGCGGATCGACATTGCGCTCGAGAACAGAACCGAGCTTCACGTGGCTCCATCCGACTGAGGGAACATCCATGATCTGCTGCGCTCTTATCGCGTTCCTCTTCGCGCCTCTGCTCCTTCTGGCGCGCGCTTGCCGTGGGGCTTCTCGCGATCCTCTCGCTTGGCGGTTCCATGCGCCTATCCGCCCTGCTCTCTCATCGGACGCGCTCTCATGGCGCGCCCGGATGCGGAGCTTTTCTTTCGCCTTCGCCGGCCTCGCCTTCATGTTGCGCACGCAGCCCAATGCATGGGCTCACCTCGTGGCCACGCTGCTGGTCATCTGCGCCGGCCTCCTCCTGCGCGTGAGCCTATCCGATTGGCGCTGGCTGATCGCCGCCATCTCATCCGTCTGGATGGCGGAGGCGATCAACACCGCTATCGAACATGTCTGTGACGTCGTATCGCCTGGGTTCGACCTGTCTGTAAAGCGCGCCAAAGACATCGCCGCCGGCGCCGTCCTCGTAGGCGCGATCGGCGCCGCGGCAATCGGAGCTACAGTCTTTTTGCCCTATCTCGACGGATCGACCATGGTCCGATGAAGCGCCGAGGCTTTTGCGTGACGTCGATCGCCGCCGCCATACACGAAAAGCCCCACAATGATCCTCCGTCGGCTTAGGTCGACGCCTGCGGCGGCCCCTTGACCATGGCTGCATCATGTGGCGCATTTTCCGGCGCGGGCGAAACTCGGGCGGCTTCAGCAGCGGCGGCACGAGCTTTCCCAAATGCAGCGTGGTTAAACCTAGCCCCCTGCCGCAGGAGAGGTGCGCTCGAAGCCGCGGCTGCCTCGTTTCCGCCGCTCACGTTGAGTGACGCGGGCTCGGAGCGACAGTCGGGCTCTTCCGAACCTATGTCGGCAGCGAATAGCGCCGCCGGTGGATCGATTTGCTTTTCATCGCCGCTCAAATCGGCAAATCCACCCGCGCCCACGACAGGCGCGTCGAGGTTCGCATTCGTTTCGCCGTTTGTCTTTTCTGGATCGCCGTTCGGAGCATCAACTCCGGCCCTCTCCAACGAAGCGCCCGCGTGTTCCGCCACGCCGAAGACGGCGCGTAGATCGCTTGACGCGGAGAGCATGTTGTCGGCCGACTTTTCCGATGTCGGCTCTTCGTTCAGCACAATCGCCGATATATCAGGAGGAGCCGCGTCGACGAGCGACGACGAAACTCTCGTATCCTCCAACGGGGCGACATCCTCGATCGTCACACGGTCGCCAAAGCGCCCTCGGAGGATCAACGCCGCGTCACGGCTCACCTTGCCGCACCAAATCCCTTTGCGACCGTTCTTCGTCAAACCATAGGTCCTGAGTTCCTCTTTGACCACAATCGTCGGATTGGTGAGACGATGGATCGTGACGAGACAATGATCCACGCCACCGAAATTCGCCAGCGGCTCGCCGGATCGTGGATCGCCGTCCTCTCGCTGCGCCGGCGCGTGTAATTCGCCGCGCCCGGTCAACGTGGACTCAGAATGCCTCAACTCGCGATCCACGCGACCCAACATCTCGAAAAATGCCTCAGGCGCCGCAGAGAACATCCCGCGCCTCTCGTACATCGCCACGATCAGCGCCTCTTTTTCCCGGCGAAGCATCTGCGCCTTCGTTCGCAGGCGATCTTCCAGAATCTGAATTTGCGCCGCATCGGCGTCCACGCGTTCCTGCTGCTGCTGAATCCCGCGCATCATCGCGCGAATGTCCTTGTCGATTTCATCAAACATGGATGACGGCTCGCTGCGTTCGACACCTACGCACAGAGCATGTCATGACACCACACATCGTTCTACGATAAAGATTCCTGGACATTTTCTGGCGTCATGGCAATGCTCAATATGCAATGTGAATTTTCTCCCAAATTCGGAACGAACGGCCATGGCGATTGCGTATGTACGGGCGCGTCCAATGCGCATGCGGCGGCAGGTAAGCATGAGTGCGCTCGTGTCCTATTGCGGGCGCGGCGCCGTCGTCGACCCACGTTCAAATCACAGCTGGGAGTTCCGAGGCGACGGCTCCGATATGGTGCATGAGGAAGTCGTGCTGCCAATAGGCGCGGCCCCAGATTTATCGACTCCGGCCGCCTTCGCGCTCGCAATCGATTATGCCGAGGCGCGGCGAATGCGCAAAATGGACGGCCGAACCCGCTGGCCTCAGATCTGCTGGACGCTCATTGTCGCACTTCCGCCGGACGACGAATTGACGCTGGACGAAGCGATCGAGGTGACCCGTCGACTGGTCCAACAAGCATGCAGTCCGCATGCGCTTCCCGCACATTTCGCGATCCACGACCCGGCCCAACTCGAAGCGAGCCGCGGATCTCGGAATCGGCACGCCCATGTGTCGGTCGGGCTGCGGGCGAGATTTGAAGGTCCAAAAGTTCGCGATCTCTGGGCCCGTCCGCGCCATGGGCGGAAGCACGGTCTACCGGCGACCTATGTCGCCGAGGGCATTTCCTGGCCCGAGAAGGCCCGCGATCTGCTTATTCACTTCTTTGACGAGCTAGGGCTCGACAATGTCGTCGATCCTCCGGCGCCGGCTCCGGATAGGCATTGGAGCGACCGCGACCTGCTCGGCGACGCCGATAAGGTCGACAATTACCGCCACGCGCAGCGTGCAACGAATCTCGCGCTGATCTATGGTGACGCCTCGATCCTGATCGAGACATTGCTTCGCGGTCGATCCACAATGCGGATCGGCGAAATTCACCGCCTACTGGCGAAATTCGTGGATCGGGAATCGGATCGCACAATCCGGGCGAATGAGATTCTCGCAGATTCGGAAATCGTGACGCTTGGACGCCCGACCCATGATGGCAAGACGACTCCGCGCTTTGCAACCACCCGGCGCATTTTTGATCTGATGTCGGCGGCGAGTGATGCGATAGAGGATGCGAGACACACCGCCGCGATCCGAGTAATAGCCGATGATGACCATACGGCTGTTCTCGAGCAGATTCGCGAGGATCGCACTGAACAAGATGTAATCGTCGTAGGGAACCATCACTCGGAGTGTGAAGAATGCGCGGCGCTCCTGAACGTGAAGCGGCCACAAATCGTGACCGTCGCCAAAGCAATTAACCGCGAGTCGGCTCCCGAGCTAATCGTGGCTCCACGAGCGGAAAACCTCGCGGACCAAGATCTCGCCGCTCTGATCCTCTCCGCCAGCGAGAACCGAATTCGTCTTGTCCTTGGGTTGGACCTCGGCTCACAGGCCGGACATTGTCGAAGCCTCGCCTCCTATATTGTGGATCGCCTCAGCGAGCCGTTGAGCGACGCCCCTAATGACGCTGCATCGTTGGCCAGATCTGGACTGGTGGATCGAGCTCTACGCAAGCTTCGTAACCAGGTCGTCTTCGGCTTCGCCGAGGATCACGCACCGTCTTGGGGAATACATAGTAGCATCGTTTGCGACGATCCTGATCGCTTGCTCCCTCTAATTCGGCGGATTCACGAGACGCGAGCCCTGCTGGATCCACTCCATCATCCACATGTGATCCACGCGGACGGCCGGGAAATCAAATTCGACGTCGATGAGTGGATCGTATTCGAGCGCACACTCTACGGTCCGAAGCCGCCCGAAGTCCGCGCCGGCGGATTCGCGCGCGTTCTTGCCATCGACGAGGAGCGTGGATCGCTCGACGTCGACATACCAGGGCTTGGCGCGCGAACAGTGGATGTCCGGCAGGCACACCCCCGATCCGCTGCGGCGATCCGCATCCGCGAGGCTAAGCAAGCGCCTTCTGAGGTGGAACTGCGCGTCGAGATCACAACGCCCCGCCATGCCTGGGCGGCGATATTGCTCGCGGCGGAACGGGACACGACTCTTTTCGTCGACCCCGCTGTCGCACGAACTCTCGAAGAGCTCGTGGAAGTCGCCCGCAGTTCTCTTCCATACCCTGCGCTACGCTCATTGGCTCCGATGCGCGATCCAGACGCCGAGATGCATGTGACCTTCGAGGACATTCTCGCGAATTCACATAACATCACGTGGCGAGCGGACGACTTCGATGTTTTCCCAGAGCCGGCGAACTATCCAAGACGTCGAGGAGAAGCGTATCGCCCCGCTGTGACGCTAGACGAATTTCCAACGCCGAAACCGGCCCCACGGCATCCGCCTGTCGCCATAGGCTTGCCATCGCTGCATGAACGCATTCGATCTGCGATCGCCTCCGATCCTCATGCGGTCGAGGGTTTGCGTTTCGTACGACGGTCGATTCACGAGACGAATCCCAGTCGCGCTGAAGCGTACGATAAGATCATGAAATTCATCGGATCGGAGAAATCCGTCGCGGCAGCCGTGGTCCGCGCGGAATATAGCGCGTCGACGCGAGCGCGATGCCCCGACTCGCTGGACGATGAGTTCGATCTACCCCAATCGCTGTTGGACGAATTGCCTGCCGCTTCGGAAGAGATCGACATCTTCAGAGCGTGCACCGTGTTGTCGCTCCTCGCACAGCGGATCACACAAGCGCAGATTACGCCGCACATCACTATCGAAAGCGACACGAAGGATCCGCTCTCGTCCAACCCCTACAAATGGAAGAAGTAAACTATAGTTGCAACGCACGAAGATCTCGGCCTATTCTCCATTTTGAAATTATAGACTGGCCAATCTTCCTCGACGCCAGGAGGTCTGATCAATCGAACACAAGGGGTCTGAGGCGTGAATTCGATTGGTTAAGTTAGCGCTTCCGCGGCTGACGTCGGACCTCGCGCCCCCTTGGGGGGATCGCAGGCTTAGCGCCTCACGACAAGCCTCCTTTTTATCGAGAGCCGCCTTTCGATGGCGTCGAATTTCAATGCATGTTCGGATGCGAGCATCGCGCGGACAGGAGGGCATAGCCCCTGCGGGGAAGGTTTCTAGCTAGAGTTTTTTGGCGGCCGAAAAATGTCAAAACCGTGTCTACGCCTAAAACGCCCGCAAATGGCCCTCCTGTGGCTCCGAGGGCGCGGACGATACAAAAGTCCCTTCGGGTGACAGATGGCGTCTATAGGCCAACCAGACGGCTCGGTTTCGAAGAGTGGCCCCCAAAAAACGACCTGGAGCGCAAAAGAAGGTCGCCTGCCGAGCGCGACCTCCCTCCAACGGAGTCGTGTCGCCGACAGGTAGCACGAATTCGCACACGCGATTGGACCCACCGACCTTCGCACGCGTTCACATCGCAGCGCGATCACCACGGTTGTCGTCAATATCGTCGCAGTTAATTGACGCCGGCCCATGTCGCAGCCGCCGCGCCGAACGAAAGGATCGAGCTCATGAGCATGGAGAAGATTCTCCAGAGCGAGCTCGGCTTCGGCGCCGCCCCGCTCGGCAATATGTTTCGCGACATTTCCGAGGAGAAGGCGCGCGCGACTGCGGAGGCCGCCTGGAACGACCGCGTCCGCTACTTCGACACGGCGCCCTTCTATGGCGCCGGCCTCGCGGAGCTGCGCTTGGGCGAGGCCCAGGCAGGCAAGCCGCGCGAGGATTATGTCGTCAGCACCAAAGTGGGCCGAGTTATTCTCGACGAGATCGAGGACGTCGGCGCCCGCGATCTCGGCGAGAAGCGCAGCGTCTTCGCGCACGGCGATCCGAACCGCATCGTCAATGATTATTCGGAGAGCGCGACGCTCGCTGGAAGCAGCCTGAAGCGCGAGGACAGACCATATCGAATTCGTCTTCGTCCATGACGTGGCGCAGGACTTCTATGGCGACGAGTGGCTGGCCATGTTCGAGAGCACACGCCTCGGAGCATTTCGCACGCTCGATCGTCTGCGCGAGGAGGCGTGATCGCGGGACGGGGCCTCGACGTCAATCGCGTCGAGCCGATCGAAATCGTTATGGAGCTCGACGAGCCGCATCCCGACATATTTCTGCTGGCCGGCCGCTACACGCTACTCGACCATGAGAAGGCGCTTCAGCGTGTGATGCCAATGGCGGAGGAGCGCGGTCTGCGCATCATCGTTGGCGGCCCCTACAGCTCGGGCGCGCTGGTGGGCGGCCCCAATTTCGAATATGCGCCGGCGACGCCTGCCGTTCTCGACAAGGTGCCGCGGATCAAGGCGATCGCCAACGAGCACGGCGTCGGCATGAAGGCGGCCGGGCTGCAATTCTCGCTCGCTCATCCAGCGGTCGCGGCGGTGATACCCGGCACGAGCCGTCCGAGCCGAATTGCAGAAGATCGCGCCGCCATGGATGAGATCATTCCGGTCGAGTTTTGGCGCCGTCTGTGCGACGCCGGCCTCATCGACCCCGCCGCGCCCACTCCTGCTGCACGGTGACAGGACTCGCCGGCTCGATCCAAGCCGCGCGCGTCGTTCAATTCTTCGTAGTCGAGCACGAGCCCGACCGGCCGCATGCTCGATCAGCGCGAGATTGCTGCAATCGATGAAGCAGGCCACGAGGAGTTTCGCCAATTTCAAGGCCTTATCGACCTTGCCGAGCAGCAGCGCGCCGGCGTTCGAGGTCGACGTTCCACCATCGAAGCGGGCGTCGCGGCGATCGTATGTCGTTCCGATTTCTCCGGCGCCTCGGGACGCGTTTTTGGAAACGGCTTCCACTGCAACCGGTCGAAACTCCGCGCTCGGTCGAAATCAGACGCATTTTCATAGAGCCGGCTCGGCCCATGCGAGCTCGAGATCGGCTCTGCGCAGCGTCGCGCAGGCGTAGGCGGCGCGCAGCCAGAGGCCGTGCGCATCCGACGCTTCGGCCGACGCCACGCGGTCCATGACGTCGGCCGCCGCATAGAATCCCTCTCGCCTCAACGAGGCGGCCAGCCGAGTCGCAGTTTCTAGGCGGCGTTCGGTCGAGATATTCCCCGCGCTTTCGGCGAAAGCCGCTATGCGCAAGAGCGCGTCGGCCGGCGCCCGTCGCCCGGCTCGGCTTAGCGGCGACAATGAAAATCGTCGTATGCGGGTCTTGCGTCGCACGAGCAGGCCTTTCGCGCGCTCGACCATGCCGATCCGTCGACCCGACTGTTCGGAATCGATGAAATCGAGCGTCGTGATCGTCGCGCCCAGAAGCGACAAGGGCAGAAGACGTATCGCGCCGTCTTCGACGGTCGCCTCGACGACCAATGGGTCGGCTCGTCCCGTCAGGCGTCCGTCGAGCTCTCCATCCGGCCGGCGATCGGCCGGCGCCTCGAGAGCAACGAACCGCCCGTGTCGATCGGACGCCGGCCAATAGCTTCTTTGCCGGAGCTCGTCGAATTCTATTGCATGGATCGCTTTCGGCATAATCACGAGATAGGTCCGCGCGGCACCCGGACGCATCAGTCGTCCTCCGAGCGCGAGACGGCAATGGTCCTGCAAGACGCGCCAATCGTCGAAGGCGACTGGCCACGCCGAAACGACGGAACGCGACGGGCGCCAGGGCCTCGCCTCGTCGACGCGCGCGGCGCTCGCGACCGCAATTCGACCGACGTCGTCGACTTCGGCGTTTCGCAGTATGAAGTCGCATCCGGTCAGGCGACCGAATGTGGCGCCCCACGTCGCGGCGATGCGATAGGCAGTCGCCGCCGCAAACATCGGGTCCATTCCGACGCGCCGGGCATGCGTCGCATGCAGGATTCTCCTCTCGGATGGAGAGTAGAAAACAGCCGTCACGCCACGCGCGGAATCATTCTCCCAGAGCCGGGCGCCGAGCCCGATCAGGCGCAGGCCGGCGACACACGCCTCTGCATCCGCCGGGCCGGCCACGCTGCTGGCGCCGAGAGCGGCGGCATGGGCGGCCGTAGCGGCGAGATCGCACAAGAGCGCGGTCGCGGAATAGGTCGGGTCGCGATTGCGGCCGGCCTCGAGATGGCCGGCGATCATCTGGAGACGGGCCGCCAGAAGCGCCTCGCCGACCGCGCGCGCGACGGTCGACAGCGCCGCGAGATCGGCGTCGAGCGACGCGGATGCGCGCGAGAAGCCGATCGCGAAGACACGCTCGGCGAGCGCCGTGGCATCGGCGAGCAGCGCCCGGCGCGTTTCGACGGCCGTTGAAACGCCACGGGGAAGTTCCGGTTTCGATGCATCCGGCGCGGACTTGCGGCGCGACCGACCAACGATGGGCGCAAGGGTAGTGGGTGCGGCGTCGACAGGAGCCAGCGAGCGGATCAGCAGGGCCGCCGCGATCCTGTGCCGGCAAAGTCGCGGAGACCGGCAGGTGCAGCTCGAACGCTCGACGCCGAGAGCAACGAGCGTGACCGTCTCCCCATCCGCTGTGACGCGCACAGCCGCGTCAGAGGCCTCCGCGATCGCGACCTTCCCCTCGGCTATATCCGCCTCGGCGCGCCGCACGAGGCCGGGAGAGGCGAGGTCCGCCAGCGCCGTCGCGTCGAGCCGCGCGTGAGCGGCGATGATCGCGGCGCTCATCGCATGATCCCGCTCAGCCATTCGGCGAAACGATCCGGCGTCATCGAGGCGATTTTCATCCCCGCGCCGGCGAGCTTCTCGGCGACGTCGCGATTATAGGCGGGGGCCGCGTTCCCATCGAGCGCCGCGATTCCGATCGTCGTCACCCTCGCCGCAGCGAGCCGTTTGACGACGCGCAGCAGGTCCGAAACCGGCCCGCCTTCATCGAAGTCGCTGACGAGCGCCACCACCGTGCGGCTCGGATCCGTCACGAGAGACTCGCAATAAGCGAGCGCGGGCGCGATCAGAGTGCCGCCGCCGAGTTGCACCGAGAACAGCAGCTCGATCGGGTCGGACAGGCGGTCGGTCAAATCGACGATCGAGGTGTCGAACACGATGAAGCGCGTCACGACCGAGGGCATGCCCGACAGAATCGCGGCCATGACCGAAGCGTGGATCAGATTATCCAACATCGAGCCGCTCTGATCGACGGCGAGGATCACCGTCCAGGGCAGCTTTCGCCGCTGACGCGCGGTAAAGACCAATTTTTCAGCGACGAGCACGCCGCGGCCCGGATCGTAATTCTTCAGATTGGCGCGGACGGTGCGCGCAATGTCGAAATTGGCCGCGCTCTTCACCGCGGCGCGCGCATGCCGATTCCGCGCCCCGGAGAGCGCCCGCTCGATCTTCGGCTTCAGCTTTTGGACAAGCTCTTCGACGACACGCGCGACAATTGTCCTGGCGGGCCCGGCGACGCGCGGATCGAGCCGCCCTTTGAAGGCGAGCAGCGCCTTCATCAGATCACGATTGGGCTCGAGCTTCGTCAGCGCTTCCGGATCGGACAAGAGCTCGGCCATTCCGAAGCGATCGAGCGCATGGCCCTGCACCTCCTCGAAAACACTCGCCGGAAACAGCGCGCGCATCTCGCCGATCCAGCACGGCAAGGCGAGCTGCGCGGCGTCGAGCGATCCCGCCGCCCTCTCCCGCCCGGTGGCCCGCAGCCGTCTCTGCATGATTCCGCGCCCATAGACGAACTCCAGCGCGCGGTCGATGCGCCGCTGCTGTTCGGTGAGCGCATCCTGGATGCGGCTCTCGGCCGAGCGGCCGAGCGCCATGCGCCAGCGAATGAGAACGTCGTCAGGGGGCGTCACGGCGAAAGGCCCAGCCATTCGGCGAGGCCGTCGGCGCGCCACTGCGCCGCGACCTCTTCCATCAATTTCTCGTTCTCGGCGCGCTCGGCCTCCGAGATCGCCTCCTCGTCCACGGCGTCACTCTCGGAGACTCCAGGGATCAGCTCGGCCAATCGATCGATCTCAGACGGATCGAGCTCCGAGAAGGCCGACCGCAATTCTGGGAGAACCGCGAGAAAATCCTCCTCTGTGAAGCCCGCGAGATATCGATGAACCGCTGCGATCAGCGGCCGGCTTCCGACGAAGATGCGTGGCTCGGTCGCCAACAGACCGGTCAGCGCCTCGGCTCCACGCGACGGCCGCTCATAGGCGCCAGCGAGGACGGAAGCGATGCGACGCTCGAAGCCTTCTTCGTCCAGCGCGCCGAGAGTGAGCGCGACCGCTCCGATCGATCCGATGAAAAACGGGTCGTCGCCGGAATCGAGCGCTTCCGAGACCGCCTTCGAAAGTATCGCCGGATCGAGTCCGAGCGCCGCCGCCTCCGGTCCGACGACGAAGCCGGCCAGCTCGCCGAGATCGCGCGCGACGGCGAGCGCCGCCTCACGATCCAGCCGCGTGAGCGAAGCGAGATGACGCGTCATGCCGCGATAGGCGATGTCGATGAGACGGCGCAGAGCTGCTGGTTGCTCGCCCGCGCGGGAGTTCGGCAGGCGCATCACGACGAGCAACAGTCGAAAGGCCTCGGCGAGCCGTCCTATGTCGGGACATTCGGCCAGCATGGGCAGCATGGCGTCAGCGACGCAATCGAGCTCGCCTTGGAGGCCGGCCATCGCGGCGGCCAGGAAGAGACGCGCGGCGCGCGCGGCGTCGCGTCCCTCGCCCGCAGTCTCCAAGGCGGCGAGCCGTCTGCGGATTTCCGCCGCGCAGACGGCGAGCAGCCGATCGCCGTCGAGGGAGCGATCGACGAGCGCCGCCTCGACCGCGGGTCCCCACATATAGCTCCATTGCTCATGCAGAAAGCCGGATCGCTGGCGGATGGCGAAATCCGGGCCGGCGAGCCGCTGCGCGAAACCGGCTCCGATCAGCTCCAGCGCATGGAGAAAGCGGCTGGCGGCGGCATGACGCGGCTTGCGATAGATATCCAATTCTTTGGTCGCGGGCGCGACGCGCTCGAGCGAGAAGCCCAGCGCCACTGCGGCGGCGCGCACGGCGGCGACCAGCGGCGGAGCGTGCGCGCCGAGCGGCAGCTCGCCGAGGGCATCGCCAGTGAGCCAGTCCGAAAAGGCGGAGGTGAGCGGGGCGCCGAGTTCGGCGGCGTCCTTCACGCCCGTCGACAGCACCGCATCGATCAGCTCGGAGCGGCCGGGTCCCGGGAGGTTGCGCAAGTCCGCGAGGTGAAAGGCGCATTCGGCCGCTGCGAGCCGCGCCGCGACCGGAAAGGAGAGGCCGCTGTCCGTTTCGGCGAGGCGCCGTGCGAAGCCCTCGAGGCAGCGATGCGTCGTCTCGCGCCAGAGCGCATCCCCGGCGTCCTTCGCCTTCCACAACAAATCGTAGTAGCCAGGCGATGGCAGGCCTGCGCCATAGCCATTGGCCAAGTCGAGCTGCGGAAAGCCGTAGCGGATGAGATAGATCCGCGCCCGCCGGGGCGCGTCTTCGCGCGCGCCGCTCGGCCGCGCGCCGCCCGCTTCGCGGAGCACGGGCGTGTGGAAGCCTCCGGTGACTACGGCGATCCTCGCGCCAGCATGGCGCTCGGCGGCCTCGGCGATTTTTGCGGCCATATGGCGCTCGCGGGCGAGCGTTCCGTCCGCCTCGATATCCTCCGGCCGCGCCAATTCGCGCAAATGGCCGCAATAGGCGTCGAGCGCGCGGAAGAATGCATCCCAATCGCGCTCGCCGAGGCGGCTCTCGAACAGTCGGTCCCAGAGCTCGACGCCATCGCGGGCGCCCGTGCGCTCGCACAAGGCGTCGATATAGTCCGAAACGGTCAAGCGCTCGTCATTGGTCAACAAGTGCGGGCGGTCCGCCGATTTTTGCGCGCGGAGCATCGCCTTCGAGCGCGAGGGAAGATCGATCGCCTCGACCGGAATAGCGAGCTCTTGCGCGATGCGCAGAGCGACCAGCTCCGGCGCATGGTCGCAGAGCGGATAATAGCTGGCGCGGCCCTCGTCTTCCTCGTCGATCGCCTCGCGCTCTGGCAGCGAGACGACGGCGATCGGCGGCTTCACGTCCGGCGCGACGAGGTTCGCGAGAAGAGGCCCGAAATCCTCCGGCGCCTCGAGGAGGATCGCGGCGGGACGCAAGGCCCGCAGCGCCGCCGACAAATGCGCCGCGCAGGCCGGGCTGTGATGCCTTATGGGGAAAAAATCGATCGGCGCGCGCAAGGTCGTCGCTCAGGCGCCTTTGAGCGTCGCGGAGGCGACGCGATGGAACTCGGCCCAGGCGCCGCTCGATTTGCCGCGCTGGCGCGCGATCTGGTCGAGATAGGCCCGCGTCTTGCGAATGTCCTCGGAATTGTCCTTGAGCACGACGCCCTGCAATAGCCGGCCGATATGCGCGGGCGAGGCCTCGCCGTCGCCGAAATAAACGGCGTCGAGCACGGCCGCATGAGCGACATTGACCGCCTCCGCCGTCGACATGACGGCGTCGGGCCGCGCCACAGGAGCGCCGTCGCGCGTGCGTCCATGGCGCAAATCCTGAAAAGTCTCCACCAGCACGTCGAGCGCGTCCTCCCGCATCGACGGGGCGGCGGGAAGGTCCACGAGCCGCGCCGCCAATTGCTGAGCGACGAGCGCGCGCTCCTGCTCTGGATCGGCGAGCGGCTTCACCGTCTCGAAATTGAAGCGGCGCTTCAGCGCGCTCGACATCTCATGCGTGCCGCGATCGCGCAGATTGGCGGTGGCGATGACATTGAAGCCGGGCCGCGCGAAGACGGCGCGCTCTTCGCCGATCTCGGGAATGGCCATGACCTTCTCCGACAATATGGAGATCAGCGCGTCCTGGATTTCCTGCGGACAGCGCGTGATTTCCTCGACGCGCACGATGCGTCCCTCGGACATCGCCCGCAGGATCGGCGAGGGCGTCAGCGCCCGCTCGCTCGGCCCTTCGGCGATGAGCAGCGCATAGTTCCACCCATAGCGAATGTGATCGTCGGTCGTGCCGGCGGCGCCCTGCACGACGAGGCCGGAGGCGCCGGAAATCGCCGCCGCCAAAAGCTCGGAGAGCATGGATTTGGCCGTGCCGGGCTCGCCGACGAGAATGAGGCCCTGCTCGCTCATGAGACTGACGATGGCCCGCTCGACCAGCGCGTCGTCGCCGAAGAACTTGCGCGTCACCTCCTTCTTGCGGTCGCCGAGAATGAAGCTCCGCACTGCCTTGGGCGACATCGCCCAGCCCACCGGACGCGGCCCAGTATCCTCCGCCGCGAGGCGCGCGAGCTCCGCCGCGAAGCGCTTTTCGGCGGGCGCGCGCAGAATCCTCGTCTCCATCAGAAATAGTCCTTCTCTTTCCATTTCGGGTCGAAGCCGGAGCCCTTGGCGGCGCAAGCGTGATAATCGTTCCACGCTTCCATCAGCAACGGCCGCGGCGTCTCGCGCAGCGCCAACACGCGCCCATGATGGATCGCGCCATCCGCCTCGCGGCGGATGAAACGCACGCCATGCAGAGCACTCCCGCGATTTTCCTCCGGCAGCGAATTGCCGCTGAATTCCAACACCACCGCGATTTTCGCGGCGGGGAAGATTTTGACGTAATCGGTGAACCAGCCGCCATCCCCCGCCTCGCCACGCAGATAGCCGCGCTTCTTCAATTCGCCGCCGAGCTTCAGCGCCTCGATCTCATGGCCTTTGCGATCGTCGATCTCGTGCGATTCGAGGACATCGTCGGTCGTGATCGCCTGCGGCATGACCAGCTGCGCGAATAGCGGCTCGACGCAATAATCGCCGAGATGAGCGCGCCAGGCGGCGACCGCTCCCTCGTCCAGCGCGCAGGCGTGGACGACGCCGATTTCGACGACGCTGTCCAGGACGACTTTCGCGTCATTCGCATCGGTGAGACTAAGATCGTCGAGCGGGCGGAATGTAAAAACGAGCGCTCCCTGGTCGTCGAAGGCGGCCCAGATCAGCCGTTGCGCCAGCGCGCCCAGGACCGGATGCTCGAGCACAAAGCGGAGCCAGACCTCTTTGCGCCAGCGGCTTTCCGCGCACATGGCGTCATGGAGTCGGATCGTCTGGGAGCCGATGACCTGCTTGACCTCCTTGCGCGTCTGCGACAATTGCCGCTTGGCGTCGGCGGCGCCCTCCTCCTCGCTCGCCGGCAGGTTTTGAATGGGCCGCCCATGCGGATTGAAGAGGACGACCTTCAACTCCTCGCCGAGCCGGGCGGTGTAGATCCGCTCGCCGATCGGCAATTCGAGAACGCCGGTCTCGTCGAAACCCGCTGTCGGCACGGAGCGGTCGGCGAGTTCCTCGCGCGTCCAGCCCTTGCGGCTCGCCACGGCGTCGATGAGATCGCCGGCCAATTGCTGCACGGTCTTCTGGCGATAGCGCCCGGCGACGACGAGAAGCTGCTGCACCGCCGGCGCGCTCCCGTTTCCCGCGAGACATTCGAGCAGCGCTTTGCATTGGGCGACGCGGCCGTAATGAGCCTTCAGATAGGCGCGAACCGCCTCCGCCAGAGCGACGCCATCGACGCGCGTCGCGAGCGCGAGCAGCCCTTTCTCGTCGATCGCCGAATGGAGATATTCGCCGAGCTTGGCGGCGCGCAGCATCGCGAAGATTCGCTCGCGCGTCGCCTCTTTGTCCCACCGCTGGATCGCCGCGAATTGCCGATCGGCTTCCGCCTCCGCGAAGGCGTTCGCCTCCGCCTCGCCGGGCCGCTCCGAGTCCCGGGCAACGAAGCAGCGTAGCGCGAAAAGGCCGAAGGCCTCTGCGCAGGCGGGCTCCAGCAGATCGAGATAGAGGTCCAAAAGCGCATTGCCGCCCGGCTGCTTGAGCTTGATGGCGAGCGTCGTCCACCAAAGCGCCACGTTGGCCGCGAGCGCCGTTCCGTCGCGCAATCGCAGCGGCGGCAGCGCGTTGATCCGCATCCATTCCGGCAGCTGCTTGGCCTTGGCTAGTCCGGCGTCGGCCTCGGCCCCGAGCCTAGCCGCGGAGACATAGGCGGAAATGTCTTCACCCAGCTCCCGCAAAGCTCCGAGCAGGCTCGCGCGAACGGTCTCGTTCTTCTCCCTCTCGATCTGCGTGCGGAGCGCCTCGCGAGAGCCGAGAAAGCCGATCCGCCCCAGCAGAGTCGCGGCCTCCGCCCGCTGTTCGGCCTTGGACGCGCGAAGATAGGGAATGAGCGTCGAGCCGACGCCCGGCGTCTTGCGCAACAGCGCTTGAGCCTCGCCGCGCAGGACCTTGCGCTCGCCAAAGGCGAGGTCGACGACAGGAGCGAGAAAGCGTTTCGGAAGAACCGGAAAGGTGGACAGCATGTCCAAGGCTTTGAGCGGCGATAGCGGGCGCTCGCCCTCGTTCGGCGCGAGGCCGAGCGCTTGATCGAGCAGGTCGAAATGATCGCAGAGCGCCGGCCAGAGGAGGTCGGCCGGACAATCCCATCGCGACGATGACCCCGATAATTCGTCGGCTTGCAGGGCGAGCCGCAAATAGGGCCGAAACTCCTGTGCGCCATAGGCGAAAGCATGGCGGATATCCCGCCCCTCCGCCGGCAGGCGCTGCTGGAACTGCTCGCCGAGAACGGAATCGACGGATAGAAAATGTCGATACCAATGAATATTGAGAGGCGCGTCGACATGGGCGACGCGCGCGATGTGCCAGAGTGTTATTGCCGGAGAAGACCAGAGCTTTCGCAGCTCTCTGCACTCCTCGGCCGTTGGAAACAAATGGAAATGGCCGACCCGGCCCCCACCGCCTCCGCGGCCCTCCATATCTCGAACAAGTCGCTCGACCGCATCTTCGCCGATTTCCCCCCGCTGCCAGGCCGGCCCGGTTCGGCCCGGATTTCGCGCGCGAGCCGCCGCGTTGTGGCGCAAGACATAAGCGTCGAAAGCGGCGCGGACCTCCGCCTTGACGGGCGTGTCGGGCGGCGGCTCGCCCATCGGCGGAACAAGGATGCGCGAGCCGTCCGCGCCTTCGTACCAGCCCCCCTCCTCCGCGTCGCCGGCGGCGGCGACGGCCGTCGCGTCCGCCTGCTCGATAAGGCGTAGCGCCGCATCGATTTCCTCGACCACGCGCAGCGCTTTCTGCCCCTCGCGCGCCGCGGACAGTAGCGATTTTGCACGATCGCGCATCACCGACATCGCCACGGAGACGGCGGCGAGACGCTCCTTCTGCGCGCCATCGGCGAGCCGGTCGACGAGGCGGCGCGCCAATTCATCCGGCGCGGCCGCCGTTAGCGAGGCGACCGCTGCGGCGCGCAAAGCCTTGCCGCCGTCGGCCGCGCAACCCAGGCTGAAATCGAGCAGCCGGCCGGTCATCAGGTGCGAGCGGGCGAGAAAGCGGAGCGCCTCGGCCTTGCCCGCCGAGCTCAGCCCATCCAATCGCTCCGCCATCACATTGGCTTCAGCGGCGAAAATCTGCGGCAGATCCGGGAGAACGGCGAGATTGTAATGCGTCCAGGCAACGGAATGCAGTCGGGGCGCCTCGAAGACGAAGCGCAGCAGAGAGGCTTCTCCGTCTCCGGCGACTGCCGCGAGATCCCGCAGCCGGGCATAGGTCAACGTGCCGGGCCAGGGCGTGCGCATCTTGTGACTGTCGTGGATTAACCCGAGCGTCGCGACATAGGCGACAAGCCATTTCGGCGCGCTCTCGTCACCGACGCCGTGGAGACGCCAACGAATAGAGCCGAGATAGCTCTGCTCGATGACCCGGATCGAGCGAAAGACGATATCGGGCCTCCATTTGCGGGGCTCCGCCAAGAACGAGGCGATGGACTCGAAATTCGCGCCGATGGCGCAGTTGGTGTTGGACTGGAAGGCGCCGCGGACCTCGTCGAGGACAGAAGCTCCTTCACCAGTGAACACGTAATCGATCAATCGCGACGCCAATCCAGGCGCGATTGATGGAATGATTTTTTCGAGCGCCTCGAATTGCCGCAGATATTCGGCCACGCTGGCTTCGTCTTTGTCGTCGAGACCGGAGTTATACTTTTTACGAAAGAGCGTTGAAAGAAATCCAGCCATGATCCGACCCTGGCAAAGTGACGCCGACAATCGATCTGAGGCCAAGCTAGAAGAGTCCTGAGCGAAAAGCCAGCCGGTCGGCCTTCGAGTAGAGGCCGTTCCGCGCTGCCGTCCGACCGCGAATTCGTCGAAGCCAATCTCGCCCCGCGAAGCAGCGGCCACGAGGCCAAGCGCGCGAAAGATCACAGATTGCGTCGCGGCGCCAGCGTGCTACAAATGCGCGCGACACCACTCGGCCAACATCGCCGGACGTGATGCGACGCCAATGACTTGCGCATACTGGCGCCCGGGGGCAGTATCCTCCCGCCCCAGCCATAGCCACATAACCATCTGAAAATTAAGCAAAATCTCCCTTAGCTGGGGCGGTTTTGCGGTCTGTTGCACATGACTGTACTACAAGGGTGTGCCACATGCCGGCCGTCTCTCACGTCTTTCGTCGCGGCGCCGTATACTATTGGCGACGGCGAATCATAGGCGTCCCCGCCGGCGACGCTGGCGTCGTCGTCGTCAGCCTGGGCACGAAAGACCAGGATGTAGCGCGTCGGCGTGGAGCAGCGTTGACTCATATGAGCGAGCAGCTTTTCGAGGAAATCCGCCTCGCCCGTCTCAGCCCGGAGGCGGCGCGGGCGATTTTGATCGCCGCGGCGCTCGAGCAGTCGGACCTGCTCGCCCGGGCGGCGACGGCGGATCGCGCCCGCTCCGAGCCGGAGCCAATGAGCGGCGCCCGCGCCGACCGCGTTGTCGGCGCCGTCTATAAGCTGCTCGCGGAGCGAGGGACGTCGGCACAGCTCGACGCCGACTCGGCGGCCTTTCTGGCGCGCTGCGGCCTCCCGGCCGAAGAAGCGTTTCAGATTCAGGCGACGCTCGAGGTGTTGCGGCGGCAAGGTCTTGTTCCGGCGCCGGAGTGGAAGCTTCGCAAGCTGCTCGCCGAGCATGCGCCGGACGTCGAGCCCTCCGCGGTCGTGCTCGCCGAAACGGCCCATGCGCTCTATCGCGGCAAAGCGGCCGCCTGCCTCGACACCGATGAACGCTGGAGCGACACGACGGCCGACGATGTCGAGCTGTTGCGCGCCGCGCGCCGAAATCGCGCCGCGCCCGCTCCTGCGACCACGGAACCGAAGCGATCGACGACCGCTCCGCCGCCGCCTGCCGTTCCGACAGCTCCAGCGGATTTGGAGCCAGCCGCCGATCTCGCGACAAAAGTCTCGCCCGCCCCCGTCGTCGTAAGCGCCGCGCAGGACCCGGACATACCGACAACGATCACCGGCCACACCGCGAAGCTCGCGGCGACTCGGCTACAATTGGGAAATTGGGACGAAAAAACGGCCGGCCAGCACATCTCCGTCGCGCGCCTGCTGACTCGCATCGTCCAGCACGACGAGTTCGCGCGCCTGCGGCAATGCGACGTTGCGAAATATCGTGACGTGCTGCTCGGCCTGCCGAAATCATACGGAAGATCATCGAAGGACGCGCAAAGGTCGGTCGCCGAGCTTCTCGCCCGAGGCCAAGCGCTGCCGAAGGAAAAGCGTGGGCTGATCGCGCCGACGATCAATCGCCATATGACCCAGCTCGGCAATATTCTCAAATCTGCGGCGTCCTACGGTCTCCGCACGGCGGAAACGATCGACCTGTCCGGCTTGCGGGCAAAGGAAGGGGAACGCGATCGCGACCAGCGACCGCCCATGACGCTCGACGATATTCAGGCCATATTGAAGGGCGCGCCCTGGCAAGGATGCCTCAGCGAGGCCGAACGTCTGAAACCCGGTCAGATGGTGATCCACGACTCGCTCTACTGGGCGCCGCTGATCGCCATCTACTCGCTGATGCGGCGCGAGGAGATATGCGGCCTGATGATCGTCGACGTTCATTTCGACGTCCCCGTTCCGTATTTCGATGTCGTCCGCAACAAATATCGCCGCCTCAAGAACCCACAGTCCAAGCGGAAAATACCGATCCATCCCGAGCTGCTGCGTCTTGGTCTTCGCGCCTATATCGAAGCGATCAAGGCTCTGGGATATGATCTGCTGTTTCCAGAATTGCTGCCCGCCAGCGGAAGGGCGGTGCTCGGCAACCAGTTTCACCGAGACTGGCTCCCTCTGCTGACCCATACGGCGCCTGCGGCGGTCAAAGCGCGTAAAGTCTTCCATTCCATCCGCCATTTCGGGAACCAGCAGCTCGTCGAGGCGGGGGTGATCCCCGACTGGCGACAGGACATCATGGGCCACAAAGGCACGAGTGAGGTCGAGGAACGTTATCGCGACGACGTCGCCCTGCGCAGGAAGCTGAGAGCGCTGAAGAAGATTCCGAATGTCACCGCTCAATTGCAGGCTCACCCGATCCTTCTGCGCGAGAATGTGGTCAAGAAAATCGGCAGGAAGCCGAGGCGAAAGAACGGCAATGCCGGTGGTTCCGTCCCTGCTTCTGGTTCATGAATCGGATGGCCGACGTCCTGGTGGCCCCGCCGTGGAAGGTCTGATCGAGCGAGGCTTCCGCGCTGGATCCATCGACCCGGAGCCGCTCGGCCGCGAGCGCCGAGAGCGCTCGTGTTTCGGCTTCGCGCAGATCGGCGCTGCTTCCGGTCGCCGGCGCCGCTCGGTCCAAAGTCGTCGAACTGCTGAAGTCGCGCATCGCCGACGGCCGCGCGTCGAGCGTTTCGATCGGGTCCGCGCGCCGCCCTGGCGCCGCTTTCCGAAGCTTCTCGAGTTCTGCGACGACGGCAATAGCCGATTAGAGCGCCATTGCCGCCACGGACCGGTTCAAAGCGAAGTCTCGATTTGTGGCATTGTCGTTCGGCGATCGCGATTCCTGACGGCTCGGGCCCTGGGTGAGGTCAGGCATTGCGCGTTTTCGTCGGCGCGCGTCGTCTACCCACCTTCGTAGTCGCCGGCTTCTCTATTGTCCTCCTCGTTCGACGAGGCGCCTTTGTCGAATCATCCTCTTTCGGCTCGGCGGCGCCGCCCTCGGCGAGGCAAGCGGCTAGAATCCTCTCGATCAAGGGCCGCGTCTTGGCGCTATTGTCGTCTTGCAGAGCCTCCGCCCCCAAGACTTCGCGAAAGATCGCCATTCCGACGAGGCAGGCGTTGAACAAGGTCGCGCGTTCGTGCGCCGACGGCCCCTCGAGCGCGGCGGCGACGGGTCCGATGAACTCGGTGAGACTGCGAGCGCGCAACACTTCCCGCGCTTGCGGATTGGTCAGCGAACGCACGACGATCTGAAGCGTCTCGTTCTGGCCTGCTGCGCTGAAGAATCCGTCCGCGAAGTCGGCGCTGAGCCGGCTCGCGTCGAGAGCAGACCGCGACTCGACCTCCTTGGAGGTCGAGAGAACCGCCGAAAACAGCTGCTCCTTGGAACCGAAGGCGCGATGGACCAGCGCCACATCCACTCCGACCTCGGCGGCGATGTCGCGCAGCTTCACATCTTCATAGGAGGCGGTGGAGAAGCGCGCGCGCGCCGCTTCGAGTATGCGCCGCCGCGTGATCTCTCCGCCGCGCTTTTCCTGAAGCTCCGCCAGCGTCGCCATATCGATCCGCCTCCCGTTTCCGCGCAGATTATTCGTCTCGTGACGACCGTCAAATGGGTCCCGAAGGCGCTTGTGTCAACATCGTTGTGTCAACCTTGTTGACATTCGATCGGTCTCGCGTATTTTCCTTCTCGGCGGCTCGGACGACGCCCGAGCGCAGGGGAACGAAAACATGATCGAGAAATATTCGACGTATTTGGCGGGGGCGCTCTGCGTCATCGCGGCGGGCGCGAGCGCAGCGCGCGCTGCCGATCTGCCGTATATGAAGCCGGCTATCGCTTTCGAACCGCCGCCGCGGGCGTTCACCTGGACTGGCCTATACGGCGGCCTGAACGCAGGCGGCGCAGTGGGCGCGGGCTTCGGCGCCGATGCGTATAGCGACAAATCGCCGAGCGGCGTCGGCGGCGGTGGCCAGATCGGCTTCAATTATCAATTGACGCCACGTTTCGTCATCGGCGCGGAAAATGATTTTCAGGCATCGAGCCTGAAGGCGCGAGACGACGGCCCCTATCATCGCGACGCGTCGCTGCCATGGTTCGGAACCGCGCGAGCACGCGTCGGCGTCGCGCTCACGGAGCCGCGCCTGTTGATCTACGGCACGGGCGGCATGGCCTTCGGCGAGCCGAAGATCGCCGGCGACGGAAAGCTGCGCGTCGGCTGGACTGCGGGCGGCGGCGTCGAATGGGCTTTCGCGCCCAAATGGTCCGCGAAGCTCGAATATCTCTATACGGATATTTTTCGCGACATCAGGAACAACGCCTCGGATCGGCACGCGCGTTTCCACACGATCCGAGTCGGCGTGAACTATCACTTCAATCTGTTCTCGCAGCCGTGACGATGCGAGGGCGAGGATGAAATGGCGAAGCCGCTGAGGCGGCCATCGCTGTCGCCGCGCCGAATGCAATCATGAGCTTCGACTCGATACGGCCAGATGATCGGGCGCCCTGCCGCCGATAGCTCGGCGGACGCAGCTGCTTATTCGTTCCTGCGGCGTGGCGCAAAATCGGAGTGCGTCTCGGATCGGTCCGAGGTTCCGACTCGGGCGCGCTCTCACAAACTTCGAAAAAACGAAAGACGACGCCGGGCCGCAAATGCGCGGCGCCGAGCGCAAAGGAGAATAGCATGGCGACACTGGATAAAGCGCTTCGACCGACTGTCGCGCTGCTCTGCCTCGGAGCGAGCGCCTGTTCGAGCGTGGAGCCGATCGCTTATGCCGGGCTTCCATCCTCGGCGCATTTGGCTCCCAATCGGCAAGGCGACGCCAAGCGCATCCCCTTTCGCTATGCCGCCGTGACCGACTGGCGAGCGTATAATAAGATCATCATCGATCCCGTCGCGATCTATCGCGGCGCCGATCATCAGTTCGGCGATATGGCCGAAGCGGACAAGGCCTCGCTCGTCGAGCACATGCAGAGCGAATTCGCCGAAAAGCTCAAAAGCCGCTTCACCATCACGGACAGGCCAGGAGCGAATACGCTGCGGCTGAAATTGACGTTGACCGGCGCTGTGACGAGCACGCCCGTCCTCAGCACACTGTCCCGCTTCGATCTCGCGGGCGGCCTCTATAATGGCGTGCAGACGGTGCGCGGCGGCGAAGGTCTGATGACCGGCTCGGCGATCTATGCGGTCGAGATACGCGACGCCTCCGATAACCGACTGCTCACGGCTTTCGTCGCCAAGCAATATCCCAGCCCGCTGAATATTCCGGCGAGCGTCGGCGCGCTATCCGCCGCCCGGACGGGGATAGAGAAAGGCGCTGAAGACCTGTTGGAGCAGCTTTCCCGCTCGGCGAAGTCCTGACGCCGTTTCCGCTGCGGGTCGCAACGAGACAGCGCGGCCCGAGCGCTCACATCGTCTTCGGCGAGCCGAGCTTCTTTCCATGTCACGGGCGGGGGGCGCTCGATACATACATGAGGAGGCGAGCATGAACGCCATCACCATTCGGCGTGGCTTCGAGATGTTCGATTTGACGCCGCGCATCGGATCTTCGATCGAGATGGATGTCGCGGCCCTAACGCGCGGGGAATATGCGGCGGAGATTCGCGACATTCTGGAACGACGCGGCGTGATCGTCTTTCCTCAGCTGCACCTCGATGATGCGCAGCACCTCGCGCTCTCCCGGACGCTCGGCGAGATCGTCCCCTTGCGCGGAGACGGACTTGTGCCGATCACGCTCGACAAACAAGTCGACGCATTCGCGGCCGAATACTTGAGAGGATCGTTCTTTTGGCATTTCGACGGGGCGAGCGACGATATTCCGGCGCGCGCGGCGATATTGAATGCGAAGCGTTTGTCGCCGACCGGCGGTCAGACCGAATTCAGCAATTGCTACGCAGCTTGGGACGAGCTGCCGGTCTCGGTCAAGTCGTCCATAAAAGGACTCCGCGTCGTTCATAGCGTCGAAGCGGCCCAGCGTCTCGTGAACCCCACGCCCACGGAAGACGAGCTGCGCCGATGGCGACGCCATGCGCCAAAGACGCATCCGCTGGTCTGGACCCACAAATCAGGACGCAAGTCGCTCGCGCTCGGATGCACGGCGTCGCATATCGAAGGTCTGACGCCCGATGTCAGCGGCGCGCTTCTCGCCGAGCTCACGGAATGGGCGACATCGAAGCGCTTCGTCTATCGGCACGAATGGAGCCTCGGCGATCTGCTCATCTGGGACAACGCCGGAACCATGCATCGCGTCACGCCCTATGACGCGGAGAGCGGCCGGCTGATGACGCGAACGACCATCGCCGGCGAGGAGCCTTTGAAGTGACGAGCGCCTCGGCTCGGGCGCGTCGGAGCGGGCCGCTGGGCGTCGCCGCCCGCTCCGCTTTGGAATGCGGGCGCCCCGAGCCGAGCTAATAACTCGCACGAGCGGTGGTTGGTCGCCTCGATCCCTCTAGCCAAATTTTCTATGCGCCGCGCCGCCGCTCGGAACTCGAAGACGCGGCAATGTTGATTTCCACTGAGAGCTGACCCAGGCAGCACGGGTTTTTCCACCGAGAACTGACCCATGTTCGAACCTTTCCCCCTCGACCGTCGCGGGGGACCTGGGAGTGATCGACATGGAGTTATTGAGCGTCATCCGACGCTGGCGATATCGGCAGGAGTTCTCGATCCGAGAGATCGCGCGACGCACGGGGCTGTCGCGCAATACCGTGCGCAAATACCTGCGCTCGGACAGCGTCGAGCCGCGGTTCGCCACGCCCGATCGACCGAGCCGGCTCGACCCGTTCGCCGACAAGCTGGCGCACATGCTGCGTCACGAGGCCGCAAAGTCGCGCAAGCAGAAGCGGACGGTCAAACAGTTGCACGCGGATCTGGTCGCCCTCGGCTACGACGGCTCCTACAATCGCGTGGCGGCCTTCGCGCGGGAGTGGAGGGCGGCGCGGCATCGGGAGCAGCAGACCTGCGGGCGCGGCGCGTTCGTGCCGCTGACGTTTCTACCCGGCGAGGCGTTCCAGTTCGACTGGTCGGAGGATTGGGCGATCATCGCGGGCGAGCGGACGAAGTTGCAGGTCGCCCAGTTCAAGCTCTCCTACAGCCGCGCGTTCTTCCTCCGCGCCTACCCGCAACAGACGCATGAGATGCTGTTCGACGCTCACAATCACGCCTTCCGCGTGCTGGGCGGCGTGCCCCGGCGAGGCATTTACGACAATATGAGCACGGCGATCGACAAGGTCGGGCGCGGCAAAGAGCGCCAGGTCAACGCCCGCTTCGCCGCCATGGTCAGCCATTTCCTGTTCGAGGCCGCATTCTGCAATCCGGCCTCCGGCTGGGAAAAGGGGCAAATCGAGAAGAACGTTCAGGACGCTCGTCACCGCCTCTGGCAGCCGATCCCGAGCTTTCCGTCGCTGGCGGCGCTCAACGACTGGCTGGAGGCGCGATGCCGCGAGCTGTGGGCCGAGATTCCGCACAGCGCGCAGCCGGGGACGATCGCGGACGCTTGGCGCGAGGAGGTTCCGCAGCTGATGCAGCCTCCGCGGCCATTCGACGGCTTCGTCGAACACACCAAGCGGGTCACGCCGACGTGCCTGATCCATCTGGAGCGCAATCGCTACAGCGTGCCGGCCTCGTTCGCCAATCGCCCCGTCAGCGTGCGGGTCTACCCCGAGCGCGTCGTCGTCGCCGCCGAGGGGCAGATCGTGTGCGAGCACGCCCGCGTCTTCGCCCGTTCGCATAACGACAAGAGCGTGACGGTCTACGACTGGCGGCATTATCTCTCCGTCATCCAGCGCAAGCCGGGCGCGCTGCGCAACGGCGCGCCCTTCGCCGAACTGCCGGTCGCCTTACGGACGCTGCAACAGCGCATGCTCGAGAAGCCGGGCGGCGACCGTGAGATGGTCGAGATTTTGGCTCTGGTCCTACAGCACGACGAGCAGGCCGTGCTGACCGCCGTCGAACTGGCGTTGGCGGCCGGCGCGCCGACCAAGACGCACATCTTGAACCTGTTGCATCGCCTGGTGGACGGCAAGCCGGTCGACGCGCCGCCCGTGAAGCCGCCCAATGCGCTGACGCTCACCACCGAGCCGCAGGCCAATGTCGAGCGTTACGACGCGCTGCGCAAAGGTCGGGAGGCGCGCCATGCGTCATAATCCTGCCGCCGGCGCCATCGTCATCATGCTGCGCAGTCTCAAAATGCACGGCATGGCGCAAGCCGTCAGCGAGCTGACCGAGCAAGGCTCCCCGGCCTTCGAGGCGGCGCTGCCGATCCTGTCGCAACTCTTGAAGGCGGAAACCGCCGACCGGGAGGTGAGATCGATCGCCTACCAGCTCAAATCCGCGCGGTTCCCGAACTATCGCGATCTCGCCGGCTTCGACTTCGCCAGCAGTGAGGTCAACGAGGCGCTCGCGCGCCAGCTTCATCGCTGCGAGTTCCTCGAAGATGCGCATAACGCCGTCCTGGTCGGGGGACCTGGCACGGGCAAGACGCATCTGGCGACAGCAATCGGCGTCCAGGCGATCCAGCATCACAGAAAGCGCGTGCGGTTCTTCTCCACCGTCGAGCTCGTCAACGCGCTCGAAACTGAAAAGCACCAAGGCAAGTCGGGCCAAGTCGCGGCGCGGCTCGTTCATTCCGATCTCGTCATCCTCGATGAGCTCGGCTACCTGCCGTTCAGCGGCTCCGGCGGGGCGCTGCTGTTCCATCTGCTGAGCAAGCTCTACGAGCGGACCAGCGTCATCATCACGACGAATCTGAGCTTCGGCGAATGGGCCGCCGTCTTCGGGGACGCCAAGATGACGACGGCTCTGCTCGATCGCCTCACTCACCGCTGCCACATCCTCGAAACCGGGAACGACAGCTTCCGGTTCAAGGACAGCTCGGCGACGGCGGACAAACCTGCAAAGGAGAAGACCAAAACTTGACGACCGACTGACCCGCAAGCCATCTTCAACCCGGGTCAATTCTCAATGGAAATCCTGGGTCAAATCTCGACGGAAATCGACACCTGGTTGGCCTTCACACGCTTGAAGGCTTCCCAGACCTCCCGTTTAGGGATGTCGAACGGCTTTACCTTGTCCACGGACTCCTCCCGTCGCCGGTTGGCCCGCGGCCTCGGCTGAACAACGCAGCCCCTTCGCTCCAGTCCCATTACAGAACCTTCATCACTACTACGGGCTGCTCCGTCCCTGTGCTCCGCATAGCTACTCTCACCCTCGCGGTTGGAGCCGCTTGTGGCTTGTCGCTTCACGCCATCGGCGTGACGGAGCCCAGGTTCTCACGTTCCATACGAAAGCCTGGTCGAGCTTCGCGCCGCCTACATGCCGGATGCCGTTCGGGCCGTATCAGGTATCTCCCGAACTTATCCCGGAGGAAGGGTCACCCCCCGGTTTCGACATCGCCTAACCGCTTTCGACACTTCATCGACGGTTTGCTTTCGCTCGCCTCTCTCGACCTTGCCTGCCGGAATCATGTCCCGGCGTTTCCGCAACGCTCACAACCACGGCTCTTGACCGAAGCTGCTTGCGGTGGCTTGAGATCGGCACCTGATTGCCGAACTCGAAGGGCCCTCCTTCATCTCTCGTATAGTTGAGCGCCGCCGATACTCGCGACGGCGCGCTCGTGACACACGACCCCTTGCAGACCTGTCGCGCCGATAGGCCCAACGTCGGGTTAGGCCGAAGGGCGACATTTCCGGGCAGGGGTCACGCAACGGCCACCAGGACAGCATCCCTTGCTTCTTTTTCGTATTGCGGCTCCGCAATAGAAAAAAGTCCTTTCTTCCCCCTCAGCCGTTGCTATCTCGAAGGCCGCACGAACGCGCCGAGGAGAGGGACACACACGTTCGAGCGAGGTTGGGCGATCACTTCAGTGACATCACGCTGAGTCCAAGATCATCTCGAGAATTGCGATCAGACTCGCGAACGAGGCGACGGCCGCCGCAAATCGGGGAGCGTAGGCGAGCAGGACAGTAGCCAGTAGCGCTCCGACGGAGGCTGCAATGACGAATGCGACGACGCCGATCGAGCCGCTTCGCGCCAATGTCGCGGAAATGAAAGTAGAGACAAAAAGCACACAGCTCAGGCAACGCGCGGCTACCTTGTTTGTCTTGCTGGCGCGCCGTCCGAACACCTGCTGATGGTGACGGTTCATCGCCAGCGCTGCGGCGAAAGAGCCGCAATAGCCGAGAACGAAAACAATCGGAGTCATGGGACGAACTCTCTCGTAGGAATCTGATCGATGATTTTCGCGCTCGTGCGTTCTTTACGCAGCTTTCTCGCGATCGCTGCGAACGTGCATCCGATTACCGCCATGGCGACGTCGAATCCGAGAAAGACTCGATCATAGGAAGCGATCTCTCCCTTGCGATAGGCCACCGCGTCGGCGAGCGGCAAAGCGGCAAAGGCTACGGCGGCGACGAGCAGCATCGTCTCCCAGGGCGCACGGCGCCAAGGGAAAAGCGAGACGAGGAACACGGCGAGCCAGGTCGAGAAAAACATCATAGGCTCGCCTAGCAGGCGACCGGGATAGGCGGAAGGGAGCAGCCTGTTAGCCCAGAAATACGCCGCCACAGCGATCGGCAATCCGACGATCACGCCAATATTCAGCCTCTCGATGAGAAGCATTCCCATGCGCGACGTCTCGCGCCGGCGCGCGCTGACCGACCACAGCACGAGACCCGTTCCGATCATCGCTGTCCCTGCCGATCCGCAAATGAACAGGCCTGCCCGCAGAGTCGCGTCGGCGAAGCGACCGACATGCAGCCCGTACATTGTCATCTGAGTGGTGACGACCGCCGACGGCGGCGGCTGTGGCATCGATCTCCCGTCTGGTCCGATGAAACGCAGCTTGTCGTAGCGATAGGCTAAAGTTTCGGAGGCGTCGCGCGTCAACTCGATGAGCGTTCCGACTTCGCCCGGCCGATAGATATCGATCACTCCGGCGCGACCGCCGGCCCAACGTCGCCGCGCTTCCGCGAGTAGCGGCGCGATGGGCGCGAGAGGCGCAGGATCCGAGATTGCCGGCGTCGGAGCGCCGAGACCGGCCTCGGCGAGTAACGCCTGCGCGCGGCCCTGATACGCGACATGTATTCCCCAGGGCATATAGAGGAACATCAAAGTGACCAGTCCCGTATAGGTGATGACGAGATGGAACGGCAGCGCCAGCACGCCGGCGACGTTGTGGCCATCGAGCCAGGCGCGCTGCCGCGTCGCATCGGGCCGAAAGGTGAAGAAGTCAACGAACAGGCGCTTATGCGCAACGACGCCGCTAACGAGAGTGGCCAGCATCACGATCGCCGCGAGGCCAACGAGCAATCGTCCCCAGATCGACGGCATCTGAAGGTCGAAGTGGAAATAATAGAGAAAGTCACCGCCGAGCGTCGCACGCGCCGGTGAGGGCGCGCCGCTCGCCGGCTCGAGCCATTCGTGAACGAAGCTCGGCTCCTTTCCGGATTTACGCCAGAGATGAATCTCCGTCGCCGGCTCGCGCGCATTCGGCAAGGTCACCCGCCATCGCTCGGCGTCGCCGCCAATCGCTCGAAGACGGCGCAGGGCCGCGTCGGCGATTTGCGCATCATCCTTCGTATCGGCGGAAAAACTGAGCTCCGGCCGCATCCAATGCGAAATCTCGGAGCGGAAATAGGTCGCGCTGCCCGTGAGAAAAATCGCGTAGAGAAGCCAGCCCGCTAGCAGCCCCGCCCAGCCGTGCAGCCATAGCATCGATCGAAAAAGCGATCCATTCACCATAGGCTCCTCGACACTGACAGCGCCGCCGCCATCGCCGCGAGCGGCGCAGCGCAGACCAGAAGCCCGAGCCATGCCCGAAGCGCGCTCGACGCCGCAAAGCACCAGAGGAATGCGCCGACATAGACGGCGAAGCTCGTCATCATGCCTGTGAGCACGGCGTCGGCGCGGGCGGCGTGCGAGGAAACCGAGACAGAGACGACGAATAGCGATGCGAGCGCATAGCCGCCGACGATCGCCGCAAAGATTCGGAAAAAAATCCCGAGACGGCGATTCGCCGATACGCCATGAAACAATCTAGACAAGACGCTCTTGCTCCTTCGTTGCTCGCTCCTGCTCGCCCTTTCGTGAATGGAGGCCAAGCGCTTTCGATCCTCGTCAAAGCACGAAGCGCGCGCTTGCGCGCCTTGCTACGATCGTGAAACCTAGCGCAGAAATCCGATGATTGCGCTGCTGGCGATCGTGCGAAGCAGCTTGTTTGGAAGAGTTCCGTAATAGACCTTTCGATGCATAGATTGGAAGCATTCCTCGATCGTGATCGTCATTGCTCGTGATAGAGCGTGATCTCCGCCATATCGGCGTCGTTCGCGCATTCGCTTTCGACGCACACGCAATCTCGGGGGAGTTTTGCGCCATGTTTCTCAAAAAATCGCATCGCCTCCGTGCGATCCGGCGTGGACGCCTACTCGAAACCATCGCGATCAATTGTCTGCCGATCGGTCTCCTTTCCGTTACCCCCGTCCTTGCCGAAGAACAGCCGATCGCTCTAGATACGATCGATATCGGCGCCGAGAAAGCAACGGGCGAGAAGCGCAAGACCGACGATAATTCAGCCGTTGTCGCGAGAGGCGGGTCCGCCGCCACCAAGACGAACACGCCGCTGCTCGAGACGCCGCAATCAGTGACGGTCGTCACGCGCAAGCAGCTCGATCTCCAAGGTTCGCCGACGATCTACGACGCCTTGCGCTACACGACCGGAGTCAGCGGCGAGCGCGGCGTAAATCTCACCGACGATTCCTTCAATCTTCGTGGCTTCGCCGCCGGTCTCGCGAGCGCGCCGATGGCGATCTATCGTGACGGGCTCAAGCAACTTGGCGGCACTTATGCGGAGCCCTCCGAACCCTACGGATTGGAGCGCGTCGAGGTCATTCGCGGCCCGGCCTCGGTGCTCTACGGCCAGATCGCGCCCGGAGGGCTCATCAATCTCGTGACCAAGCGTCCGTCGACCGAGCCGCTTCGTGAACTGGAAGCGGAGCTCGGCAGCTTCGATCGCAAGCAGATCGCTGGCGACTTTCGCGGCGCGATCGATCCAGCAGGCGTCTGGTCCTATCGTCTGACTGGCCTCTTCCGTGATAGCGACACGATGGTGAGCCATGTCCCGGATGATCGCCGCTACATTGCGCCGGCGCTACGATTCGAGCCATCGTCCGACACGTCCCTCACGCTTCTCGCGCGCTATCAGGACAGTCGCACCGCGTTCAATTGGGGACTGCCGGCGGCCGGTAGCGTCGCGTACAACCTCAACGGCGTCTTGCCTCGACACATGTTCACGGGAGAGCCCAATTTCGACAAATACACGACCGAGGTCTATGCGGTCGGCTATCAGTTCGAGCATCGCTTCGGTGACATGTTCACCGTGCGGCAAAACTTCAATCGCTGGGGATCGGCGCTCGCATGGGATTCGGCCTATGGCAGCTCGCTACAGGCGAACGGGCGCTATCTCAACCGCTTCGGCTACAGCCGCCGCGATACATATGGCAGCTGGACCGTCGACAATCAGATCGAGGCGCGCTTCGACACCGGCCCGCTCGAGCATAAGGCGCTGGCAGGACTCGATTATCAGAACTATCGCTGGAATTATAAGACCTGGCGCGGGACGGTCGCGGCGCTCGATTTGTTCAACCCTGTCTCTGGCTCGCCGGTCATCCTCAATTCGACGCCGACCATCGACAGCCTGATTGTCAACGATCAGCTCGGCGTCTATTTCCAGGATCAGATCAAGCTCGACGGGCATTGGCTAATCACGGGAGGCGGTCGTCAGGACTGGACGACGCAGACCACTTACGCCTATCGGGCCAGCACGGTCACGCCGTCCAAGCAGGACGCCTTCACCGGTCGCGCAGCGCTCATGTATCTCTTCGATGAAGGCGTTTCGCCCTATGCGAGCTACTCCAGCTCTTTCGAGCCGCAAACGGCGATGGATTACACAGGCGCGCTGCTGAAGGCGAAGACGGGTGAGCAATATGAGGTCGGTTTCAAGCTCCAGCCGCCGGGCTCCGACTATATGCTGAGCTTTGCGGCCTATCAGCTGACGCAGCAGAATGTGCCGAGCGCCGACCCCGATGCTTCGCATCGTCTGATCAATCCGTCGGCGCAGATATCGATCGGCGAGGTACGCTCCCGCGGCGTCGAGCTCGAGGGCAAGGCGACGATCGACCGCAATCTCGATCTCCTCGGCTCCTACACTTTCACCGAGAACAAGATCATGCAGAGCGCCACCAGCACGCAGGGGCAGTCCATGCCGGGCGTCGCCCGCAACGCTTTCGCGGTCTGGTTCAATTATCGGCCGGACTTCGCCGCGCTCGGCGCGCGAGAGACGGAGCTGCTGCAAGGGCTGAGCTTCGGCGCCGGCTTGCGCTACACCGGCCCGAGCTTCTCGCCGCCGCTCGCCGCCCCCGCCGTCGTCTACCGGGTTCCCGATTATGCGGTGCTCGACGCGATGATCGGATATGAGCGCGACAATTGGCGTCTCGCATTGAACGTCTCCAACCTTCTCGACAACGCTTATGTCGCCGCCTGCTATTACAGCGCGCCAGAGTGCTTTTATGGCGAACGCCGCAAGCTCGTGGCGACATTGCGCTATCGTTGGTGAAGAGCCCTCACAGTGAACGTTCACGTCCAAGCTAGATGAAATGGGCTAATCGATGTCCGCCGCCGCAAAGGACAATTTGAATGTAGCGCCGCCGCCGGGCGTCGCCTCGAGGATGACGCCGCCGCCATGCGTTTCCATCAGCTCCTTGACGATTGCGAGCCCGAGCCCGGCGCCGGGCTTGGTATCGGTTTTGCGCCAGAACGGCTCGAAGATCAGCTCGTGATCGGCCGCGGCCACGCCGTCTCCATGATCGATCACGGTTATTGTAGCGTCGCAGTCGACGCGCACGAGCACTGTGCCTCCTTCCGGCTCGGCGCGCAGCGCATTGTCGATGAGATTGCAGATGATGCTTTCCAACGCCTGCCGATCTCCGACGACGACGACCGACGCCGGCGGCGTCTCCAATGCGAGATGGCGCCGGCTCTTGAGCGCCAGCAGCGCATAGTCGTCAACGGCCGCCCGCGCGACCTCGGCGAGATCGACCGAGGTCGCCGCCTCGGGGCGGCCCTGCAAACGCGCAGACGCTAGAAGCTGTTCCACTATCGAGCGAATCCGCCTTGCATCGCGTTTCATGTCGCCGATGAACCCGGCCTCCTCCGGATGGTTCAGGCGTTCGGTGAGAATAGCAACTGGCGTCCGCAACTCATGCGCGGCGTTGGCGAGGAAGCGGCGCTGGCGCTTGATGTCGTCGTCGAGGCGCTCGAGCGCCTCGTTCAACGAGGCGACGAGTGGCCGAATTTCGGATGGCGCTGTGGAGAGCGACAGGCGCCGGTCGAGCGACACGAGATCGATCAGCCTGGTTTGTCCGACGAGTGCATCGAGGGGCGAGAGCCCGCGCTTCAGCGTCACCCATCCGATGATCGCGACGATGACGATCTCAATGAGATGATATCTGATGTCTCCCAGCCCGGCTACATACATCCAGTAAGGAAAGTCACGCCATGACGATGCGTATCCATAAGTCGCGATCTCCAAAGCGCCGTGTCGCGTGTTCGTCATTACGAGCGCTCCTTTGAAATCTGTTCCTGCCTCGCCATCGATCCGATAGGACAGGCTGATCGGCCTGACGCCGTCCTTGGCCTTGATGCGCGACACGAGCTCCGGCGACGATCCTGGCAATTCTGCCGCCGTTCTCGGATCAATGATCGCTATGCGAAGAGACGGCATGAGCTCCATGGACGCCCGCAATTCTGGCGTCGGATCGAGACGCAAAATTCCATCGGGCACACGCGTGACGGACGCCGCCGCCAACGCATGGATTTTCGGAAAGGCGAGGTCGTTCCAATATTCGGGTCCGCCGGGAATCACGCCGAACGCGCCGAGAATATGAACGCAGACATGCGTCACGACATAGCCGGCGACCTGCGCGATCGCGACATAGACCGAAAGCCGCGCCGTGACCGAGCGGAACGGGATCATGCGCCGGCCTCGCTCAAGAGATAGCCGCGCCCTCGCACGAGATGAATCTCGACGCGCGCGTCGGCGTTTTCGAGCCGCTTGCGCAGACGGGAAACCAGCGTGTCGAGCGCACCCGGCGACACGATGTCGTCGAAACCATACACTTCTTCCATCAAAATGGAGCGAGCGACCACGCGGTCGATGCGCAGGATAAGCGATTCGAGGAGGGCGAACTCTCGCTTGTGGAGTTTCATCGGATTTTCGGCCACGCGAAACTGCTGGTCGCCAGGATCGAAGGACAAGGCGCCGGCCGTGATCTCTGGAGACCTCGAGCCGCTCGGCGATCTCAGACGCGCCCGCACGCGCGCCATCAGCTCTTCTCCGTCGAAAGGCTTGACGAGATAGTCGTCGGCCCCCGCGTCCAGCCCTTCCACCCGCTCTCGAGGCGCATCGAGCGCGGTCACCATCATGATGCGCAAGCCCGGCCGCAATACGCGCAAGGCCGGAACCGCCTCCACGCCGTCGCCGTCCGGCAAGCGCCGATCGAGCAATGTCAGCTGATAGGGAAATTGCTTCAGCGCTTCGAGAGCGTCGGCGAGATTGCCGACATGGTCGCAAGCATAGCCGGCCTTCTCCAGCCTCTTGCCGATGAGCCGAGCCATATCGGCCTCGTCTTCGACGATCAGAATTCGCATTCGCGCGCTACCCGGCCGCGGCGGACGCGGCACAAACCCCGGCAGAGACTAGACCGCGAACTCTCGCCTCGCCACCCGAGGGGCTTCTTTCTGGAAACTTTCCGAAGCCTTCAGCTTGGCAGATTGGTGTAAGGTTCATCAGCGTAACCATGGCTGTCATGATCGGCAGCCGCGCCTCCAAGGGTTTGGCGAGCCGGACGAAAATCTCGCCGGAGGCCATGTCTGATGTCTGTTCTGCTTCGTCATGCGATTTGGGCCGCCGCCGCATCTCTGCTGACCACGACCGTACTCTCGAACGATCCCGCCTTCGGGCAACAGACGGCGTCGTCGGTCTTGCCCGCCGTGAGGGTGGAGGCGCCGCAGCCGAAGCCGCAGCAAAGAGCCGCTGCCCGCGCCGTCGCGCGAGCGGCGAAGTCGCGTCCGGCTCGCGCGCCATCGCGCGTCGCGCCGAGAAACGAAAGCGCTTCGGCGACGACGAGAGGCGGTCCCACGACAGTCGGCGGAGGACAAAGCGATGCGGCGACGGGCGTGCAAGGCTATGTCGCGAGCCGGAGCACGGCCGGAACCAAGACGAATGCGTCGATTCTCGAGGTTCCGCAGTCGATCTCCGTCGTCACGCGCCGACAGATGGAGGTGCGCAATGTGCAGCGTGAAGGCGAGGCGTTCCGCTACACGGCAGGCGTCTTCGCGGAGCCTTATGGCGCTGACTCGCGTCCGCTGTTCGACGCGCCGATCATTCGCGGATTCGATGCGACCACCAATGGGCTTTATCGCGACGGCTTGCGCGAGGCCAATGGCGTGTGGGGACGCTTTCTCACAGAGTTCTATGGCCTCGAGCGCGTCGACGTGCTCAAAGGGCCGTCCTCGGTGCTCTATGGGCAAGGAGGTCCCGGCGGCGTCATCGACAAGGTCACGAAGAAGCCCACAGACAATGCGCGGGGTGAAGTCTACATGCAGGGCGGAACCTTCGATCGCAAGCAAGGGGCCGTGGATTTCAGCGGCCCGTTGGACGCGGACAAACGATTTCTCTACCGCATCGTCGGCATGGTTCGCGACAGCGAGACGCAGTTCAGATATGATGGCGACAAGTCAGTTCCCGACATTCGCCAATATGTGGCGCCGTCTTTGACGTGGCGGCCGACGGATGACACCAGCCTGACCATTCTGGGAGACTGGCTGCACAATAGATCCGCCGGTCCTTTCACCCTCACATTCGCAAATCAGAGCTACACGCGGATCATGACCGGCGATCCGAGCTTCAATAAGAGCGACGTCACGCAAGGAACGGTCGGCTATCGCTTCGAGCACAAGCTCGGCGACGCGATCACGTTTCGGCAGAACATGCGCTACGGCGCTCACGATCTGCAATACAACAATATGACCGCCTCCAGCATCACCGCGACCGGAATCGTCAATCGCAGCGCCACTATGATCGACGAGCAAATCTATTCCTTCGCGCTCGATAATGCGGCCGAGACGAAATTCGCCACGGGGCCGCTCGAGCATACGGCGTTGGCGGGAATCGATTATCAATCGGCGACCTACACGACGCGCACGCGCGCCGGCGGCGGACCAACGCTCTCCTTGGTCTATCCCGTCTATGGGCAGCTCGTGACGCAGCCGACGACCGTCACGAGCTATTCGCATCAGACGGCGACGCAGCTCGGATTCTATGGCCAGGACCAGATAAAATTCGACAATTTCGTGCTGACCATCGGAGCGCGGTACGACGACGCCCGCTCGACGACGACGAATTATCGCACCAGCGCAGTCGCCATCAAGACCGATAATGAGCCGAGCTATCGCGTCGGACTGAATTATCTCTTTGCCTTCGGTCTCGCCCCCTATGTCGGCTATTCGCGCGCTTTCCTTCCGACGGCGGGAACGGATTTCGGCGGCAATCCCTTCAAGCCGACTTTCGCCGAACAGATCGAAGGCGGCCTCAAATATCAGCCGCAAGACTTTCCCGGCATGTTCGCGATCGCCTATTTCGATCTCACGCAGCAGAATGTGTTGACGCCGGACCCTGCGCGCCCGGCGACGACCTATAAAGTGCAGACGGGCGAGGTGAATTCGAATGGCCTCGAGGTCCAGGCGACGCTCAATCCGATCCCAGGCCTCGACATCGTCGCCGCCTATACGCACAATCCTGTCCGAGTGACCAAAGACAACGCGAATTCGCAGGGCGTGAGCTTCATCGGCCGGCGCCCGGCCTATATCGCCAAAGACTATGGCTCCCTATGGGCCGACTATACGATTCAGGATGGGAGCGCGAGAGGCTTCGGCATAGGCGCAGGCGTGCGCGCCATCGGCCCGACTTATGCGGACTCCGCCAACACGGTGCAGAACAAGGGCTACACGCTGGTCGATCTCACCCTGCACTATGAACCGAAACACATTCCCGAGCTCGAGCGCTTCAGGTTGCAATTGAACGTCAATAATTTGCTGGACAGGCTGCACATCGTCTGTACAGCGACGACGAATTGCCAATGGGGCGCAGAGCGATCGATCGTCGGAACGTTGTTCTATCGTTGGTGACCCTGGCCCTGGCGATCGAAGCACGCGCCACGATCATCCGGTCCCCGGGCGAGGCATTTTGAATTGGGTTGAGGTCGGGAATTACCGCGCCATCGTGGGTCACGCGATCTTTTCCAACAACGATCCAGAAGCCGGTCGGCGACGGCCGCCGGATTCACCGCCTCATCACGTTGTTCGCGCTGCAATCGGACGTGGAAAATTTGGTGCGCCCGGAAGCGATGCATGAGCCGGCCTCGAAAGTGAAGTCATGGACGCCGCCGCGCCGCGGGGGATTCGTCGTGACGAACGTCCGCGACATCTAGGGAAAGCGGACCTCCGATCGTCGGCGACGAATGGCTGGTTATGGCGCCACGTAGCCGTTCGGGACGGTGAACGTGCAACTCTGACCCACGCGGACCTTGCCATCACTACGGGCGTGGCCTCGGCCGCTCGATAGCGTATAGAGGCAGCGGAACGTCAATTTCCGCTCGTCCCGAAGCACCCTCATCCTTTCGAGGGCTTCGCCCGCTCCATCGAAAGCGCGGCGATCACGGGAGCCGCCACCGCGCGCGCCGCTGCGGCCGCCGCGTCGCCGTCGCGACGCTCGATCGCATCGATGATGATGGCATGGACGTCGAGCCCCGGATTGGGGAGGTCTCCTTCGTCCAGCGCCTCCGACATATAGACGCGCACGGAGCCCGCGAAATAGCGATAGAGCTCGGCGAGCGCCGCATTGCCCGACATGCGCGCGATAGCTCCGTGGAACTCTATGTCAGCGTCGACGAAATCCTCACGCGCCACATGGTCCCTGCGTTCGCCGCGCCGGCTCAGCAGCTCTCTCAAGAATGCGACGTCGGCCTCCGAGCGGTGCGTCGCGGCGAGCCGAGCCGCCTCGGCTTCTAGCATCGCCCGTAGTTCATAATGCTCTCGCAGGCTGGAGCGGCCGATCCGGCGCATCGTCTCGGCCGCATCCACATTCGTTCGCACATAAGTGCCGTCGCCCTGGCGGACTTCGAGAACCTCAGCGTGGGAGAGAACGCGGATCGCCTCGCGCACCGTGTTCCGGCCCACATTGAGCATGTCGGCGAGCTCCTGTTCGTTGGGGATCTTCGAGCCGACTTTCCAAGCGCCGCTTTCGACCTGAGCGCGGATCAGATCGATCGTGGACTCGACGAGCGAACGCCGAGGCGCCTGCGGAATCGTGGTCGGGGACGACATATTCGACCTCATATCAGAAGACGCCGGTCCTCCCCAGTCGATGACGAGGCGGTCTGGAGCTTGACGGCGGCAGATAAACATAGGATGATCCTATCAACCTATGAATAGAATGTCGAAGCCTCGCATGGGGAGTCGATATCGAGACGACTCGGGATTAAGCGTCCCGGCTCGACGCGATCGGGTCGGAAAAGGCGCCGGGAGGAGTCTGCCGCAGAAGCAGACGGGCAAAAGGGACGACGATCATGGCTTCGGCGGGCGACAACAATCTTTTTACCGGCCCTATCGGCGAGGAATATGATTTCCTTCCGATGATCTGCCCCAACATCGTGACGGTGACGACGAATCTCGGCGCGACTGTCGCAGCCTGGCGGCCCGGCGCCGCCCTACGGGGACTGGAGATCGGCTGCGGCACGGGAACCAGCACGCGCTCGCTGCTCTCGCAGCGTGATGATCTGAACCTTCTGGCGGTCGACGCCTCGCCGGCGATGTTGAATCAGGCGCGCGAAAATCTCGCCTCCTATGCCCGCGCCGGCCGCGTCGAATTCATCGAGAGCGATGCGCTCGTCTATCTGAGAGCGCTGCCCGACGAGAGCATCGACCTCGTCGCCTCCAATTACGCCATCCATAATTTCGATCATCGCTACAGGCGTGAGCTCTTCGCGGAGATCCTGCGAGTCCTCGAGCCGGGCGGCCTGTTCGTCAACGGCGATCGTTTCGCGCTGGATGATTACGCTCTTCAGCTCGCATCCACCCAGGCGGACGTCCGCAACATGTTCAAGGTCTTCGGCGAGGCGAAGCGCTACGATCTCCTCGAGGATTGGATCGTGCATCTCTTCAGCGACGAATCCGCCAGTCGTCTCATGTATTCTTCGGCGACTCTATCGACAATGCGCGCTCTCGGATTCGCCGATGTGCGGTCGAATTATCGCGAGGGCGTCGATATGCTGGTGACGGCGACGAAGCCTTCGAGCGCGGCGCGCGACATCGATTGATCGGAACAGACCCATGACAATCCAAACCCGTCCTCTGGCGTCCGACGAAATCGAAGCGTTGCGCGGTCTCTCTCGTGAACAGGCGAAGACGCTGGCGCTCGCGTCTCTCGGCGGCGCGCTCGAATATTATGATTTCATCGTCGGCGTTTTCTTCGCCAAGACCCTCGCCGCGGTCTTCTTCCCGCATGACAGCCCGCAATGGCTCTCGCAGCTCCAGGTCTTCGGCATTTTCGCCGCCGGCTATCTCGTGCGCCCGATCGGCGGCGTCGTCTTCGCGCATTTCGGCGACCGCGTCGGCCGCAAGAGAATGTTCGCGCTCGGCCTCTTCCTGATGGCATTTCCCACGCTGTTGGTCGGCCTGACGCCCGATTACCAGACGATCGGCTTCGCCGCTCCGCTCCTCTTCCTGTTCTGCCGGCTGCTGCAAGGGCTGTCGGTGGGCGGAGAAGTGCCCGGCGCATGGATCTTCTGCGCCGAGCATGTCCACAAATCCCGAGTGGGCTTCGCCTGCGGGCTGCTGATGGGCGGGCTTTGCTGCGGAATATTGATGGGCGCGCTCACCGCCAAAATACTGACGGCGAGCCTCGCCGCCGATGATCTCGTCGCCTGGGGCTGGCGCATTCCTTTTATCCTCGGCGGCGTCTTCGGCCTGATCTCGGTCTATCTGAGGAAGCATTTGCGAGAGACGCCTGTCTTCGAGGCGCTTCGTGAACGACGTGTCGCTGACGCCCGACTACCGATCTCGCTCGTCTTCACGCGCTGCAAGAGCGAGGTTCTCGTCTCCATGGCCGCGACCTGGGTATTCGCCGGCGTCTTCGTGACCTATTTTCTCTATTTGCCCACCTATCTTCAGTCGCAATTCGACTATCGGGCGGCGGATGTCTTCACCGCCAACTGCTGGTCCATAACGCTACTGATCCTCGGCAGCGTCTTCGTGGGCCGCGTGACGGATATCATCGGCGGCGGGAAAGCCTATGCGATCGGCGGCGCTGCGATGACGGCGGTTGTCGCCGCGCTCGGCTTCTCCCTCGGCAACGGCGGCGCATGGACGCTGCATCTCTATGCGATCGGCGGTTTCGCGATAGGGACGATCACGCTCACCCCCTATCTGATCATCCGCAGCTTCCCGCCCGAACTGCGATTCACGGGATTCGCTTTGTCCTACAACACGGCCTACGCCGTCATCGGCGGAACGACGCCGCCTTTGATGGCGTTCCTGGTAGGAGAGCGCGCCCTTGCCATGGCGCCCATCTATTACATGTCGGCACTCTGCCTGTTCGGCGCGGCAATCGGCTTGCTACGGAGCGAAAGGTGAGGCAATAGGCTTATAGCGGAGGCGCCTCGGCTCGAACGTCCACTCCTCCGCATCCTTACAGTAAACGAACGTGAAAGTTGGCCCCAAAGCGGGCCCGTCGCGCCCGAACGGCGAACGACTGGTTTTTTCGGCGGCAGACATTCCCTCGCCGTTCAAGCGCTGTTGCGGCTCTGCCACAGTGAATGGATTTTCGTCTCGCTTCCTGTTGTCTGCCTTGACTACCGATGGGCTTCAGCGGTTCCGTGGGCGCATGGACAAGCTCGCGCCCTGGTCGAAGGGGATAGCCCGCGCGTTGCTCGCGGGGCTCCTGGCGTGGGCCCTCGTCATGCAAGGCGCGGCGGGAGCCGTTTTGTCCCGAGCCGCCGTGGTGGGCGTCTCCTCTGGAGACCTCGATCGTTGCGTCGCCGCCGATCATGCCGACGAGCACAGGCATTCTCGAGGGCCGCACGCCTCTTGCTCCTGCTGCATTCCTTGCCGCTCTGGCGATCTCGACGAGCTCACCGGCTTTCTCTCGGACTTGCCGAAGAACGTCGGCCTTTCATTTCCGGCCTCTGAAGCCTTTCTCGCCGGCGCGCTCCCGATCGTCGAAGCAGCGCCGCCCGCCGGCTGGATCAGCTCCTGGTCGTCGCGCGCTCCGCCGATGGTTTGACTGCGCGAGGCAATCACAACGCCTCCTGGCCTCAGCAAACGGCCGCTTCTCATTTTGAATATCCGCCCGCCCCTCGGAGCGCTGAATCGACGGTCGCACGCCCGACCTCGGCTAGCGATTCGATATGTCGCCGGAAACCGCATATGCCGGATAAGAAATCAGCTTGGTTCCACGAGCTGTTCCTGCGCAACAGGCATGGATTGCTCCGATATCTGACGCGCCGGGTGGGCCGCGAGGACGCGTCCGATCTGTTGCAGGAGACATTCGTTCGCGCGCTCCGACGCGGCGAATTCGACGCCATCGCCGATCCGCCGGCGTTCCTGCGACAGGTCGCGGTCAATCTCACCCGTGATTTTGCGCGGCGCCGCTCGACCGAGGCCGCATGCCTCGAATTCGGCGATGCCCCGGTGGAGGCGCCGTCCGGCGCCGTCCCGGCCGACGAACGACTGGCGCTGGAAGAAAAGAAGCGCAGATTGCGCGCCACCGTGGAAACGCTGCCGCCACGATGCCGGGAAGTGTTCGTGCTGTTCATGTATGAAGGCTTGCCCGTGGAGGAGATCGATCGCGTCGAGACTGGGGATCGCCCGAAATACGGCGCATAAGCACATGCGCCTCGCCCTTCAGCGCTGCCGCGCGGCCTTGGATTGATTTTTTCCATGAGACCGCCCTTTTTCCCCGCCGGCGCGTCGTACTATATGCGAGCGTCTGCTTGCCCCACGCGCGGAGCGCGTGGCGAAGCGCAGCCGATCGGGCGGTCGTCGAGATGAACGAAAGCAACGGCAATTCACGCGGTGAAGACCCGCGCGACGCGGCCATCGAGTGGTGGCTGCGGAGAAAGAACCGTGCGCCGACGAGCTGCGAGCAGACGGAATTCGAGGCTTGGCTCGCAGCGGATACGGCGAACCGGGCAGCTTTCGATGATATCTCGGACATGTGCGGGCATTTGATCGACATGGATCCCGCTCAGTCCAAAGGACTCGTAGGCGTCCGAACGGGGCGGAGTCGGCGTCTCCCGGCGGCGGCGCTCGTCGCGGCGTCGGTCGCCTTCGCGGTCTTCTTCGACGACTTGTCCTTATTCCTGCGCTCCGATTATCGCGCCGGAACGGGAGAGACCAAGCGCATCACGCTCGAGGATGGCTCGCGCGTCGAGCTCGACTCCCGATCGGCGATCGCGGTTCGTTATAGCGCCGGCGAGCGGCGCCTCGCCCTTCTCGCGGGGGAAGCGTGGTTCGAGGTCGCGCCCGATCGCTCCCGCCCCTTCGTCGTCGAAGCGGCCGGCGGCTCGACGACGGCGCAGGGCACGGCTTTCGACGTCGCGGTCGTGGACGCGCAGGCGCGCGTGACAGTCACCCAGCATCGCGTGTCGGTCGCGAGCGGGGGGCGGAAGGTGATCGTCGATGAGGGTCAGCAGAGCGCCTATGCGACAAACGGCGCGGTGCAGCCGGCGGAGCCCGCCAATGTCGAGCGCGTCACCGCCTGGCGGCGCGGCCGGCTGATGTTCGAGGACAGGCCGCTCGGCGAGGTGATCGAGGCGCTCGGACGCTACCATCGCGGCTTCGTCTATTTCGCCAATCCAGCGCTGCGGGCGCGCCGCGTCACCGGCATTTTCGGCGCGGACGATCCACTCTCGGCGCTGGAGGAAGTCGAAGCCTCGCTCGGACTACATGCGGTGAATCTCACCAACTACCTGATACTTATATATGAGTGACTTTCGCTGAGCGCTGACGCCGTTTGCTTCGCCACGCCCGCGAAAATTTTTTCTCCTTTTTCGACGATCGACTGCCCCGATTCCCGATTGCTGCGTCAATCCCAGTGAGGGGCGTTTCGCCCCAAGCGAAATGCGGGGATGCGGCAATGTCGAAACCGGGACTGCGGAACGAGATCCAGGGCGCGGGCAAAGGAGCGATGGGATCAACTCTGGCGATCACAGCCATGGGGGTCGTTGCCTTCGGGGCGGGAGCGTCGGATTCGCCGGCGCAGGCTTCCGTTTCGCCGCAGGAACGGGCCGGCTGGGTGCAGAGCTATCGGATTGCGCCCGGGCCCTTGGCCGCGGCGCTGAACAGCTTCGCCGACGCGAACGGCCTCCATGTGCTCTATGACTCCTCGGCCACGCTGGGGCTGAAGACGGAGGGGCTCTCCGGCGCCTATTCCGTGAAGGACGGGTTGGAGCGTCTGCTCGCGGGCTCCGGTCTCTCCTATCGCATGGCGGCCACTAGCCGCACCGTGACGATTGTATTGGCGCAGGCGGACAATGGCGTGCGCAGCGACGCCTCTGGCGCGACGCCGCTGCCGACAATTGATGTGGGCGCGGCGGAGAAAGAGCGGCCCATGAGTGGGACGGGCGGCGCGCCGCAGGGGCCGGGCGACCGCTACACTGGGTATAATTCTCAGAGCGCGTCGCAGACGTTGAAGACAGACACGCCGCTCCTCCAGACACCAATATCTGTCCAGGTCGTGACGCGTCAGACGATGGACGATCAGCAGGTGATCAGCGTGAAGGATGCGATCGTCGGCAACGTCAGCGGCGTAACGCTGCTGCCGAATTTCCTCGAACAGTACAAGGTGCGCGGTTTCGCCAACGCGGCGAATTCCTACAAGAATGGATTGCTCGAATACGGCATGCGAAACCTCGACACGACCAATCTCCAGTCGATCGATGTGCTGAAGGGCCCGGCGGCTATGCTCTATGGGCGCGTGGAGCCCGGCGGAATCATCGATCTCGTCGTGAAACGGCCGCTCGAAACGCCCTATTATTCCGTCCAGCAGCAAGTGGCGTCTTTCAGCGGCACGCGGACGACGATCGACGCAACCGGCCCAGTAATCGCCGACAAGAGTGTGCTCTATCGCCTCAATGCCGAATATTACAGCATCGATTCCTATCGAAATTTCGTCACTGACAAGAACTTCTTCATCGCTCCCACCATCACGCTCCATCCGATCGAACAATTTCGGATGAATATCGATTTCGAATATCAGCGGCGAGACAATGTCGACGACTACGCCTTGCTGCCGGCCGTGGGTGGAGGGCCTGCCTATCTCCCGCTCGACCGCTATCTCCAGGAGCCTTCGCTCACGACATGGCTGCACGACAATGTGGAGCGCAGACGCATCGCTTACGACTGGACCTACCGATTCGACGAGGATTGGAGTCTGACGAGCAAGCTCGCCTATTCGAATTTCGGTTATCGTCTCACCGATAGTTTCGGCTCGAGCTTCAATCCGGCCACCGGCGTGCTGACGCGCACGATGAATTACTTCACCGGAAACACCACCAAGAACTTTGTGACGAGCCTCGACCTCAAAGGCAAATTCGAAACCGGTCCCCTCAGCCATTCGATATTGGTAGGTCTCGACTATTTCAACACGTCCACGCCTCTCTACAACGTGTACTCCTATGGCATCAGTCCGATAAACATCTACTCACCAAGCTATTGGAATATAGAGAATCCTTTCCGGGGGCAGACATTTCGAGTGCTCGGTCAGAGTTGGAAGGGGATATATGGTCAGGACATGATATCCTTCCTCGACGATTCCGTGCATGTTCTGCTCGGAGGGCGATACGACTGGGCAGAATACGGAATCAACTCCAACGCCACCTCGCCGTATATGGCGCAGGCGACCTATGCGCTCCAATACGCCAAGGCGTTCAGTCCGCGCGTCGGCATTGCCTATCAGCCGACACCATGGTTGACGCTCTACGGCAATTTCAGCCAGTCCTTCGGCACGAACAACGGCTTCAACCAGGGCGTCACGGCTCTCGATCCACAAAAGGGCGAGCAATATGAAGGCGGCCTCAAGGCCGAATTCTTCGACAAGCGCCTTTCGTTGACGATGTCCTATTTCGACCTGACGAAAACCAATATTCCGACGCCGGACCCGACCATCGCCGGCAATACGCTGCTGATCGGCAAAGCGCGCAGCCAGGGCTTCGAATTCGATCTCACGGGCCGCGTCGACGACAATTGGAGCATCATCGCGAACTACACGCATGACGATGTGCGCACGGTCATCGGATCGCCACTGAATCCCCTGACGGAAATAACGACGCAACGTCCGGTCGCCGGCTTCAAACTCGCGGGAAGTCCACGAAACTACGGCAATCTCTGGATCAAATATGATGCGGACGGAGCGTTTCGCGGTTTGAGCCTCGGAGCGGGAGTGTTCGTCTCGGAAAGCTCGTTCGGTGACAACGCCAATTCTTTCGTCTTGCCGGGCTATGCACTGCTCAACGGCATGATCGCGTATACGACAAAGATCGAGGGCTACAACGTCACCGCTCAGCTCAATGTCAGGAACATAACTGATGTGGTCTATTATCCTTCCTCGACCGATCGCTACACGATACAGACCGGAACGCCCCGCACTTTCCTCGGCTCGTTACGCGTAGAATTCTGAGCCGCCTTCGGCGGCATGCTCCAGATGAGTGCGCCGCCGCTCGGCCACGGTGTCGATTTCCGTCGAGATTTGACCCAGGATTTCCATTGAGAAGTGACCCGGGTTGAAGATGGCTTGTGGGTCAGTCGGTCTTCACTTTCCAATCATTCCGGCCCGCCATTGCGGCACCATATGCAAAGAAGTTAGTCATCACACGGCAAGATCGAAGTCAAATAATACACACAGCAATCGTTAGTTGCATGGATGCCCTCTGCGACGACGGGCTGACGATCGTGATGACGACGCATCACCCACATCGCGCTCTCCCTTCGCCGACGTGGCGCTATCGCTCGCCACTGAAGCGCGTCGACGTCGAGCATTACGAACGCGAGACCGCGACGAACGCGCCGATCCTCATTCTGGCCAAGACGGCCCGCGATCATTCGCAAAGGACCGTGGGAGCCGAGTAAGAGACGCGAGAATGGTCGACGATCCTCCGCTCGACGCGCCGCTCGAGAAACATTCCGCTGCGCAGGCACCGGTCGTCCGGCCGGCCTAGCCGCGCCCTTTGGCGATCGGACACGCCCTCGACGCGCATATGGCAATATTGATCAGCTTTATCGTTTACATCGTCGACAAGCCCACGCCTCTCGGAGATGTGCGCGCAGAGGTGCGAGAGGGCGCCGACGAAGCGCCGCGCATATCCAACGCCGCTTTTGCCGCGTCGGTCTCGGCGGAAATCAACAGCCACAAGCATTATCCTCTGAGCGCCCGCCAAAATAGCACGACCGGCTCCGTCGGCGTCGTCTTCACGATCTCCCGGCAGAGGTGATATTTATCTGGTTTATATAAGAAGATAGCACTCCCCTGTGCGTCGTAGGGCACGCGCATTCTCTCATCGCCGACTCGTTCAATAAGAAGTTTTGCAAATTTCAAACAAGGACTCTGTCACATGCAGGGATGCTTACTATTTTAGCGCCATTGGGCGCCGATCCTGGCGTAAAAACGGGCCGAAAGCCTGCCGTTTCAGCATTGCGTGAATTTGCATTCGTAATGTAACCTTAGCACATAGCAAAGGCTACGTTGGTTGAAAGCCTCGAAAAGCGCCTGCGACGCGTCCGAGTCGACACTCAGAGACTGCTCGAGGTTGCCTCGGCTTGCTTCGATACGGGGGATTTATGCGTTCGAGCTGCAATGCAAGACAAAAAGCGCAAGCACATCCAGCGATGCTCGATCCCATCTCCTTTGGACGACCTGCGCGCTCCATGGGGGCGCTTTCCGCGACGACGGCAATTGCCGCCATCCTCGCTCTACCCAGCTTCTCCCTCGCCAATCCGACCGGCGGCGTCGTGGTCGATGGCGCGGCGACCATCTCCTCCACGACCAACGTCACCAACGTCGTCCAATCGACCAATCGCGCCATCATCAATTGGCAGGGCTTTTCGATCGGCGCCGGCGAGACAGTGAATTTCTTGCAGCCCACGGCGATGTCGGTGACGCTGAACCGCGTCGTCGGCAATGAGCAGAGCGTCATATCCGGCGCTCTCAACGCCAATGGCAAGGTGTTTCTCGTCAACTCCAACGGCATATTGTTCGGCAAGGACGCCCAGGTGAATGTCGGCGGACTCGTCGCCTCGACGCTCGATATTTCCAATGCCAATTTCATGGCCGGAAATTACATCTTCTCCGGCTCCTCCGCCGCCGCGGTCGTCAATAAGGGCACGATCAACGCCGCGGACGGCGGCTATGTCGCGCTGCTCGGCAAGACCGTCTCCAATGAAGGAACGATCAAGGCGAAGCTCGGCACGGTCGCACTCGCCTCCGGTGAGCAGATGACGCTCAATTTCGAGGGCGATTCGCTCATCGACGTCACCATCGACAAGGGGACCTATAACGCGCTCGTCGAGAACAAAGGGCTGATCAAGGCCAATGGCGGCCAGGTGGTTCTGACCGCTAAAGCGGCGGACGATCTGCTCTCGGCGCAAGTGAACAATAGCGGGATCATCAAGGCGCGAACCCTCGCCGATCTGACCGGCGGCTCCACATCGAGCGGCGGCTCGGTGAAGGTCGGCAAGATCAAGCTGCTGGCGCAGGGCGGCTCCGTCAATGTGACCGGCAAGCTCGACGCCTCGGCGCCCAAGGGCGGCGACGGCGGCATGATCGAGACGTCCGGCAACAAGGTGACGATCGCCGACAGCGCGACCATCACGACCGCGGCGGCCAATGGCGCGACCGGCAGCTGGATCATCGATCCAGATGGGTTCACCATCGGCCTCGGCGGCGACATCACCGGCGCGGCGCTGACCACGCAGCTCGCCACGAACAATGTCACAATATCGTCGACGAGCGGCAAGGGCGGCGACGGCAATATTTATGTGAATGAGGCGGTGAGCTGGTCGGGCAACACGCTCACTTTGACGGCGACCAATAATATTTTCGTCGACAATGTGATGACGGCGACGGGGACCGCCTCTTTCGCCGCCAATTACGGAACCGGCTTCAATGCGGACGGCTCGCCCAAGGGGCTCTACACGCTGATGGGAGTGAGCGCTGGGGCCTACACCTATGCCGGCAAGATCAATTTCAGCGGCACGGGCGCGGTGACGCTGAATGGCGACGCCTACACCGTCATCAGCAACGCCGCGGGATTCGCAGCGGTGGCTAATAATCTGGGCGGGCGCTTTGTGCTCGGCGCCGATGTCAGCTTCGGGAAGACGCTCGGCGAGACGAGCGTCTTCACCGGAACCTTCAACGGCTTCGGCCATTTGTTCAATTCACCTTCGCTCTCTGCGACCGGCCTGTTCGGGATCGTCGGCGCCGGCGCGACCATCAGCAATCTTGGCCTGTCCGGCGGATCGGTCGGCGGCGTCGCAGCCGCGAAATCGGCGGTCGGCGCGCTCGCCAATGTCAATCGCGGGACGATCGTCGACAGTTTCGCCGCAATGAATGTCGCCAATACCAATGTCGCCATCGCGGGCGGCCTCGTCGGCGATAATTTCGGCTTGATCGCGCAGAGCTATTCCGCCGGCAATGTCTTCACGATCGGAATCAGCGGCGGCCTCGTCGGCGTGAATGAGGCGAGCGGCAAGATCGTCGACAGCTTCACTCGCCTCAATTCGGCGAACACTGGCCTCATTTTCTCGCAGGACACCACCACCCCGACCTACGCCGGCGGCTTCGTCGGCGTAAACGCCGGCGAGATCGATCGATCCTACACTATCCTCACCTTGCGACTGAACGATGCGACCTCCATCGCCGGCGGCTTCGTCGGCAAGAACACCGGCGTCATCGATCAGTCCTATGTGTTAGCCCCGCCATTATCCACCCTCTATGCGCAAGGGCCTCACGTCGGCGGCTTCGTCGGCGAGAACGCCGGCAGCATCACCAATTCCTACACCAACGCGCTCAACACCACCAATGCCTCCGCTGTCTGGACTGCGGGATTCGCCTATAAGAACTCGGGTGCGATCAGCAATGTCTATGCGATGGAATATTCGGCCAATAGCGGCTCGACGCCGCTTTATGGCTTTGTGCTCGACAATACCGGCGGCACGATCAGCAACGCCTATTGGTCGGCGACCAGCGCCTCCGGCGCCACTGTCCCCACCGACAGCTCCAGCGCCAAGAGCCTCACCGCGACACAGGCCGTGACCTCCGCGAGCTATATCGGATTCGACTCGTCCATCTGGGCGGCCTCGACCTCCGGCTTCCCGATACTGGCGCAAATCCCCGTCTATGTGGCTACGACCACGGCGCCGTCCTATGGCTCGGCTACTTCCTCTGCCACGACCCTGTCGCTGACGACGCTCGGCTTGCAGGGTGGCGGCGGGACGCTCACCACCGTTGATAGCGCCGCCTCGACGACCAATAACCCCTTCACCGCAGCGACGAGCAATGGCTTTGTCGACGCCGGCGCCTGGAACGCCTCGAGCCTATTGTCATCCGTCTACAAGAATGTGAAAGGCGTTGTGACGATCGCGCCGAAGGCGATTACCATCTCGAGCGCCGTGGCCGATAAGGTCTATGACGGCGCGACATCCGCGACCTTGGTAAGCGGCGTCGCCAATGGCGGCCTTGTCGGTCTCGTCGGCAATCAGACGCTGAACATCAATTACACCTCCGCGGCTTTCGCGGATAAGAACGCCGGAACCGGCAAGACGGTCAACATCGCCTATACGTTGGCCGACGGAGCCAGTGGCGGCAAGGCGAGCAATTATTCCGTCGCCAAGACGACGACGGCGACGATCGGCCAAAAGCCCATTACCGCGACCGTCGCCGGACAAAACAAGGTCTATGACGGCACGACGGACGACACGATCAGCTGGGCGTTGCCCGGCACGGTCGCCGGCGACAGTCTCGCTCTCTCCTATGCGACGCCGCAATTTTCCGACAAGAATGCAGGAACTGGAAAAGCCGTCACCGTCGCCGGCCTCACGCTGACGGGGACCGACGCCGGCAACTATCTGCTCCAGAGCACGACCGCGCAGACGATAGCCAATATCGCGCCGCTGCCATTGACGATTTATGGAACGAAATCCGTCGACGGCTCCGCCACGATCAACGGCGGCAATCTGACAGCGATGAATCTTGTCGCGGGCGATTCGGCCAGCCTCGGCGGCTCTGCGAAGCTCGCCGGCGCAGCGGCCGGCGTGCAGACGATCACCGACTTCAGCGGCCTTACCGTCAGCAATCCGAATTACACGGTCGTCGGCGCCGTCGGCTCGGCGGTGCTCGGCTCGCAGAGCCTGGCGCTCGATCATGTCGTCAGCGGCTCTGTATCGATCGCCACATCCGGCGCGACGACGACGGTCACGCAGACAACCGACCGTGCGATCATCGATTGGTTCCGCTTCTCGATCGCCGCAGGCGAGACGGTGAATTTCGTCCAGCCTTCGGCGAGCTCGGTTGTGCTCAATCGCGTCACCGGCAATGAGCAGAGCGTCATCGCCGGCGCGCTGAATTCCAATGGCCGCGTCTTTATCCTGAATTCGGCTGGCGTGCTGCTCACGGCGGGATCGAGTATAAACGTCGGCGCGCTGGTCGCGAGCACGCTCAACGTCAGCGACGCCAATTTCAACGCGGGCAATTATCTCTTCGTGGCGGCCGGCGGGACCGGCTCGGTGGTCGCTGCGGGCGACATCGTCATCGTCGACGGCGGCTTCCTCGCGCTCGCCAGCAATAATTCTGTCGAGCAATCGGGCAATGTGACGGCGCGCGGCGGCAAGGCTCTGCTCGCTTCGGCGAACACGCTCAATCTGACGTTGAATTCCGCCAATTCGGGATTGAGCAGCTATATTGTCGGCAATCTCGCCGGGACGACGAAGGTCGGCGGCAACATCAATCTCGCGGCGACGAGCGGCAATGGCGGCTTGCTCGAGACCGCGGGCCCGAATATTTCCGTCGCGAATAATCTGTCGTTGAACACGGGCACGAATGGAACATGGTCCTGGACGCAGCCGACCGTGACGATCGGCTCCGGCGGGGTGACGGCGCAATTCGTCGCGGGAACGCTCGCCTCGCGCAATTTCAGCCTGAACGCCATCAATGGCGACATTACGATCAACGATCCGGTGAGCTGGTCCGCGAGCACGACGCTCGGGCTGACGGCGAGCAACAACATCAACATCAACGCCTCTCTCACTGCGACCGGCGCGAGCGCCGGCCTCGCGATGAATTACGGCGGCGACTATAATATTCTCTCGCCCGCGACCTATAGCGGCGTGACTTTCGACTCCAATGGCTATCCGATCCCGCTGCTGGCCCCCGCCGGCACGCAATACGCCAGCGTGACGCTGAGCGGCGCCAACGCCGGCCTGAAGATCAACGGAACCAATTACGCGCTTATCCAGAATGTCGCGCAGCTCGACGCACTCGACGGCCATGACGCCACCGTCCTGCCCGGAACCACGGCGGCGAGCGTCACCGGAAATTATGCGCTGGGGCAGAATATCGATGCGTCTGGGACGACCTACACCGATGCATTGATCGAGAAATTTTCCGGAACGCTGGCCGGCCTCGGCCATACGGTCGCGAATCTGGCGATCAATTCGACAGCGACGGTGAACAATGGCGCGATCTCCAATCTCGGGCTCATTGGTCAGACGACGGCGGGCAGCCTAATTCGCGACATCGGCGTCACCAATGCGAACATCGGCTCGACGGGCACGACGAATGGTGCAGCGGTTAACGGGAGATTTATCGGCGCATTGGTCGGCTCGAATCTGGCGACGATCAGCAAAGCCTACAGCACGGGCTCGATCCGCGGAGATAATGCAGGCGGCCTGCTCGGGCAGAGCGGCTCGGCCAATGGCGTGTTCACGAATATCATGGACAGCTTCTCGACCGCCAATGTCACGGGCAACGGCATCGGCGGACTGATCGGCTATTCACAGTATGAAAATATCTACCGTTCGCATGCGAGCGGCACGATCACTGGCGGAGGCGCAGGTCTCGTCAATTATGCATCGAACACGAACGTATATGATTCTTATGCGACCGGCGCAGTCATCGGCAATGCTAGCACCAGCTCCATGGGCGGATTGATCGGAACGATTCCGAGCAGCTCCGCGCCGACCATTATCAGGAATTCCTTTGCAACCGGAGATGTCACCGGTGGCGCAAGCCTCGGCGGTCTCATTGGAATCATTTCGGCGTCGAGCTCCAACATCACGATCGACAACACTTATGCGACGGGCAATGTCACCAGCCTCCAGAACATCGTTATCAGTACGACGCCGGGCATCGGTGGACTGATCGGCGACATGAGCGTCTTCACCAATTCGGCGATCGTCATCACTAATTCTCACGCCACCGGCAATGTGGGCTTCACAGGCTCCCTCGGGGATGCTGCGGGAGGTCTTGTCGGCTATATTTCGAACAGTGGCGGCAACGCCACGATTTCCAGCTCCTACGCCACCGGCAATGTCACCGGCTCGACGACGGGCGCGGGGACAGGCGGGCTCGTCGGCACCTCCGCCGCAACCATCACCAACTCCTATGCGACAGGCAATGTGACAGGCAACAACAACTCCGGCGGTCTTGCCGGCTCCAGCACGGGCGCAATTTCGAATTCCTACGCCACCGGCAATGTCGTCGCGAATTCGACCGCAGGCGGCCTCGTTGGAACCAACACTAGTGTGGCGTCGATCACGGGCTCCTACGCCACCGGCAATGTCACGTCGAACGGCCTCGGGGTGACGAATGCTGCCGCTAACGCGGCTGGCGGTCTCGTTGGGGCCAATTCGGGCTTCATCGGCAATTCCTACGCGAGTGGCGCTGTGACCAGCGTAGCCGGACAGGCTGGCGGAATCGCCGGCGTCAATTTCAACAACAGCGGCAACCTCAACAGCACGACCGCTGGCGTTATCAACAATAGCTACTTCAATTCGGAGGTCAATCCGGGCCTGAGCCTGACAAATACTCCGACTTTCCTCATCGCCGGTCAGATCGTCGTCGGCAAGGTGACTGGCGGCGGCGGCCTGACGAGTGCGCAGATCAAGGACGCGCCATTCTATATCAACGGCACGATCAACCAGGTATTGGCGGCGCGCACGGCGGCGGCGGATGCCGCCGCTGCCGCCAGGGCGGCGGCCGCTCGTCAGGCCCAGACGCAGCAAGCGGCGAGCGGCGCCGGCAATGTGATCTCCAATCGTGCGGCGGCGCCGACCGCGGCGCCCAACGGGTCGCTCGCCACGGCGGGCAGAGCGGCGGTGGCGGCCGTGCCCCCTGCCGATGTCGACGCCATCATGCAAGGCGTCGAACCCACGCAGACGCCTCTGCCGGCTGTCCGCACGCATGCGCAGCACGCTTCGACGACGAGTGGGCCTCACAAGGTTCGCGCCTCATCGCCGGGCGCCCACTACCGCGCGCGCATTCGCGGCATCGACGTCGACGGCCAGCATTTCGACCTCGGGACAGACGGCAAGAATTCCGCGGCCGCCCCGAAGGCCCAATAAGACGCACAGGACCAGAAAGGTCGATCCTCAAATGTATTTCCGCCGTCTGCTCCTCTCCTGCGCCGCCGCGCAAGTCCTCGCTCTCGCCGCGCCCCAGGCCTTCGCGCAGAGCGCCCCTGCTCCCGTGCTGCCCTACAATGTCGGCGCGGCCGTGCGTGAGGCCGATGACGCCCGCCAGGCGCCGCCGCCACGCGAGAGAGCGGCGCCCGTGCTGCCGCAGCTCGCCGAGCCGCGCTTCACCCTCGCGAGTAAAGAGACGCTCCTCGTCAAGCATTTCATCGTCGAAGGGCCGCTGCTCGTCGAAGAGGCCGAGCTGCGCGAAATCCTCGCGCCCTATGAAGGCCGCAAGCTCACGCTCGGCGATATTTATGGCGCGGCGGATAAGGTCACTCTGCTCTATCACGCCAAGGGCTATCTCGTCGCCAAGGCCTATGTGCCGGCGCAAGACGCCCGCAGCGGCTTGTTGAAGATCAAGCTCGTCGTCGGAAAATATGGCAGCGTGCTCGTCAAGAATTCTTCCGCCGTCGACACGGGCTTCCTGCAAGGCGTTGTCGATACGGCGCTCGAGGACGAAGCGCTGATCCACAGGGACGCGCTCGAGCGCGCGCTGCTGCTGGTCTCCGATCTCCCCGGCGCCGGTGTGCCGCGCATCGTGGTCTCGCCCGGCAAGGCACAGGAGACGTCGGATTTTCAATTCGCCGTGCCGGAAGGAAAGCGCGTCGAAGCCTATCTGCTCGGCGATAATTTCGGCTCGCCCTACACGGGCCGCGATCGTCTGAACGGCGGCTTCAACATCAATTCGCCACTCGGCTTCGGCGATCGATTGTCGGGCTCCGCCATCGTCTCTGAACGCGCCGCGCTCGCCAATGGCCGCGTCGCCTATTCCTTCCCGCTGGGCTATGATGGGCTGCGCGCGGAGATCGGCGCCTATCGCACGACATACGCGCTCGGCGGCGCCTATAAGGACCTCGACGCCACCGGCAGCGCCTATGCGCTCACCGCCACGCTGAGCTATGCGCTGATCCGCCATCGCGAGGAGAGCATCTCGCTCTTTGCGAACTTCACGCATAAATGGCTGAACGACAAAATCGCCGACACATCGACCGCCAATCGCAACATAGCGCTCGGCACGATCGGCGTGACGCGCGATACGGCGCAGGACTTCTTCGGCCTGCCGCTGGCGACGAGCTCGACGCTCTCCTTCACCTCCGGCTATGTGAATTATCTCGACGTCACGCAGAAGATTCAGAACCGCGCCGGCGCCGATACGGTCGGCAATTTCTATCGCATCAATCTCTCGGTGAATGCGACCATCGCGCTAGATGAGAAATTCTCGCTGTCGACCTATCTTCGCGCACAAAAGGCGCTCTACGGCAATCTCGACAGCAGCGAGCAATTCAGCCTCGGCGGCTTCTGGGGCGTGCGCTCCTTCGACGAAGGCCTCGCCGGCGACAGCGGCTATATCGTGACGCCGGAGCTGAAATATGCGCTGCCGCAGATCGAGAATTATCGTCATGCGCTGGGCGTCTTCACCGACATAGGCGGCGTCTGGCTGGAGAACGGCTCCTACACGACGACGCAGCGCAGCTACACGGGCGTTAATGACGTCGGCGTCGGCTATTACGCGACCTATGACATAGGCGGCGGCAGCCTGCTTGTTCTGAAGGCGCAGGCCGCGCATACCTATGGGACCAACAGCGGCGCGACGGCCTATGACCGCCACACCAAGGGCCTGTTGCAGGTCGGATTCACCTTCTGAGGAAGCACGTCAGAGGACGAGACGAACGAGGCAAAAGCGGCGACGGCAAAAAGAGACGGAGTGAAGCGTGGCGTATCTCTTCAGTCATCATAGCCCGCAATTCGATCGGAGCTTCCTCGCGGCGAGCGAGCAAAGGCTCGTTGACGCAATCCTCTCGGCGCTGCCCGCGTCAGTGACGCCGCGGCGCCTGACGAAAGTCGGCGTCATTGGCGCCGTCATCGCCGCGGCGGCGCTCATCGGCTGCCGTTGGTCGCCCGCGTGGCTGCCAGTCTTCGTCGCCGGAATAGCTCTCAATTGGATCGGCATGGCGCTCGACGGGCCGCTCGCGCGCAGCCGGAACGAGACCAATCGGAAGCTCGAAGTCTTCGGCCAAACGAATGATCTCTTGTCGCACATCCTGCTGATCGTGACGTTCGGCGCCTCACCGTTTCTGTCGCTCCAATCGGCCTTCGTCATTCTGGTCTGCTATCTGCTGTTCTCGGCCTATAATTACGTTCGCACGATCGCGCATCATGCGCGGCCGATGGCCTATATCGGCCTCGGCCCGAGCGAGTTCCGCATCCTCATGGCGGCATGGCCCTTCATGGCGCGGGTCTCGGGCGTCGACGAGATGGCGTCTGACGGCCTGTCGCGGCTGGACACGGCGATCCTCATCCTCGCCGCCTTCGCAGTCATCGGCCTCGCCGCGAAGGCTCTCGCGGACGCCCGGGAACTCGCCGCGGGGGAATGACGTTCCGCACAACGTGTCGATCTCTTCGACAACGGGGGCTGTCCCGTTGCCGGGAGTGGCGCACCTTGTTCCCCGGCCATGTGGCGCTTCTGCAACAGAGAGAGGGCTTTCGCTGCTTCGCCGTTCCCCGCCCTTGACTCCTCGTGGGTTCCAGGGGTTCCGTAGGGGATATGGACAAGTTCGCGTTTTGGCCGAAGGGTGTCGCCCGCTTGTTGATCGTGGGCCTCTTGGCTTGGGCTCTCGTCTTGCCGGGGCTGGCCGCCAGCGTATTGGCGCAAGCCCTCGGCGACGGGGTCATCTCCGCGAATTTCGGTCACTGCGCCGAACCAAGCGGCGCCGATGACCAACGCCGTGAGCCGGGGACGCATCTCTCTTGTTCTTGTTGCATCCTCTGCCGCTTCGGCCAAATCGACGGCCCGACCGGATTTCTCTCAGTCCTACCTAAGGACGACGATCTCTCGATTTGGGCCGCCGCGGATGTTCCGGTCGGCAGTTTTTCGATCGTGGGGACATCGTCCCCAGAGGGCTGGATCAGCTCGTGGTCGCAACGCGCGCCGCCTTTTTCAACATGAGCCGGCTCCGCCGCGGCAGCGGCGAAATTCGCATCCCGGATTCATCCTGAGTCGTCCTGCCGGCGCCGAGCGCCGCGACGCGCCAGGCCCGCGCGGAAATCGAGAAGATGTTCGAGACAAAACGCCGTCTCGTCGGCGCGCTCTTCGAGCGTAACAGCCATGCTTTGTTGAGATATCTGACGCGCCGAGCCGGTCGCGACAACGCGCCGGACCTGCTGAACGAGACATTCATTCGCGCGCTCGGTCACGACCATCTGGAGGAGATCGTCGATCCTCCGGCGTTTCTCCAGCGGATCGCGATCAATCTCACACGAGATTTCAAACGCCGCGCGAAGTCCGAGGGGAAGCGTCTGGAATTCGGCGAACCGCCGACGGGGGTCCCGGCGGACGAAATCCCGGTCGACGAGCGCATCGACCAGGAACGCAAGCGGCTCCTCGTTTCGGCGGCCATCGAGGCCTTGCCGCCGCAATGCCGGCGAGTTTTCGAGATGGTCATGCAAGAGGGCGTGCCCGCGAAAGAGGCCGCCAGACGGCTCGGCATCACCGACACCATGGTCCGCCGACACTTGAATCTCGCCATCCTCCGGTGCCGCAATTCGCTCCCGGAATAAAAAATTTGCGCCCGTGACGTTTCGTTTCCGGGCGCCGACTCGTCGTACATATCGACAGCCCGAGCGCGCTCGGGAATCTGGGGCCCGGTTCGAGTGATGGCAGACGAACGCAATACAGGCGATCCGCAGGATATCCGCGCCGCGGCGGTGGACTGGTGGGTGCGCGGCAAGATCGGCGCCTTGTCCCGGAGCGAGCGCGCCGCCTTCGAGGCCTGGCTCGCGAGCGATCCACGCCACAGCGCCGCGTTCGAGGACATCGCCGGCTTCACGGGCTATCTCGAGACATTCGGAGCTCCTGTTCCGCGAGCGCGCGGCGCACGCGCTCTTCGGCGACTGGGCGCGGCGGCGCTGGTCGCCGCCTCGCTCTTTCTGACCGTCGATTTCATAGATCTGGTCGCCCTGCTGCGCTCGGACTATCGCACGGGAGTGGGGGAAGCCCGGTTGGTGACGCTCGACGACGGCTCCGTCGCCCATCTCGCGCCGAAATCCACGCTCGCCATCCGCCGCTCGGCGTCGGAAAGACGCGTCGCGCTTCTCGCTGGCGAAGCCTGGTTTCAGGTCGAGCCCGACGCCGCCCGGCCCTTTGTCGTCGAAGCCGCGGGCGGGACAGTCACAGCGCGCGGGACGGCGTTCGACGTCGCTCTGGACGATGACGAAGCCAAAGTCGCCGTCACCGAGCACAGCGTCGAGGTGGCGAGCGGCGGCGCCAGAACGCTCGTCCGGGAGGGGCAGGAGAGCGCCTTCGAGCGGGACCGCGCCGCTCGGCTCCCGGAGCCGGCCAATCTCGCGCGCGTGACGGCTTGGCGACGCGGCAAGCTGATCGTGAACGATCAGAGGCTCGGGGACGTCTTGACAACGCTCGGGCGCTATCGGCGCGGCCTTGTCTTTTGCGTCCCGACCTCGGCCTGCGAGCGCCATGTGAGCGGCGTGTTCGGCGTCGACGACCCGTCACAGACCCTCGCCGAAATCGAGGCCAATCTCGGCCTGCGCGCCACCTATTTCTCCAATTACCTGATTTTCCTGCACGAATAGCGAGGGTTACTGCGCGTCGCGCGCAATCCTGCGCGTTCGCTGAAATTTTTTTGCATGGGCGACGTTTCGTTTCTCACCCCGGCGACGTCGATCGATTCAGGGGCCGCTCTCGAGCCGCGGCCCCGCAATGAGATCGAGGGGCGGGCAAATGGCGAAAAGACGGTTTCGTCGAGGCGAGGCGAAGAAGGGTAGCGAAATGGGTTCGGCGATCGCGGCGGCGGCGCTCGGCGCATTCATGACGGGATCAGTTCCGGCCGCTTCGCCCGCTCATGCGGCGATCCCGCCAGACGACGCCCTCGGCGTCGCTCGTCCCTATCGAATTCCGTCCGGATCGGTGACGGAGGCGTTGAACAGCATCGCCGACGATAACGAGCTGCATATCCTCTACAACGCCGCGATCACCCGCGGACGGACGACGCCGGGCCTTTCCGGCGACTTCACGCTGCGCGAGGCGCTCGACCATGTCCTCGCCGGAACAGGCCTCGGCTATCGTTTCACCAACAACGGTCAGGTGGTTTCGATCGTTCTGGCGCAGGCGGACAATGGCGTGCGCAACGACGGCGCGGAGCCGCTGCCGCCGATCGACGTCGGGGCGGAGCGGCCGCGGGTGGACGGGCCCAGCAATGACAAGCCGGGCCTCACCTCGCAGAACTCCTATGTCGTGCCGAACGCGACTACGGCGACGAAGACCGACACGCCGGTCATGAACACGCCGATCAATGTGCAGGTGATCACGCAGAAGGTGCTCGAGGATCAGCAGGCGACGACATTGAAGGATGCTCTGCTGAACGTCAGCGGCGTCACCGTCCCTAGCGGCGCGGTATCGTCCAACACTTCGCGAGCCGGCGGCATTTTTGTGCGCGGCTTCCAGACCAAGGATTTTTACCAGGACGGCTTTCGCATCAACGGCGCCTTCGCGGCGCAAGATATCGTCGGCTCTCAGCAATTCGCCAATATCGGCTCGATCGAGCTGCTGAAAGGTCCCGCCGCCATTCTCTACGGGCTCTCCGAGCCCGGCGGCATTATCAATATCACGACCAGGGCCCCGCAGGACACGCCTCATTACGCCATCCAGCAGCAGGTCGGCGCGCTGGCGCTCTACCGCACCAGCATCGCCGCCACGGGCCCGGTGACCAACGACAAATCCGTGCTCTACCGGGTCGACATGTCTTATGAGAACAATGGCGCGCCTTTCGGTTCGTTCGTGGATCGAACACACAGCCAGAATTTTTTCGTGGCGCCGGTCGTCAAATGGCAGATCGACAATTCTACCTGGGTGAAGGCGGAAGCGAGCTACAGCAACGACCAGTCGCCGATCTATGGATTCTACGCTCCGATGATCAACGGCTTCTTCGTGCATACACCGCGCAACAATAGCTACTTCGGCTACAGCCCGGCGCTCCAGCCGACAGTCAACGTGGCGTTGACGGGAGCGCATAATTTCAACGACGACTGGTCGCTCAGATCGCGCGTCGCCTTCTCCAGCACGAATTGGATCAGAAGCGCCACCCAGCCGACCATAATAGGCGCGGGACCCACCCCCCTTATCTCGCTGTCGACCAGCTATAGCAATGTACTTCTATCGTCATGGCAAACAAACCAGGATCTCGTCGGCCACTTTGAGTTGCTAGGAACGAAACATACGCTGTTGCTCGGCGGCGACTATTCTCGTTTCACCTACGACTCGGTCGCACAAAATTACGCCCCCTGGGGCTGGTCGACCATCAGCCTGCTCGATCCGATCTTTCCCGGAGTCCCCGTCTCTCCACTGGCTTCGACCAGTCACCAAGAATCATACAAACGGCAGGATACAGCGGGTCTCTACATGCAGGAGCAGGTCGAGCTGCCTCATGGCTTCCATGTGATGGCCGGGGCGCGGTACCAGTATGTTTTCAATTGGAACACCAGCGCGAGCCGATCGGGGTCGTTCGTATCGGGGCCCGTGTCGAACTCCGCCATACCGGCCCATCAGGCCCGCTTGACGCCGCGCTTCGGACTGCTCTGGCGTCCCCAATCCTGGGTGAGCCTCTATGGCAATTACACGGAGGGGTTCGCCGCGAATTCCGGAACAGTGTATCCGAACACCTTCGCGCCGCCGTCGAACGCCGAGAGCTGGGAGGCAGGCGCGAAGTTCGAGCTCTTCGACGGAAGGCTGCGCGCCAATGTCGACTACTACAATCTGGTCAAGACCAATATTCCGATCAGCGATCCGGATGTGACCCATCTCTGCAACGGCACGCCGTCGTGCGTTACTCTCGTCGGCAAGGCGCGCAGCTCCGGGCCCGAGATCGACATTCAAGGCGAGCTGCTGCCCGGCTGGAACGTGATCCTCAACTATGTGAACCAGGACGTTCGCGTCGCCGAAGGCACGCAACTGAGCGGTTTGCGGCCCGGCCAGCGTCTCCCCAATGTGCCGCGCAATCTCGCGCGGCTCTGGACGAGCTATGAATTTCAGGAACCGCTGCTGAAGGGGCTCAAGGTCGGCGCGGGCTATACGTACCACGGCTCGCAGCCGATCCAGGACGGCAGTGGCGGAAAGCTCGGTGCGATTCCCCTGCTCTCGTCATACGGGACTGTCGATTTGATGGCCGCCTATAGCTTCGATCTCGACGGGGTGAAGACGACGGCTCAAATCAACGCCACCAATATTTTCAATCGGAGCTACTACACGGATGGCGTCGCCGCCCCGGCGTCGTCGAACTTCAGCCTCGGCACCCTCAGCAATGGCGCGCCCTTCAACATCGTCGGATCGCTGAAGTTCGAATTCTGACGGGGCCGTCCAGTGGATAGATGTGGCGTCTCCTACTCTCGCAAGCAGGAGAAGGAGACGCATCGCAGCCGGCTCGGATGAAGTCGACGCCGACAATTGAAGCAGGACGCGAACCGACGAACGGCGGGCGCCCCGTTCGACCGTCGCTGACACGAGGGCTGCCTTCTCGCACGAAAGGCGAAAGGGTCGAGCGGCTCTCTTCCCACGCGCGCGCACGCTGCGCAGGCCGCCCAACACGAGCTTGCCGGCGTGGTCGAGCGACCGGACGGGGACGTTCTCGACAGAATACGGACGGCCGGCCGTGCACCGGTTGTGAACGACAGACATTCCCGCCGCGCGCCGCTCTGCTTGCCCGAGCCGCGCCCGGTGTGACGCAATCGAGCGGATCGGTTACGATGATGCGGCGCGGCGGATTCGTCTGCGCCACAAAGGCATGCTTCGTTCGGCCCGGCTCCCAAATCTGAGATCTGTCCCTCATGCGGTTCTGTTTTCTTCATGCGGCCGACCTCCATATCGACAGCCCGCTCGCCGGTCTCGGCGTCAAGGACCCGGCCGTCGCGGCGCGCTTCGCCCAGGCCGGGCGGCGCGCCGTCGAGGCGCTGATCGACGAGGCGATCTCGGCCGACGCCGCTTTCGTCGTGATCTCGGGAGATATTTTCGACGGCGATTGGAAGGATGTGACCACCGGCCTCTTCTTCGCGCGCGCGCTCGGCCGGCTCGACCGCAAGGGAATTCCGACCTTCATCGTCAAGGGCAATCACGACGCCGACAGCCTCATGTCGAAGTCCCTGCCCTATCCGCCGAGCGTGCGAATCTTCTCCTCGGCGCGCGCGGAGACGCTGCTGGTCGAGCAGCGGCGCGTCGCTCTGCATGGCCGCAGCTTCGGCACGCGTCTCGTCGACGGCGCCTTCGTCGCGAGCTATCCCGAGCGGCGCGAGGGCTGGCTCAACATCGGCGTTCTGCATACGGCGCTCGACGGCTCGCGCGGCCACGCTGCCTATGCGCCCTGCACGGTCGAGGATCTCGCGCGCTTCGGCTATGATTATTGGGCGCTCGGCCATGTCCATGCGGCGGAGATCGTCGCGCGCGATCCATGGATCGTCTATCCCGGCAATATTCAGGGGCGGAGCGTCAAGGAGACCGGCGCGAAGGGCGCGATGCGGATCACGGTCGACGACGGACGCATCGTCGAGGCGACGCCGGTCTCGCTCGACGCCGCCCGCTGGGCGCATGAGAGCGTCGAGATCGACGATTGCGCCGACGAGGCCGCGGCGCTCGCCCGCATAGAGGCGCGGCTCGGCGCAATTCATGCGCAGGCCGAGGCGCGGCCGCTCGCCGCCCGCGTCCGCCTCGTCGGCGCGACTCCGCTGCACGAGCGCCTCGTCGCGGGGCGCGAGACGCTGGAGCAGGAAGCGCGCGCGCTCGGCTTCCGCCTCGCCGAGGATTGCTGGGTCGAAAAGCTGGAGATCGCGACGCGCCCGCCGGCCCGCGCACGAGCGCCCGCCGCGCCGGACGCGCTCGACATAGAGACGCTGCTGCGCGAGGCCGCCGCCGACCCTGGCTTCGAAGCGACGCTCGCCGAGCTGGCCGAGCTCGTAGGCGACAAGCTGCCGCGCGGCCTGCGCGCCGAATTTCCGGCCGATCCGGCCGCGCTGGCGCAGCTCGCCGAGACCGCCCGCGATCTTCTGCTGGGCGCGCTCGAGCAGGAGGACGCCGCGTGAGGATCGAGGAGCTGCGTTTCGAGCGCTATGGCGCCTTCACCGACCGCGCGCTGACCTTCCGGCCCGACGCGCGGCTGCATATCGTGCTCGGCGCCAATGAGGCGGGCAAGACCTCGGCGCTCGCCGGCATAGGCGATCTTCTGTTCGGCTTCGGCAAGCGAACCGCCTATGATTTTCTGCATGAGAGCCGGACGCTGCGGATCGGGGCGCGTCTGCGCCTCGTCGACGGCGCGGCGCTGAGCTTCCGGCGCCGCAAGGGCGACAAGAACACGCTTCTCGACGAGGCCGACAAACCACTCGACGACGAGCTGCTGGCGCCGCTGCTGGGCGCCGCGACCCGCGAGAGCTTCTTCGCCGAATTCGGCCTCACCGCCCGCGCGCTGCGCGAGGGCGGTCAGGAATTGCTGAAGGCGGGCGGCCGTCTGGCGGAGACGCTCGCCGCCTCCTCCGCGCAGCTCTCGGCCTTGTCGCGGCTGCGCGCCCGGCTCGACGCCGAGGCGGAGGCGCTGTTCGGAGCGCGCCGCGCTTCCTCGAAAGAGTTCTATATCGCCGAGTCTCGCTTCGGCGAGGCGGAGAAAAGTCTGCGCGACGCCATCGTCACCGCCGACGCTCTGAAGGCGGCCGACGAGGCGGTCGAGGAGGCGCGGCGCAAATGCGATGCGCTGCGCAGCGCGCATGAGGAGATCGGCCGCGCCCTCGCCCTTCGCCGGCGCGCAACGCGCACCCGGCCGCGGCTGTTGCGCCTCGCCGCCTCTAGCGAGGAATTGGCGGATTTCGCCGATCTTCCCCCGGTCGCCGTCGAGGAGACGGCGCGCTGGCGCGCCGCATGGAAGGACGCCGAGGCGCTCGATGAGAAGCTCGCCGGCTACGCCGCCGACGACGCCGAGGATCGGGCGACGATCGCCGCCCTCGCCGTCGACGAGACGCTGCTGGCGCAGGACGCCGAAGCGCAGAAGCTGCGCGAGCGGCTCGGCGCCGTGCGCAAGGCGCAGGCCGATCTGCCGAAACGGCAGGGCGAGCAGCGCATCGCAGGCGACGCGCTGACCGAGACGGCGCGCCGGCTCGGCTTCGCCTCCTTCGAACAGCTGCTCGCGCGCATGCGGACCGATCCGGCCCTGGCCGCCGCGCGCGAGGCCGTCGACGGGCGCCGGCGCGCCGAGGAGAAATGCGCCGATGCACTGGGCGAGCTGGAGCGGGCGCTACAGAAGCAGCGGGATCTGGAAGGCGCCGAGGAGAACGGAGCCTATGTCGCCGATCCAGAGCCGTTTCAGCGACGCTTCGAGGCCTTCGCCGAAGTGGCCGGCGACGCCGATCGGCTGCGCCGCGACCGCGCGCAGGACGCGCTCGAGGAGGCGCGCATCGCGGAGGATGCGGCGCGGCTCGACCCGCCCGCGAGCGCGCTCGATGAGATCGCGCGCCGTCCGCTGCCGAACGAGGCCGCGATAGAGGCGGCGCGCGTCACGGCGGCCGATATCGCCGAGAAAGAGAAGCGCTCGGCCGCCGACATTGCGGCCTCGCGCGCGACGCTCGCCGAGATCGAAAGCGAGATCGAGCGGCATTCGCGCGCTGGCGCAGCGGCGACGCGCGACGATCTGCTCGCGGCGCGCGCCCGCCGCGACGCAGCCGCCTCGGCGCTCGAAGCCTCTCTCGACAGCGCGCCATCCGAGCGACGCGAGAATTTCGGCAGGCTGCGCGCCGAGACGCGCGACATCGACGCCGTGACCGATGTTCTCCTTTCCGACGCGGACCGCGCCTCACGTCTCGAAACCGCGCGCGAGCGGCTCGCGCAAGAGCAGCGCAAGCGCGCCGAGCTGCTCGACGCGCAGGCGGCGCTCGACGCGCGAAACGCCGCGGCCCAGGCCGCCTGGATGGAATTGTGGAGCCGCAGCGGCGTCACGCCGCGCGCGCCCGCGGCGATGGCGCATTGGCTGACGCAAATCGGCGAATTGACGGAGCGGCGGCGACGTCTCTCGGATCGCGGATGCGAGGCGGCGGCGCTCGAAGGCAAGCTCGCGGCGCATCGCGGCGCCTTGGCGCGGCTCGTCCTGGACCTCGGCGGCGTCGACGATCCGTCCATGCCGATCGAGCTGCTGCACAAGGATGCGTCGAGCCGACTCGCTCGCCTGCAACGAATCTGGACCGGGGCGCGTGAACGCGCCATTCGCCGGCAGCATGCGCAGGAGGAGGTCGAGCGACGCGAAGCCGCGAAAACGCGCGCGCTCGAGACGCTCGAGACGGCGCGCGCGCAATGGCCGGCGCGAATGAGCGCGATCGGGCTCGCCGCCGATGCGACGATCGCCGAGGCGGAGGCGGCGCTGGCGATCTGGCGCGACGTGCCCGTGCAAAAGAAAGATTTCGAGGAATTGAGCCGCCGCATCTCCCGAATGGAGGAGGATATGGCGGCTTTCGCCGCTGATGTCGCTCGCCTGGTCGCGGCGACGGCGCCGGACATAGACTGCAACGCGCCATTGGCGGCTCTCGACGCCGTCATCGCGCGCCTCGAAACGGCGCGCATGATGCAAAGCCGTCGCGACGCGCTGACGGCGGCGATCGACAAGCGCGAGGTCGCGCGCGCCTCGCTGATGACGCAGAAAGCCAGGATCGACGTGATTCTGGAGCGAGCGCGCCTCGCGCTCGGCCTCGACTCTCCCGCCTCCCTCGCCGCTGCGCTGCCGCGTCTCGACCGGCGGCAGACCGTGGCGAAAGAGATCGAATCCATTCGCCGTGATCTCGTCGAGATCGGCGACGGCTATGACGAAGAGGCGTTGCGCGCCGAGCAGGACGGGCTCGACGCCGATCTGCTGCCGACGGAGATCGAGCGCCTGAGCGTCGATCAAAGCCAGCTCCTCGCCGATATAGAAGCGGCCGCCAAGCTTCGGCACGAGGCGGAGACGGCGCGCGAGCGGCTGGCGGCGGGACGGGACGCCGAGGCCGCAGCGCATGAGAAAGCCGAGGCCGGCGCGGAGCTGCTCGGCGTCGCCGAGCGCTGGATCACGCGCGCCGCCGCCGCGCGCCTCGCCGCGCGAGCCATAGAGCGCCATCGCGCCGCGGTGCAGGACCCGCTGATCCTGCGCGCCTCCGCTCTGTTCGCGCTGGCGACGGCCGGCGCCTTCACGGGGCTCTGCGTCGATTATGACGAGGGCGACGCGCCGACCTTGGCCGGGCTGCGCCCGGACGGCGTGCGCGTGCCGGTCGCCGGAATGAGCGAGGGCGCGCGCGACCAATTATTCCTGTCGCTGCGCCTCGCCCTGCTCGAGCTGCGCGACGCGCAGCCCCTGCCCTTCGTCGGCGACGATCTGCTGGCGAGCTTCGACGAGGCGCGCGTCGCCTGCGCGCTCGGGCTGCTCGCCGAATTCGGCCGCGCGCGCCAGGCGATCCTCTTCACCCATCACCGCCATGTCGCCGAAATAGCGAGAGACACGCTGCGGGATGCGGCGGATGTGGTCATGCTGTAGTGGGCCCGAGTGGGATCCAGAGTCGTGACGATCATGTAAAATCCCGCAGGAATTCCGAGCCCGGCCGTCGATTTAGAACTTTTATTGCGCCCCGTGACGCTGCACGGCGCGCCGGGGATCCCGATGAGCGTCGATGAAGTCGGACCATTGTTTTTCGAGCGGGCTGGGAGCGCGTTCGATCGTCGATCGAACGGCGCGCCGTAGGCCGACGCGCCGTCCGCGTCGTCAATATCGGACCGAAAGCGACGATGTGATCGTCAGGCCCGGTTGCAGATAATATTGAAAGTAGCGCTGATTCAGCAGATTGTTTCCTGCGACGGAGAAAGTGACGTTCTCGTCGAATTTGTAGCTGATCTTCGCATTCACCAACGTATAGGGGTCGTAGGTTCCGAATACCCCATTGGCCACGCCTTGGTTCAGCGTGTCGCTATTGCCGAAAATCTTGCCCGTGTATTTGACCTCCGCCGACGCGGCCCATTCGCGCCATTTCCATTCGCCGCCGAACACGAAGCTGGTGCTGGGCACGTCGCCCAGCACCTTGCCGACCATGGCGATCTGGGAGTCGTTCTTGGTCACGCGCGGATCCTGCCGCGTCACCACGCCGAACAGCGCGAGCTCTTCGGTGACCTCCTGACGCACCGTCGCCTCTATGCCATGCACATAGGCGCGGCCGACATTGACGTTGCGATTGAGGTCGTTCGCCGTTCCTTGAATGATGACCTGCTGGTAGATGAGATCGCGCAGATCATTCTCGAAATAGGTCGCCTGAATCTTCGTGCGCGTCGGCAGACGGAAATTGGCGCCGATCTCCCAGCCGAACAATTTTTCGGACTTCAGATTGGGATCCGCCTCCGTGGTGCGCACGCCGACAGGACCGGTCTTGGTCGTGAAGGCGGTCGAATAGAGCTGGCTGAGCGTCGGCGGATGAAAGGCCGTGCCGACCGAGCCGTGCAATGTCACCCATTCGAACGGCTCATAGACGGCCGAAAACTTCGGGCTGAAGCTATTCTCCTGACGCAACGAATTGCTGCGATAGAAGCCGAGCAGCGTCGGCTGGTAGGGCGTGGGCGACTGGAAATTGGCGCCATGCGCCTCCCACATGTCATAGCGCCCGCCGAAATAAAGATCGAAGGCCCGCACATAAGGGAGCTGGAAGTCCTTCAGCGGCGAGACCTTGTCCTGGAAATAGACAGAGGTCATCGTCGAATCGCCATTGGCGGAATAGCTGGTGGCGACGCGCGAATCGGGATTGCGCCAGAACCATGTGTCGTCATTGTGCCGGGCGAGCGTGCTCTCCTCGAAGGAGCCGCCCAATATGATGTCGTTGTATTCGAGAAGCTGCGCGTGGAGCTGCATGCTCGAGTTGAAGCGCGTATTGGGCGAGGTCGATATCTGACCGACGCCGCCGTCGTAATAGGACTTGCCGCTGATGAAATTCACATACCAATTCGTCAGCGTCGCATAGCCCACATCTCCTTCGAGCGTGAGCCCATCGGCGATCTTCGTCTCGAAACGTCCAAAGCCGCGCAGGCTCGTTTCCTCGGACGGCTGCAAGGTCACGAAGTCGGTCGGCGCGACGGAGAATTGCACGCCCGTATTATTCGCCGCTCCGCTCAGGAAGGAGCCGCCACGGCCCGCGATATAGTCGTTATTGTGCGTGTAATAGGTGTGATAGCGGTCGTAGCTCACGCCGGCCGAGAGCTTGGTGTCGGCGGAATAATCGTAATAGAGACGCAGATTGCCGTTCTGCTGATCCCAGGGACGGCGGCCCTTGTCGCCGATGATGATCGAGGGATTGCCATTCTGGTCCGTCGTCGGAATCGCGCCGACGACGGGCGTCCCCGCGGCGCCGGCCGCTGCGGTCTTCGTCACAAAGTCGCCGATGAAGCTGTGATTGCCGATATGGCCCAGCGCAACCGCGATCCCGAGCCCATTGTCGAAGCGATCACGATAGCCGACATTGGCGAAATAGGCGACGGGCGATCCCGCCGTCACGCCGGCCTCGCCGGTGAGCTCGCGCTTGGTCGGCCGCTTGGAAATGACATTGACGACCCCGCCCATGGCGTCGCCGCCCCAAAGCGCCGAAAAGGCGCCCGGAACGACCTCGATGCGCTCGACGTCGCTCATCATGACCGATGACCAGTTGACGCCGTTCGAATAGCCGGAGTTCAGAGTCTGGCCGTCGATCATGATGCGCGAGCGATTGCCGGCGATGCCGCGCATGGAGAAGCCGCCCTGGCCGCTGCCCGGAGTCGTATTGCCGAAGGCGCTGCCGCGGAAGAAGAGGCTCGGCGACTCGGTGAGCGCATCCGCGAGGCGCCGCGAATTATGCTGCTCGATGGTAAGCAGAGTGCCTTTGCCTTTTTCCTTATCGTCGTCGGAGACGGCGACATCGACGGCGGCGGGCGCCTCCTGGAGCTTCACGGAAGTACGAGTGGCGCTGGAGATATCGATGTCGGGCAGTTCTTCCTGCGCTCGCATCGGCGATGCGGCCAGAAGCAGCGCGAGCGCTCCCGCGCCGCGCAGCAGATCGTTGCGGTTCATGAGGTGTCTCTCGAAAAAAAGATGCGTGAGGTCGTTGCGCGGCCGTTAGGCCTCGCGACGCGAGAATGCGAATGTTGCGGGCGCGAATGTCCGCCGCGCCGCATGAGATCGGGAGGTCAGGAAAAGCTGGGCCCGGCGCGGGCGAAAACATTGGGATCAGCGAGCGGCCGACCGGGTGGCGCAGCGCGCGCGCGCACCAAATTCTTCGCTGGCGAAGCGTGACGCGCAGGGGCGACCCGCGAGAGGGCGAAGGGCGGCGGCCCGAAGGCGACGCCATCGCACTGGAGGCAACGCTCGTGCGCGTGGCTCTGCGAGCGGTCCGTATCGGTTCGTCCGCTCGCGTCGACAGCGGGATCGATCGCTTCCGCGCGCGAGCAGGAAAGCGAGCCGACCATTTCCACGAAAGCGCGTTCGGCGGGAACGAGCGTGATCGCCTGCACCAGCAGGACGAAGCCGACCAAGAATCTGGTCAGACCAACAAGCACGCCGAGGCCCCCACGTCGCGTCCACCGCCGCCGCATGCGGATATGGCCACGCTCGCGCAACATGCTTTAGCCATAATTCATTTACAAGCGGCTTTTTGATCTCGGGGCTCTCGCAGAACGCCAGATGCGCGACGTCCGCTTTGTAAGGTCTCGCGCCTGCTCGGCATCGGCCGCAAGGCGTGACGCGACACCGAGCGGCGCGGCGAAAGCGAGCGTCGCGCCGACGACCAGCGGCTCACGATCGGACGTATTGCTGGAGCCGCGCGTCTATCCATCGTCTCTCGGCAAAGGCATATCCGCCAGCGGAAGACGCAACTGCTTTCGCCTTTGTCGGAGAGAATGACTGAAAAATGAGTCGGCGATCGCGCCATGTTGTAATTCCGCCACAGAGAAAGGGCTTTCGCCGAGCCGACGATTTCTCAATCTTGACTCCGCATCGCATCCGGGCGTTCGGTGTGAGAAATGGACACGTTCGCGCTCTGGCCGAAGGGGATCGCCCGCCTATTGATCGCGGGCCTCTTGGCGTGCGCCTTAGTCCTCCAAGGAATGGCGACGGCCGCCGCATCATCCCGCGCCGTCGCCGTCTCCGCTGGAGGTCTCGAGCATTGTGCGGGCGAAGCCGACGACCACCGGCATTCGCACGGACCACACCCTACTTGCTCATGTTGCATTCCCTGTCGGGGCTTTCAAATCGACGGCTCGGTAGGGCATTTAACGCTTCTGCACGAGCACTTCGAGTTCTCGCCTCGCCGCGACATCAAACGCGTCGACATGTTCCCAGGCGCGGACACGACGCCGCCGCTCGGCTGGATCAGCTCGTGGTCGCAGCGCGCGCCTCCGGGCCTTTCATAATCGCCGTCCCATCATCCGTCGTCCGCGCATGAACGCTCTGCCCGAGTCGGGCGGCCGCGTGGATTCGAATTTCCTCCGCTCCGACCGGAGCCACCGATGTTCGACGACAAGAAGTCGCTCATTCGCGATCTTTTCGAGCGCAATCATCGCGCAATGCTACGCTACTTCACGCGCAAGGTCGGACGCGAGGCCGCTCCCGACCTGCTGCATGACGCCTTCATTCGCGTCCTGCGGCGCGACCAGATCGAAGCCATCGCCGATCCGCCCGCGCTTTTGCAGAAGATCGCGCTCAACCTCGTCCGCGACTTCATGCGCAAGCGCAGGACGGAAATCGTCCATCTTCGCCCGAGGGAGCTTCTGGACGACGCCCCATCGGAGGAGACGGCGCCCGAGGACCGCCTGGAATATGAGCGACAATCCCGTCTGCTCGACTCTGCCGTCGACTTGCTTCCGCCACGGTGCCGGGAGGTGTTCGAGCTCAGCATGGAGAATATGACTGTCGGCCAGATCGCTGCACGGCTGGGCGTCTCCGACCGAATGGTGCGAAAACATCTCGCCCATGCGATGCGCGTCTGCCGCGCGGCGCTCGATTGACGGTGAAGAAGAGGATGAATCTTTTCGCCCGAGAGGTTCCGTTTTCGGCCCGGCGTCGTCGTAGGATATATCGGACCGGAACGCGTCGGCCCGTCGCCGGAACAATCTGGCGCGAGACCGGGCAGGTCCAATGGGCGTCTCCATGACAGAAGACAGCGCCCCCTCGCCCGCGGCGACCGCGCGGGAGGCGGCCATCGAATGGTGGGTGAGCTCGAGGGCCGGCTTCTCGCGCGAGGAGCGCGCCGAATTCGACGCTTGGCTCGCCGCCGATCCTGCGAATGCGGCGGCCTACGCCGATATCGAGCGGACCTACGCGCGCGTGAAACGCGTTCGGGGCGGTCGAAGCCGAGCAGACCGTCCCCAGTCGGTCCGTCCCGAGGCGGCGGCGCATCGCGGACGTCGCGCGGCCATCGCCGCGCTCGCGGCCGCCGCCGGCCTCGCCCTGTATCTCGCGGTCGATCCCGCGCTGCTCTCGCTGCAATCGGATTTTTCGACAGGAAAAGGCGAGCTCAAGACCGTGACGCTCGACGATGGCTCCGACGTCACGCTCGACGCGCGCTCGGCGATCGCGGTTCGCTTCGACGCCGATCGGCGACGCGTGGCGCTGCTGCGCGGGGAAGCCTGGTTCGCTGTGGCGAAGGACGCGTCGCGGCCTTTCGTGGTCGAGGCCGGGGGTGGGACCGTCACCGCGCTCGGCACGGCCTTCGAGGTGGACGTCGGCGGCGGCGTTCGCGTCGCCGTCGGCGAGCATTCGGTCCGCGTCGCGAGCGCCGGCGGCAGCGTCGTGGTCCCGGAGGGCCGGCAGACGATCTTCGACGCGCAGTCGCCGCCCGAGGCTCCATCCGTCGCGCCCCATAGCCTCGCGGCATGGCGGTGGGGCAGCCTGATATTCGAGGACCGGCCCCTCGGCGAGGTCCTGGCGGCGCTCGGCCGGTATCGCCGCGGATTCGTCTATTGCCTGTCTGCGGCGGTCTGCGCACGGCCGGTGACGGCCGTCCTCTCCGCCGACGACCCTTCGCGGGCGCTGCGCGAGATCGAAACATTTCTCGACCTGCGCGCGGTTCGCCTCACCGATTATCTGATCGTCCTCTACCAATGAGCGGGGTCGACGCGGCCTCGCCTTTTTTTAGAACTTTCTCGCAAATCGAGGTTCCGAATTTCCGACCTCCCCGTGGAGTCTTTTAGGAGCGCTCGCGCTCCCGAACGACAAAAGGCGGAGGAGCAGGCGATGGGACGAGGCGCGGCGCGGTCGAAGGCGTATCGTGAGGGCGGCAACATGGGATCGATTCTGGCGGCGACGGCGATGAGCGCCTTCGCGCTCGGATCGGGGGCGACGTCCACTCCGGCCGAGGCGGCGCTCCCGCCGCAGAACATTGTCTCGGACACGATCGCGACCTATGCGATTCCCGCCGGCTCCATGGCCGGAGCGCTCACGGCCTTCGCGGAGAAGAATCATCTGCATCTGCTCTATGACGCCCGCACGACGCGCCATCTGCGGTCGCCGGGCCTCGTCGGCAGCCATTCCCTGCGCGAAGGGCTCGACCGCCTGCTCAGCGGCACGGGCTACACCTATCGTTTCGCCGATGTGGACGGCGGCGTGTCCATTGTGCTGGCGCAGGCGGACAATGGCGTGCGCAGCGACGCCGGGGCGGAGGCGCTCCCGACAATCGAAATCGGGGCGGAGAGCGGCGCGCGTAATGCTCAGGGCCGGCCCGGCGGCGGGCAGCGCGGCGCGCCGCAGGATAGAGAAGCATACAAAGTCTGGAACGCGACCTCCGCGACAAAGACCGACACGCCCATCATGAACACGCCGGTTAGCATCCAGGCGGTGCCGCGTCAGGTCATCTCCGACCAGCAGGCGGTGGTGATCGACGAGGCGGTCAGAAACGTCAGCAATGTCTACACGGTTCCTTATGTTGGGCTTCAAGGTGGGTGGAACATTCGAGGGTTTCTCGACTACGCCTATTATCAGGACGGCGTGAGGGTCAATCCCTTCATGGCGCTGCCGCCGCGCGACACGGTCGACGTGCAGCAGGTCGAGGTCGTCAAAGGCCCTGCATCCATCCTCTACGGGCGCATACAGCCGGGCGGCCTCGTCGAAGTCACGACCAAGCGGCCCGAAGCCGAACCTCATTACGAGGTGCAGCAATTGTTCGGCTCCTATGGCCAATATCGCACGCTGCTGAGCGCGACCGGCCCCGTGACACCGGACAAAAGTCTGCTCTATCGCCTCGATGTCGCCTACCAGAACGAAAACTCGTTCCGAGACGGCCTGCACGATTATCATATCTATGTCGCGCCGAAGATTTTCTGGCAGCCGACGGAAGACACCTCGGGCACTTTCTATCTTCAGTTCTACAATGGGCGTGATGCGATCGACACCGGCATTCCCGCCCTCTACGATCCGAGCGTTCCCAAGTCCTGGAACGTCGTCGCCGCGGTCCCGAGATCGCGCAACTACGGATCGGTCGACTCTGCGATGAGAAGCAAATCCGACTTCCGTGTCGGATATAATTTCACGCATGCGTTCGACAAGGACTGGAAGATCACGCAGCGTCTCGACATCAGCCTCAGAGACATTCCCGAATCCTGGATCGACGTCTATCCTCCAACGGCCGCGGGTTGCGCACCGGGAGCCTGTCCGGTCTTCCGCGACGCGGGATTGCTGACCGGGAGAGAGCAGAGCTATTTCGGCAGTCTCGAGCTCACGGGGCAATTCGATACTTATGGCCTCGCCCACACCCTGCTGACAGGCGTGGACGGCTATCGAACCAATGACGACTATGCCTATCCGTTCAACTCGGGGCTCGTTCCTGCGACCGACCTGTTCAGTTCCGCCTATCCTTCGAGCCTGATGCAATTCGCCACTTATCCAGATTCCAAGGGGCACGACACCTACAAGGAAAGCTGGTACGGCGTCTATCTTCAGGACCAGATCGAGCTGCCGTACAACTTCTATCTGCTCGCCGGCTTCCGATACGATTCCGCCCGCAACAATCAAAATTTCACGACCTTGTTCCCGGATCCATCGGCGAGCTCCAAGACGTTCGCCGCCGACGCCGTGAAGCCGCGCGTCGCGCTGCTCTGGCGCCCGCTCCCCGAACTCAGCTTCTATGGAAATTACGTGGAGGGCTTTGGAGTCGGGAACGGAGCCAGCGTCGACGGCAGTCCGCTGCCGCCCGAGGAAGCGAGGCAATGGGAGGCCGGCGCCAAGGTCGAACTGCTCGACGGCCGATTGACGGCGACAGCCGCCTGGTTCGACATCGTGAAGACCAATGTTCGCTCGCCAGTGGGCGGCGTCGGAGGAGCGATCGGAATAGCGCGAACCACCGGCGCTGTGGAGAACACGGGCGTCGAGTTCGACGTCCAGGGTCAACTGCTGCCGGAACTCAAGATCATCGGCAGCTATGCGAACATCGATTCACGAATTATCTCCGACACGCGGAACGGAAGGGTCGGCAATCGCTGGTGGGGCGTGCCGCGCAACGCCGGTAGCCTCTGGGCGGTCTATGAACCGCAATTCGAGCTGGTTCGAGGCTTCGCGTTCGGCGCGGGCTTCGTGACGCGCGGTCCCGTGGAGATCGACGAGGCCAACAGCTTCACATTGCCGGGGTACACGGTCGTCGATCTCATGTCGCGCTACAGCTTCGACTACGACAAGAAAAAGATCACATTCCAGCTCAACGTCGGCAATCTCCTGGATCAGACCTATTACATCTCCTCCGGCTGGACCGGCAATTTCATCCCCGGCTCGCCACGTCATTTCAGAGGATCGGTGAAAGTGGAATTCTGACGGTCCACGATCGAAGGACACGAAGGTCGTCGGATTGCGCCGCCCTTCGCCCGACGATCTCCCGATGGCAATTTTAAAAAGGGACGAGCCGCCCATGACGCGCGCATTCTTCGTGTGGTTGCATCGTTGGATCGGCCTCGCCATGGCAGGCTTCCTGGTCATTGTCGGCCTCACCGGAAGCCTGCTCGCCTTCAACAGCGAGCTGGAGCGCCTGATCAGCCCGCAGCTCTTCGCGCAGGCCCGCGCCAGCGGCCCGCTCTTCGATCTCGCCACTCTCGCCGAGCGCGCCGAAACACTCGTCCCGCGGGGTCGCGTGGAGGAGGTGTCTGTCACGGCGCCGGATCAGATCCTCGTGCGCATGAGTCCGCGCGACGAGGCGGCCCAGCAGCTCGGCTTCGACGAGCTCTTTCTCGATCCCTGGACAGGCGCGGAGCTCGGCCGCAGGACCGCAGGCGATCTGTCGCAAGGCGCGATCAATCTAATGCCCTTCATCTACGACCTGCATTGGCGGCTGGCGATGGGGAATGTAGGCTTCTGGCTTCTCGGCATTCTCGCAGTCTTCTGGACGATCGACTGCTTCATCGGCTTCTATCTCACCCTGCCGGTCTCGCGCGCGAAATTCTGGAGCCGATGGAAGCCGTCCTGGCTCGTCAAATGGCGAAGCGGCGCCTTTCGAGTGAATTTCGATCTCCATCGGGCGAGCGGACTATGGCTCTGGCCGATGCTGTTCGTCTTTGCCTGGTCGAGCGTGATGATGGACATGCGCCCAGTCTATGAATGGGTCACCAGGAGGGTCTTCGACTATCGATCCTTCCGGGACGTGGTCGCGATATTGCCAAAAGGACAGGACGAGCCTCCGCGCCTCGGCTGGCGCGCGGCGCAGGCGCGCGGCGAAGCGCTGATGTCGGAGCAAGCCGCCGCCCATGGCTTCGAGACGCGCGAGCCGCTCGTGCTCGCCTATCATGCTCGCTTCGGCGCCTATGCCTACGAGGTCCGAAGCAGTCGCGACCTGGAAGATCGACCTCGCCCGGGCGGCGCCACAGTCATGTTCGACGGCGCGACCGGCGCGCCGATCACGCTCCTGACGCCGACCGGCCAGCGCGTCGGCAACACGGTGGAGACATGGCTCTACGCGCTCCACATGGCGCACGTGTTCGGGACGCCCTATCAGATTTTCGTCTGCGTCATCGGCCTCGTCGTCGCGATGCTGTCAGGCACCGGCGTCGTCATTTGGTGGAAGAAACGATCGGCCCGACTCTCTCGCAAGGCGCGCGTCGCCGCGGGGGCGCCTCCGCAGCCGATGATCGTTAAATAGCCACGGCCATCGAAATGGCGGCCTCGAGGCGCCGAGGCGCATTCGACAAGGTCGCCGAGTTCGCCTTCGACCGACGACATCCGATCGCGCGAAATCGCCGACTATCGCCGCCACCGCGCGCAGACCTGCGTCGCCGACTCGGCATAGCGAACCCCGACGGCCGGAAAGCGAAACTTGTCATGAGAGCCACGGCCAGAGATCAAGCGTGGCGAATAACCTCCCACAAGGACGAGCTCCGGCGCCGAGACCAGGCCGCCGCCGCCCGTAAGGCCAGCGGAGACCGACGTCGCCGAGCGCATCGAAGCCTCGACCCGAGTGACGATGACTGCGGCGCCGTCCTGGTGATTTGCCCGCCCCCCTGTACCGTTTCCAAGGTTCATGACGAATAGCGCGCGGTCGGGAGCGCGACGCGGAGCGTAGCGCAGCAAAGCGCTTCCGACCGCGCGCGCCCGAAAGACCGAGTTCGAGCTACTCTCCTGGATCGAGCCGACCCGCCGGGAGCGACCAATCGCCCCCTGTGTCCTGAACACCTGGGGGGGACCTGTGCCCCGGCGGGCGGCCGCGATGGATGCCCCGTGGGGAGTCCGCGCCTTCGAGCGCCAGTACAGGGAACGGCTGACATCGCGGCGGCTCCGTGGCAACGGGGGGCTTCGACATGGAGGATGAGAATAACTGGTTCGTCGGCGTGGACTGGGCTTCGCAAACGCACCACGTGCGCCTGTCGGACGCCAGAGGCGCCAAAATCGGCGAGCGCGCCTTCGAGCATGGCGGCGAAGGGTTGAAGGAGATGGCCGACTGGATTCTCGAGTCCACCGGCGCGCCGCCCGAGGCCGTGATGATCGCCATCGAGGTTCCGCATGGCCCCGTCGTGGAAAGCTTGATGGAGCGAGGCTTCCGCGTTCACGCCATCAATCCCAAGCAGCTCGATCGCTTCCGCGACCGCTTCTCGCCCGCCGGCGCCAAGGACGACAGCCGTGACGCCGAGGCGCTCGCCGATGCGTTGCGCACCGATCGGCGCTGCTTCCGGTTGTTGGCGCCGCTCGATCCAACGGTCGTCGAGCTGCGGGAATGGTCGCGCATCGCCGACGAGCTGCGTGTCGAACGCACCCGTCTGTCCAATCAAGTCCGCGAGCTGCTCTGGCGTTATTATCCGCAGCTTCTCGAACTCTGCGACGACGTCGCCGCCGATTGGGTTCTCGAGCTGTGGCGTCTCGTTCCGACGCCCGACAAGGCCAGGCGCGTGCGCGAGGCGACGGTCGAGCGTCTGCTCAAACGTCACCGTATCCGTCGCCTTACCGCCGCCGCGGCGTTGGAGCGGCTGAGGGCGCCCGCCATCTCCGTCGCGGCCGGCACGGTCAGCGCCGTGACCGGGCATATCGAAGGAGCCGCCCAGCGCCTCGCGCTCGTCAATCGCCAGATCCGCGAGGCCGACAAGCGCCTCGATCGCCTGACCGAAAAGCTCGCCGGCGGCGAGGACACAGCCGAGGGGCAGACACAAGAGCCGCGCGACGTGACGATCCTACGATCCTTGCCCGGCGTCGGAAGGATCGTCCTCGCCACGCTGCTCACAGAAGCTCAGCACGCTCTGCAACGCCGAGACTACCATGCGCTGCGCTGCCTGTCGGGCGTCGCGCCGATCACGAAACGATCGGGGAAGAGCAAGATCGTGCTGATGCGCCAAGCCGCGCACGTTCGACTGCGCAACGCCGTCTATCACTGGGCGCGCACAGCCGTGCAACACGACCCACGAAGCCGGGCCAAATACGCCGCCCTGCGCGCCAGAGGCCATGGTCACGGACGAGCCCTTCGCTCGGTCGCCGACCGCCTGCTCGCCGTCGCCTGCGCCATGCTCCAGACCCGGACTCTCTTCAATCCAAGTCTCCCCGAGAAAATCGCCAATCCCCGCCCATGATCGGGCTTTACAAACGGTGGGGAGTCCCCCCCGTCTCTCTTGTGAGCAACGCCACATTCCGAAGCCGCGGACCGGGCTATCCAAAAAGCCGCGCCGATCGAGCGGCGCCCGACACGGACTTCTCGGCTGGGACAACGACCATGACGAAAATATCGGCGCTCGCCTTCACCCTCGCTCTCTCATGCATTCCTCTGGCTTCCAGCGCCGCACTCGCGGCCGGCTCGCAGCCTTTCGCCTTTGTCGGATCGCTCGGAAACAACTCCGGCGGCTGCGGCGCGGCCACGAGCCCTTGCCGCACGTTCCAATTCGTCCATGACAATATCGTCGCGCCCGGCGGCTCCATTTATGTCCACGACGCAGGCAGCTACGGACCGATCACCATCACGCACGCCCTCTCGATCATTAACGACAGCGCCGGCGACGCCGCGATCTACGCGGCCTCCGGCGACGCCATCGACATTCAGGCAGGGCAGAATGACGCTGTCTTTCTCAAAGGGCTCGTCGTCGACGGCGGCGGCTCTGGAGCGAATGGGATCAAGCTGACCTCCGGCGCCAGCCTCACCATCGCGAATTGCACGATAAAGGGGTTCGCCGCGACCGCGCTATCGACAGGAGCCGGCGTGCAGGTGATCCCGGCGTCGGGAACGACGCAGGTCAATGTCTACAACTCGACGATTTCCAACAATAGGCAATGGGGGCTGCTCTTGTCTCCCCAGGGGCCATCCACGCCGGCCAGCTACGGCGCCAGCAAAGGAGCCGGCTCGGTCGTCGCCCATCTGAAGAATGTCGACATCAGCGCCTCATTCTACGATCTATATGTCTCCAACCACTACACGACGGGAGCCGTCACAGTCACGATCGACGACAGCAGCTTCACCAGCGGGACGTATGGAATTACCGCCAACGGCGGGACCGTCGTCGCGAACAGGACTGTCGTGAGCAATAATTTGGAAGGACTATACGCGGGCGGTTCCGCCGCAATCTATCTTTCGAACGCAACCATTTCGGGCAATCAAACCGCATTCGGCAATTTCGCGACCATTTACAGCTATCGAAACAACATCATTCGCGGAAATACGAGCGGCAGCGACTCGAACGGGCACTCCTTGACGTATTTGTCGGCCGCCGATTGAGGCGCGAAAGAAGGTCTCTTCCGTCTGCTCGAGCTCGGCATCGACGCCGAACCTGCTGTGTCCCTTCGCCGCTCGCGCTCCATGATACGCAAGCAGCCGAAGCCCGATCGCTCGGCCGGTATAAGCTCGAAAGCTCGAGCGGAAGGAAGTGGCGGAATGGCCGGACACTCTCCTGACGGCACCAAGCATGCCTCTACAGGACTCGGGACTGACGGTGGTCACATCGAAAGATCGGAGCCTACCATCTCGGCGAACATCGCGCGCAGCCGCTCGATCTCCTCCTCGGCTCGCTCGGCGCGCGCGCGCTCGTGTTCAACGTCGCGGCGCGCCTGATCGAGAGCATTCTGCGTCGCACTCATCTCCTCACGGACTCTCTCACGCCCTTGGTATTCCGCGTTCAGCAAAGCCTCGTGTTCGGCCGTCCGAACTTCGTGCAGCATTGCCGCGCGCTCTGCCTCCAGCTCAATCTGCGCCTTCCGCTCCATACGTGACACCCGCGCGCGCCGAGGACCAAAACGCTGATGATGGAAAAAGTCGCTGACGGCATTGTAATACGCGTCCTGGAATGCACGCATTGCCCCGCGATAAGCTCGATCCTGCGATTTCTTGTCCTGTTTTGCCTGCGCAGCGCTCCGCTTGGCGGCGAGACCCGGATGGGCGCCAGACCAGTTCAAAGTGTTGTTTTGTGTGAGCGAAGGCAAAATAAAAAAGTGGAGATGAGCTCGCGGTTCGTCCTCGTGTTCGACGACGGAACGGAGCGATGCGCCGAATATCGATTTCAGCCACTTTATCGTCTCGGACCGCCACAGATAATAGGCGTCTTTCTCGACAGGATCGACGTGCAATTCCTCGACGGTCGCCGGATAGCTGGCGACGCCGGCGATGAGGACCGCGCCGTCGCATCGAAGCTTCCGACCCTTCGCGTCGACCGCGGTGTGAGCGAGCCCTTCGGCTTCATCGAGGAGGGCTTCCGGTGCGACGCCATACAGAATCGCCGGAGGCACGGGCGTCGCGATGTGCCCTACCGCGCCCGCCACTCGACCGGCCTCCGACAGGACGCCGCTTATAGTCGCCCATTTGGGCGCATTGGCCCGGGGCGATCTCCCAAAGTTATCGAGGTGGATGAATTGTGCGCTCATTGCGATGCTCCTCTGTTCCGCCGAGAGCATCCAGCTGGGCAAAGAAAGAATCAAATGCGGAAATCATCATCTGCGGTCACCGACATGCTACTGACCGACTAGGATATCTCTCCTGCATCGAGCGCCATCCGCCGGACGTATGATCGGACGATTGCGGCTATCCGCCCACGATAGCGCGTTCCGGCCTACGTAGACTCGTGAGCGCGCGAGGGCATGCCGGACCACGATTGGGGATCACGTCAGCCACTGGTTCGAATGAATGCCAAAAAAGTTGTAGGAAGCCACATTGAGCCGCATGGTATGGTCGTACTTCTCGACCAGCCTTATGAAAGCCTAGCGATCGTGAAGATGCGCGCACGGGATCATGTCTGCGAAATCGAGCGCTACCACTCGATCACCAATGTCGTCGGCGCATTCCGACATTGTTCGGCGACGCCGTAGGCGATCCGATCGGCCGACGGCAGCAGCGCCGCCCTCCAGTTCCATGCAAACGCCACAGAAATATCACGCCGACCGCGCGCTGAATGCCAAAGTACGGTGTCGATGGCAAACTCGATGGCAAACTCGATGGCAAACTCGATGGCAAACTCGATGGCATCGTACGGCAACCAAATGGCAATCGCAATGGCCCTCGACAGCTCCTGGTAGGAATCTTCCAACTCTCATTTGTTCTACAGAAATGCAGTTGAAAACGCGCACGACCTCGCCCATCGTTAATAGACGAGCATCGTCGATATGCGGATCGCCATGAGAAGGCGAGCTCACTCGGAGCGACTGCTCGGGTACAGAACTGCGGTGTTGCAATCTGGTCGACGTCACCGCGGATTGATGCTCACATCGCAAGTCGACATCGTCGTAAGGGTGAATAGGCCATGCCACTGAATCCGATAGCACTCGCCGAGTACGCGCTGCGTCGTGAAGAAGCGGATAAGAAATGCGCGTCTAACGGGACCGGCCTGACAGCTGCGATCCGCGCGGCCCTCCCTATAATCGAAAACCTCCGAAGCGGAGATAAGGTGCGATGGTCTTGCATCGCGGCCGCATTCGCGAACCAGGGGTACACACAGGGCCGTGATCGACTGCCGGTCACAACGTCTCGCCTGACTGCGATCTATTCCCAAATCCGGAAGCAGGAGCGGCGCGGCGCATCGTCGACCCCTCTCGATGTCGCACCGCGGGACCGTGCGCCCGATGTCAAAAAAGGACGACTGAAGTTGTCCCCTGAGCTCGACCACCGAGTCGACAAGTCGCCGCCTGAGATTCGAGAGCTGGAAGATTTCATCCGGCGGTCTCGTCTGGCGGATATGGAGCAGTTCATCAGCGAGGGCATCAAATGACGCGACATCTGATCATAGCCCAAGACAAGGGCGGCGTCGGAAAATCGACTTTGACCCGCGCGGGCGCGGAGGCCGTTCCGGAAGCAAAAATCATAGAAATCGACATGTCCTCGCGTCTCAGAGAGCTCGGCGCGCGAGTGACATTTTTTCCGATGCGGGCAGACCGCGACGCGATCGAGCGCACCGGAGGTCGTGCGGCCCGCGGTGAGTACGACGCCGTAATCGATGCGATTGCGAGCGCAACAATTCCGACGATCATAGATGTCGGCGCCAACACGTCGAACTCGTTTTTCCACGTCCTGCAAAATCTCTCTGACGACCTCGCGTCTGCGGGTGTCGAAATGGGGGTGGTCATCGTCGTCACCTCCGAACCCGGGGCGCTCGCTGAAGCGCCGTCCCTGCTCGCCTCCGCGAAGACATTCGCGCGCGCTCGATTCGTGGTCCAAAATCAGATGCGCGGCGCAGTCGACGAGTCGTTGTTGCGCAACATCGCCGATGGAGCCGAGATTTCGACACTCCCGGAGCAGATCCTCGACGAAGAAGCCGTCGCGATCGCTCGCGACGGAGGATTCGCCACCGTCGCAAAGCTCGACCCCGGGAAATTGTCGCGCAAATTCGGAATGGCGCGGGCGTCTCGAATCCGAAGAGATCTCGCGCGCTTTCGGCTCGACGCCATGCAGGCAATTTGCTCGCCCGCGAACTGGCTCATCGGTTGAGTCATGTCAGTTGCAAAGCGCTTGGCGTGGGCAGAGAGGGAACTCGTCGCATCGGAGTCGGCGATACGATTCGCAAGCGCGGTCCGACGTAACAGACTATTGAAGCTTCCGTACAGGGAAAGGCTCCGCTTTTTCGACGATCCGGCTTTGATTCCGAGGGACAGAGAGTTCTTGCAGCAGTCGATAATAGAAGCGCTTCCGGACGAAAGAGCGGACCGCCCCTGGCTCCGTTTCTTTCATCCGCGCGTGGCGCTGTGGGCTAGCGGCGCTTTTCTTTTCGCTTACGCTTTTGTCTGGGCCACCGGTTCTGATCACGAAGCCGGACACCGCGCGTATTTTGTCGATGACACCGTGGTCGAATGGACCTTTCCGAATGGTAGAATCGTGCGCGTGGCGCATCCTGCACATACCGTAACCGAGATGGCGAGGTCGCGGGGTGATTACGCGCTCATCCGCGTATGGACTGGCGAAGGTGATTTTGCGGTCGCTTGGATTCCGATCACATCACTCTACCTGGAGCGAAAACTCCAGTAGCTCTTTTCGGGTGACCGCAATATCTTGCAGGCTCTCGGCCTGTTTGTCGCGCGGCGGTTCGCGCCATCACGAGCAAGGCGCCGTCGAGCCGATTGTCTGCCAGCGGCCGCCGTCGGCGTGCGGGTCATGCCGCGTCAGGGCGACAGGGGCGGCAGAGACGAGTCTTGCGGTCTCGAAGCTGAGGGCGTGCTCACGCTTATTCGTGCGGTTCTGTTCATCGCTCCGAACGCAACTCCAACGCCCTCCGATGTAGTTACACCATGGTAGCTCGGGCATTCTCTTCGACCATGAAAGCGCCTTGCGCGGCGTCGAATTCGTGACGCGCAAGGCGTCACGCGAATAAAGCTCGGGTGGCCGGCGAATTGCGCCGCGGCAATGTCGACGCCGAGTGCGACGGGGGACAGGCGCGCGACTATGTCTGGGCGATGTGGATGATGCTCCAGCAGGAGAAAGCGGACGACTATGTCGTCGCAACGGGCGTGACAACGACCGTGCGCGATATGTGCAGAATCGCCTTCGATCACGTCGGGCTCGCGATGGACGAATATGTCATGATCGATCCGGCATTCTGTCGTCCCGCCGAAGTGGACGTGCTTCTCGGCGATCCTGCACGGCCGCAAAGTCAATAATAAAATCTTGGCGCCAAGCGTGGCGCGACGCCATGAGCGACTGTGTTCTCGGTCAAGCGTTTTGAACGACCCACGGAGTTGCGTCCCTTACGATGGCGTTGAGGATTGTGAGGAGCTGGCGGAGGCAGGCGATGACGGCGACCTTCTTCGGCCTGCCGCGGGCGACAAGTCGCTGATAATTAGCCCGGATGACGGGATTGAATCGGATCGCGGCGAGCGCGGCCATGTAGAGCACATTGCGCACGCTGGTTCTCCCGCCGCTGATCATGCGGTGGCCGCGCCAAGTCCCAGAGTCGCGATTGAACGGCGCGACGCCGACGAGAGCGGCGAGTTTACGCCGATCCAGTTGGCCGAGTTCCGGCAACTCAGCGATGAGAGTTCTCGCCGTGACCGGCCCCACGCCCGGCACCGAGGTGATCTGCTGTTCGGTCTCGCGCCAGACTGGCGAGGCGCGCACATCCGCGTCGATGTCGCCGTCGACTTCGGCCAACTCTTTCTCGAAGAAGGAGAGATGGCGGCCGATACGCTTGGCGAGGTGTTTGTCGGTCGCACGGCTGCGGCGGTTCTGCTCCATGCCGATCATTTCGACAATTTGGCGTCGCCTGGCGACGAGGTCGCCGAGCTACGATGCAGGAAAAAAGATCAAGGGCAAGAAGCGGCACATTCTCGTCGATACGATAGGCTTGCTGCGGGAGTGTCAGGAATTTCGTGTGTGGGCGGGCGGGTTGAACATCGTCAGACCATCGCTCTTGTGAAGCGCTCGCCGAAGAGGATGGCGAATTGCGCCTTGGTCAGGCTCCACTCACGTGCCGGCATCGTCCACTCATTCTCGGTCCGGTTCAAGACCAGGAACAGCAGCTTCAGCGCGGCCTCGTCGGTGGGGAAGTGTCCCCGGGCGCGGACGGCGCGCCGCAGCTTCGAATTCAGCGCCTCGATGGCATTCGTGGTGTAGATGAGCCGGCGAACCTCCTTCGGGAAGGCGAAGAACGGGACGACCTCGCCCCAGGCGCGGCGCCAACTCTGGGCGATCGCCGGATATTTCCGCCCCCATTCGCTCGCTTCGAAGGCGCCGAGGGCTGCAACGCCGGCCTCGGCGTCGAGCGCCTGGTAGATCGGCTTCAACTCGGCGACCACGGCCTTGCGATCCTTCCAGGATACGAAATCGAGGCTGAGCCGTAGCAGGTGGACGATGCAGGTCTGGACCATCGTCTCGGGAAAGACCGCCTGGATCGCATCGGGAAAGCCCTTCAAACCGTCGACGACGGCGATCAGAATATCCTCGACGCCGCGATTGCGCAGTTCGTTCATGACCCGCAGCCAGAATTTGGCGCCCTCGTTCTGCTCCAGCCACAGCCCGAGGATCTCCTTGACGCCGTCGGCCCACACGCCGAGGGCGACGTGGACCGCCTTGTTGCGGACCAGGCCCTCGTCGCGGATCTTCACCCGGATCGCGTCGAAGAAGACCAGCGGATAGGTCGTCTCCAGCGGTCGCGCCTGCCAGGCGGCGACCTCGTCGAGAACGGCGTCGGTCACCGCGCTGATCAGATCGGGCGAGACGTCGACGCCGTAGAGTTCGCGCAAATGGCCGACGATCTCCCGCGTGCTCATGCCGCGCGCATACATCGAGATGATCTTGTCGTCGAAGCCGGGGAATCGCCTCTGGTATTTGGCGATCAACTGCGGATCGAAGGTCGCCTGCCGATCCCGAGGTATCTCCAGATCGATCTTGCCGGTGTCGGTCACCACCGACTTCCGACCGTAGCCGTTCCGGCTGTTCGCCGCCTCGCCGGTCGCAAGGTGGTGATCCATCTCGGCGTTGAGGGCGCGCTCGGCCAACGCCTTCTTCAGATCGTCGAGCAGGCCGTTCGGGTCGAAGGCCGTCTTGGGATCGGCGCCGGCCAGCAACTGGTCCAAAAGCGCGTCAGGGATGCGGGGCTCTTTGCGTCGGGCCATGGAGGATCTCCTTCTTCTCCATCATGCCCGCCCACACACGAAATTCCTGACACTCCCGGCGCTCAACGAGATTTTCGAGGCCTTTGCCGTCGCGCGCGACGGCAAAGGCCTCGCGCGACGGGAGCAAATGCACGTCGAGACGATCTTTGGACACATCAACACCAACGCAGCACGCGGGGCGAGGCTCGTCCATGACCCATCCTTGCAAATGCGGGCTCGATCGGCCCTTGCGACTGTTCGGGCGTTCGGACAATCGGACGCAAGCCGCGCCGTGCTCAAGGACGGGCTCAACGACCCCAGAGGTGTCCGGGCTGGCTTGCGTCCTCATCCTCGCCGGCTTCACGCCGGTTGGCAATCGAGAGATACAAGAGGATGGAGCCATGGATACGAAGAAGAAGACATCGAACAGATTTTCACCTGAGGTTCGGGAACGGGCGGTTCGGATGGTGCTGGAGCACCGGGGCGATCATGCGTCGCAATGGGCGGCGATCGCCTCGATCGCGGCGAAGATCGGCTGCACGGGCGAGACATTGCGGAACTGGGTCCGCCAGGCGGAACGCGACTCCGGCGCCCGCCCTGGCGCGACGACGGATGAGCGCGATCGGATCAAGGCGCTGGAGCGCGAGAACCGCGAGCTGCGGCAGGTCAATGAGATCCTGCGCAAGGCGTCGGCTTATTTTGCGGCGGCGGAGCTCGACCGCCGCTCGAAACAATGATCGCCTTCATCGACGCTCAGCGGGAAGTGCACGGGGTCGAGCCGATCTGCAAGCTCTTGCCGATCGCCCTTCCACCTATTGGGCGCATGCGGCGCGCCGGCGCGACCCTGCGAAAGCCTCGGCCAGAGCACGCCGGGACGCCGCCCTTCGCAAGGAGATACGGCGCGTCTACGACGAGAACTTCCAGGTCTATGGCGTGCGCAAGGTATGGAAGCAGTTGGGCCGCGAGGGCGAAAAGGTCGCGCGCTGCACGGTGGCGCGGCTGATGCGGAGCATGGGGTTGCAAGGAATCGTGCGCGGCCGGCCGGTCAAAACGACGGTGAGCGACCGCAAGGCTCCATGCCCGCTCGACAAGGTGAACCGGCAATTTCGGGCGGCGCGGCCGAATACGCTGTGGCTGTCCGACTTCACTTATGTCTCGACTTGGCAGGGCTTCGTCTATGTGGCTTTCGTGATCGACGCCTTCGCTCGGCGGATCGTCGGCTGGCGCGCCTCGCGCACAGCGCATGCGGGCTTCGTGCTCGACGCGCTCGAGCAGGCGCTGCATGATCGTCGGCCGGTTCGCGGCGGCCTCGTCCATCATAGCGACCGCGGCGTTCAATACGTCTCTATAAAATACACAGAGTGCCTCGCCGAGGCCGGCGTCGAGCCTTCGGTCGGCAGCGTCGGCGACAGCTACGACAACGCGCTCGCCGAGACGATCAACGGGCTCTACAAGGCCGAGCTGATCTGGCGACGAGGGCCTTGGCGAAGCTTCGAGGCGGTCGAGTTCGCCACGCTCGAATGGGTCGACTGGTTCAACAATCGCAGACTGCTCGAGCCGATCGGAAACATTCCGCCGGCAGAAGCCGAAGCGCGCTACTATGCGCAACTCGAGGAGCCCGCCATCGCGGCGTGACTCAGACGAAATGGCCTTCGACGATCCCGGCACGGTTCAGCCCCGCATCCCTGACGCGCTTTTGGACCAGTTGCTGGCCGGCGCCGATCCCAAGACGGCCTTCGACCCGAACGGCCTGCTCGACGATCTGAAGAAGGCGTTGGCCGAGCGCGCCCTCAACGCCGAGATGGATCACCACCTTGCGACCGGCGAGGCGGCGAACAGCCGGAACGGCTACGGTCGGAAGTCGGTGGTGACCGACACCGGCAAGATCGATCTGGAGATACCTCGGGATCGGCAGGCGACCTTCGATCCGCAGTTGATCG
>NZ_KB900626.1:628714-649332 GCF_000379125.1 Methylosinus sp. LW4 | reverse complement strand
TTCGGCGAGCGCTTCACAAGAGCGATGGTCTGACGATGTTCAACCCGCCCGCCCACACACGAAATTCCTGACACTCCCGCTTGCTGCTTCACGCGCTCGTTCATCCGGCCGACATTCAGGATCGCGATGGCGGCGTTCTCGTCCTGCGCACGATGTTTGGAAAATTCCCATTTCTACAAAAGCTGTTTGCCGACGGCGGCTATCAGGGCCCGCAGTTCGGTGACGCACAGAAGAAGGCCCTGCCGTTTGTCGACACCGAGATCGTCAAGCGCTCGGATGCGGCCAAAGGTTTCGAGGCGCTGCCTCGCCGATGGGTCGTCGAAAGAACCTTTTCTTGGCTCGGTCGCTGCCGAAGGCTGGCCAAGGACTTCGAAAACCTCAATCGCAAGGCGCTGGCGTTTCTTCACCTCGCTTCCATCCGCCTCATGCTCAGAAGGCTTTGTAATCAGGCATGAAGTTCACGGACCGACTCTGAGACATTTTAATCAAAAATCGAAGTCTGTGGATGGACAGCTTGACTAGCCGAGAGCAATTGAATTACCTAGGTATAACCGCTTAGTTGGATTTTGTGGAATCCGCGGTGATCGACGCCACTGAGGTGGCGCGTTCTTTGGTTTCCGGTGTTATGGGATTTGATCAGTGAAAAAGCTTTTGTGGCGCTCCTGGTTCATGGTCGCCTGCGCGATCCTCCTCACTGGATGTAGCCTGTTGCCCCGGTCTGGGCCAGATGACAATGATATCAAGCTCTTAGGCAGAGTCTCTTCGCCGGAGCCCGAAGCTCCATTGGCGTACGAGTTAGTGCCAGTCAATGCCAGCAATCTCGTGGAGCTTGGTGTCGCTCGAACGGCGGTGCCGTCCGATACCTTTGTCGAAAAAGGCCCGAAGCCGATCATTCGACTTGGGGCCGGCGATATTATTTCGGTTACAATTTTCGAAGCAGCGCCCGGTGGTCTTTTTACACCCTCCACGACTGCTGGCGCTCGGCCTGGCAATTTTGTCGATATCCCTACGCAATCTGTTGATGAAAACGGCAATATTTCTATTCCCTTCGCCGGTCTCGTCCCCGCCGCAGGCAAGACAATCCCCGAGGTTGAAGCAATTATCCAGGATCGACTTAAGAACCGGGCTATCGAACCACAGGTCGTCGTCGCGTTGAAGGAACAGCACTCGACGATTGTTTCGGTGCTAGGCGAAGTCAACTCCCCTGGATCTCTGACACTAAGCCAGAGCGGCGAAAAATTGCTTGAATTAATCGCGCGGGCGGGGGGGCCAAAATATCCGCCGAATGAGACTTGGGTAATCATGCAGCGGAACGGAAAGAAAATTAGAGGTCTGATGAGCCGGATTCTGGCAGATCCAAAGCAGAATATATATGTTCGTCCGCGAGACCAAATCTATTTGCAGCGCGAAATGGCGACATTCACTGCCGTAGGTGCGTCAGGATCCAACGGGTTGTTCCCGTTCGAGAACGAACATATCACACTGTCGCAGGCAATCGGTCGGGCCGGCGGATTGCTGGACACGCAGGCTAATCCAGCCGCTGTATTTGTTTATCGACATGAGGACAGGCCGTTCCTTGAGAAGATTGGTATCGATGTCAGTCGATATGACGGCAATAAAATTCCAACCGTCTACAGCATAGATATGCTCGACTCAACGGGTCTATTGCTCGCCAGCAACTTCCAGATGCGCGAGAAGGATGCGATATTCGTTGGCAACGCGAAATCCGTCGAATTCCTGAAATTCCTGACTGTCGTAAACGCAGCCGCGGCAACTCAATCTAATGTCATCGCAGCAGGTAAAGCGACTAAAGGAGGATTTTAGGTCTTTCGCCGCAAGGACAAACAGTATCTTTCGTCGCAATCAATAGGTGCATTGATCGATATGTTAAGATTTACTATCGTCTCTTGAACGGCCCATGATTCCCAGGTGCTCTTTCTTCATTCCGCGAATTCGCTTGAAGACCCATAGTCTGAGCAAGAGTGTGGTATACCACATTTGTAGAGTAGGGAATAACATGCGCTACTTTGTGACCGGCGGCGCCGGCTTCATCGGCTCGGCGGTCTCCCGCCGCATCATCGAGACGACGCCGCATGAACTGCTCGTTTTCGACAAGCTCACCTATGCCGGCAATCTCGATTCACTCGCGCCCATCGCCGGCGATCCGCGCTATTCCTTCCGCCGCGCCGACATATGCGCCCGCGACGCTGTCGCCGCCGCCTTCGCGGAGTTTCGGCCGGATGTGGTGATGCATCTCGCCGCCGAGAGCCATGTCGATCGCTCCATCGACGGGCCCGCCGCCTTCATCGAGACCAATGTCGTCGGCACTTTCACCCTGCTCGTCGCGGCGCTCGATTATTGGCGCCGTCTCGACGCCGAGACGGCCGCAGGCTTTCGCTTCCTGCATGTCTCGACCGACGAGGTGTTCGGCGCGCTCGGGTCCGAAGGCCTGTTTCGCGAGGACACGCCCTATGCGCCCAACTCGCCCTATTCCGCGTCGAAAGCCGGCTCCGATCATCTCGCGCGTGCCTGGCGCGAGACCTACGGCCTGCCGACGATCGTCACCAATTGCTCCAATAATTATGGTCCCTATCACTTCCCGGAGAAACTTATCCCGCTCACCATTCTCAACGCGCTCGAGGAAAAGCCCCTGCCCGTCTATGGCCGCGGCGAGAATGTGCGCGATTGGCTCTATGTCGAGGATCACGCCGAGGCGCTGCTCACGGTCATGCGCGCCGGCGCCGTCGGCCAGACCTATAATGTCGGCGGCCGCTCGGAGATGCGCAACATAGAGGTGGTGCTGGCGATCTGCGACAGTCTCGACGATATGCGGCCCCGCGTGCGCGGCTCCTATCGCGAGTTGATCACATTCGTGCAGGATCGGCCGGGCCATGATCTGCGCTATGCGATCGATTGCTCGAAAATAGAGCGCGAGCTCGGCTGGCGCGCCAAGGAGAGCTTCGCGAGCGGGCTTCATAAAACCGTGCGCTGGTATCTCGACAATGAGGAGTGGTGGAAGGCCATACGCTCCGGCAAATATCGCGGCGAGCGCCTCGGCTGCGTCGCCTGAGGCGTTTCGTTCCGCAAGAGGATGGCATGAAAGTCGAAGATACGGCGCTCGATGGCGTCAAGATCGTCACGCCGGATCGCTTCGGCGATGAGCGGGGCTTTTTCTCCGAGACCTATAATCAAAGACGCTGGGAGGAGCGCGGCCTGCCGCCGCTGCGCTTCGTGCAGGACAATCATTCGCTCTCGCGCGAGACCGGCGTGCTGCGCGGGCTGCATTTCCAGACCGCGCCTTTCGCGCAGGACAAGCTGGTGCGCGTGACGCGCGGACGCGTCCTGGATGTGGCGGTCGATATTCGCCGCTCGTCGTCCACATTCGGACGCCATGTCGCGGTGGAGCTCTCCGCGGAGAATTGGCGGCAATTGCTCGTCCCCATCGGCTTCGCGCATGGCTTCTGCACGCTCGAGCCCGACACGGAGGTCGTCTATAAGGTGACGAATTTCTATTCGGCGCCCAATGACCGCGGCCTAGCATGGGACGACCCCGATCTCGACATAGGCTGGCCAGACGCGCAGGATCGCCTCATTCTGTCGGACAAGGATCGCCGCTGGCCGCGCCTGCGCGATCTCGCCGACGCATTCGATTGAAGCGCCGATGCGTATCGCGGTCACGGGAACACAGGGCCAGATCGTCACCTGCCTGCGCGAGCGCGCGGCGGCGGACGCCGAGATCGTCACGCTCGGCCGGCCGCTGCTCGATCTGACCGACCGCGAGAGCGTGCTTGAGGCGCTGTGCGAGGCCCGCTGCGATGTGATCGTCAACGCCGCCGCCTATACCGCCGTCGACAAGGCCGAGCAGGAAGAACAGCTCGCCATGCGCATCAATGGCGAGGGCACCGGCCATGTCGCCGAGGCGGCGGCCGAGCTCGGCGTTCCGCTCATCCATTTCTCGACCGATTATGTGTTCGACGGCTCCGCCGCGCGCCCCTATCGCGAAAGCGATCCCACCGCGCCGATCGGCGCCTATGGCCGCTCCAAGGTGGAGGGCGAAAAGCGCGTCGCGGCGCTCTGCCCCAACGCCGCGATCCTGCGCACGGCCTGGGTCTACAGCCCTTTCGGCGCGAATTTCGTGCGCACCATGTTGCGGCTCGGCGAGACGCGCGAGGAGGTCGGCGTCGTCGCCGATCAGCTCGGCAATCCGACCAGCGCGCTCGACATAGGCGATGCGACGCTACGCGTCGCCGCGCGCCTCCTCGGCGACCGCGCGCCTCAGCTGCGCGGCGTCTTCCATATGACGGGCGCGGGCGAGGCCTGCTGGGCGGATGTCGCCGAGGCGATCTTCGCGCGCGCGGAGGAACATGGCCGCAGGCCGGTGCGCCTTCGCCGCATCACGACGGCCAATTATCCGACGCCGGCGCGGCGCCCGGCCAATTCACGCCTCGACAATACGAAGCTTTCGCAAATCTATGGCGTCGCTCTGCCGGACTGGCGCCGATCACTCGCAACCTGCGTCGACAGGCTGCTGGCCGGCCCCACAGACCGAGGAGCCTAGAATGCGTGGAATTATTCTCGCCGGCGGCAGCGGAACGCGCCTTCATCCCGCGACGCTCGCCGTCTCCAAGCAATTGCTGCCCGTCTATGACAAGCCGATGATCTATTATCCTCTGAGCGCGCTGATGCTCGCGGGCGTGCGCGAAATTCTCGTCATCACGACTCCCGAGGACGAAGCGGCGTTCAAGCGCCTGCTCGGCTCCGGCGCGCAATGGGGTCTCTCGCTCTCCTACGCCGCGCAGCCGCGTCCAGATGGGCTGGCGCAGGCCTATATCATCGGCGCGAGCTTCGTCGAAGGAAGAAGCTCCGTTCTGGTGCTCGGCGACAATATCTTCTACGGCCATGGCCTCACGGAATCGCTGACCAAGGCGAAAGCATCGCGCCGCGGCGCCACCGTCTTCGCTTATCACGTCGCCGATCCCGAGCGTTACGGCGTCGTCGATTTCGACGCGCAGGGCCGCGCATTGTCGCTCGAGGAAAAGCCGAAAGCGCCGAAATCCAATTGGGCGGTCACGGGCCTCTATTTCTACGACGATCGCGCCCCGCATTTCGCGGCGGAGCTGAAGCCGTCGCCGCGCGGCGAATTGGAGATCACCGATCTCAACAATGTCTATCTCCAGCGCGGCGAGCTGAATGTCGAGCGATTGGGTCGCGGCTTCGCCTGGCTCGACACGGGCACGCCGGCCTCGCTGCTGGAGGCGGCCGAATATGTCCGCGCCATAGAGCTGCGACAGGGTCAGCGCATCGCCTGCCTCGAGGAGATCGCCTTCCACCAGGGCTGGATCGACGCCAAGGCGCTGCGCGCCGCCGCGCAGAAATTCGCCAAGAGCCAATATGGTGCCTATCTGAGCCAATTATTGGACTAAAATCCATCGCAAGCGCCGTTGCGACCCCATTGATTTTTCGGGTTCTGGCGGATTTTTCGATGTGAGATTCTTCCGAGGGACAGCCATGTCTCTGGAAGGATCCGAAGATGAACGAGAATGCGACGGTCGAAACGGCTTTTGGCACAGGATTTGTTGGGCGTGTGGATTGTCGTCGTTCACGTTCGGGCAATCGGCTGTGATCGAAGGACCTGAAGGGCCGTATCATGCGAGAGAGTCTCGCGCCTGAAGTACGCGTCGCCGACGTGGCCCGCAAATATCGGATATGCGCGCAGCAATTGACGCAATGGCGCCGCCAGGCGCGCGCCGGGCGGCTCGCGCTCGTGACCGACGGTCCCGCGGAGTTCGTGGAGATCGAGCTCGAGCAGCCGTCCGTTCGTAATGAGAGCGATGCGAAGATCGAGATCGTCGTCGGCAAGGTCGTGCTACGATTGGAGCAGGACACCGCGTCGACGCGCATCGCCGAGATCATGACGGCGCTGGAGCGCGGCGCGTGATCATTCCGTCGCAAGGGTTGCGGATCGTGCTCGCCATGCGCCCCGTCGATTTTCGCTGCGGGCATGATGCGCTGGCCGCTCTGGTACAAAACAAGCTCGGACTCTATCCGCATTCCGGCCTCATCGTCGTGTTCCGCTCGAAGCGAAAGGATCGCTTGAAGATTTTGTTGTGGAACGGAACCGGACTAGTGCTGATCTACAAGCATCTTGGCGATAACGGTTTTTCTTGGCCGCAGGTCAGCGACGGCGTCCTGCAATTGAGCCGGGTGCAGTTCGAAGCTCTATTCGATCACCCATGTTGATGCCCCTCCTGGTCAAGCTGACAGATTCTGAGATCGAGACTGCCGATCGCGTGGTTTCGGAGATCTCGAACTCCCTTCAGGACGTACTCGGTGTCGCTGAAAATATACGCGCCGTTGGGTTGTCGATCGACCGTCAGCCGCTGTTTTCGGATTTGCACATAGAGCCAGTTCACGGGGATGCTCAGCTTGGCGGCCAGTTCAGGCGCGGACAGAGCTTCCCTGCCATGGGTCCATCGCGTGCGTGGGCGCCGCAGCTCGACTTTCTCGGCGAGCCGGATCTTCTGCACGGTCACGGGGAGGACCTTGTCCTCGCAGGTCGGCGAGCGATGCCCTTCACTCGTGAGAACGGCGGCGATCGCGTCATCGTCGAGGCCCTCACGCGCCAAGGCGAGAGCGCGCTGACGCATTTCTTCGCCGCGCGCGAGCTTGGAGAGTGAGGTGACCCTCATTTTGACTTCCAGGCGAGTTACCGCCCCGCCGCGCCAGACTATGCGGACGACCGCGACATCGTGGTCGCCGCGGTCGAGGATGACCTTGTCGATGAGGCATCGCAACAGCGCCTTTCGGCGGGCGTCGGAAGTGGCCGGGTCGTCCCAGATTTGCGGCAGACGTCCCGCGAGGTTGATGACTTTGCCTTCCAGTGATTTGCCGATCCCGAGCTGTGCGCCACTCTGAGGCGATGCTTGCCGGGCGAGCGCCTCCTCCGCCACCCGGACTTCGTTCAGCGCCGCTTCCCAGCGGCGTTCGAGCTCCGCGGCGACGAGACGATTGTCCGGGTCCACCCGATTGAACTGCCGCTCGGCCAGTGTGGCCTCGTAGCGTTTACGTTCGAGCTGGCGCTCGGCGCTCGTCCGCAGCGCCGCGTCGACCTGTGATTGCGCGCGACGCGCCTTCGACAAAGCGTCGAGCTCCGCCGGCGCCAGCGCGGTCAGGAATGCGTCGGCCACGGCGGCGTCGATCGGCGTCGCTCGAACATGTTGACAGGCCGACATGCCTTCGTTGGAGCGGAGATGATTGCAGACATATTCGCCGCCGCTCTTGTAGAGGACGTACATCTTGTATCCGCAGCGCGCGCACCAGGCGATCCCATGCAGCAGGAGATCGCCGTCGCGAGGCGCGCCTCTGGTTTTGATGCGCATGTATTCGGCTCGGTTGTCCTTCAGGGCGGCGTTTATTTTTTCATAGGTTGGCCAATCGATGTAGGCGGGATATCGGTCCTTCACGACGATACGCCATTCATCCACAGGCTGCGGCGCCTTCATCTTCGGTGCGCCTTCACGGCCTGCTCGCATCCGCGTCCGTCCATAGACAAAGGCGCCCGCATAGGCGGGATTCTTCAAAATCGACGCCACGGACGATATCGTCGCCCGCGCCCAGCAGAAATTGCCGCGCCTATCGCGACGCGGCAGATCGAGACCTCGCTCGTTGAGCATGCGCATGACCTTGGCGGCGGCGCCCAGCTTCTGAAACAACTCGAACACCAACCCGAGCCGCTCTTGAACCGATATATCGGGATCCTTGACGACGACGCCCGTCGGATCGCGCATCAGACCGACCGGCAGATTGAGCGCGAGCTCGCCACGCTCGGCCTTTGCGAGCAGGCCGGCAGTGAGCCGACTGCGAATGGTATGAAGCTCGAGTTCCGATATGGTCCCTTTCAGGCCGAGCAAAAGACGACCATTGGCGCTACCAGGATCATAGACGCCGTCCCGATCGGCGATGAGGCAGCCGCGCAGGCCGCAGATATCCAGGAGCGGATACCAGTCCGAACAATTGCGCGCGAGACGGGTCACGTCGATCGACAGGATCAGCCCAACCTCGCTGAGCCCGACTCGACCCACGAGTTCCTTGAACCCGCTGCGTTTGGCGGCGGACGCTCCGCTGAGGCCGAGGTCGGCGTCGATCACGTCGATATCGGCTTCATGCCATCCGAGCTCGCGAGCGCGCTGGCGGAGGGCGTATTGCAGCCTCAGGCTTTCTTGATTGCTCACGACCTGATGAGGCGTCGACTGACGGATATAGACGACGGCCTTGCGCGCCAAGTGGGTCGGCTTGACCAGTTCGGACATCATGGGAGAGCTCCGCCAGAACTGCCGCGATGTCGACGACGACTTGGCGGCGCAGAGCATATGGCAACGTCGCCCAAAGATCCTTCGGATCCATGTTCATGGCCTTCGAGACATTCGGCGACTGAAATAAGGGAATAAGGGTCGTGCCCCAGAGCGTGGTGTAGCTGGATCGAGGCGGACACCGGTATTTTCGGCTATGGCCGGAATGGTCAGGCGGTCACGGCGGACAGTCTGACGATCGGATCATCGCTCAAAGACGCGATGGTTTCCAGCGTCATGTAGCGACCGCGCTGCACGGCCCATTCATCGTTCGTCTCGAGCAGGATCGCGCCGACGAGGCGGGTGATGGCGTCCTCATTGGGAAAGATGCCGACGACCTCGGTGCGGCGTTTGATCTCGCCATTCACCCGCTCGAGACCATTCGTCGAATAGATCTTCTGCCAATGGTCCTTGGGAAAGGTCATGTAGGCGAGCACGTCCTGTTCCGCCTCGTCCATGAGAACGGCGAGCTTTGGCAAGGTGGGGCGGAGCTGATCGGCGACCTTGCGCCACTGCATTTTGGCGGCGTCGGCGTCGTCCTGGGCGAAGGCGGTGGCGATGAAGGCGGAAACGACCCGGCGGCCGCTCTTGCCGGCATGGGCGAGCGCGTTGCGCATGAAGTGCACCCGGCAACGCTGCCAGCCGGCGTGCATCACCTTGGCGACCGCGGCTTTTATTCCCTCGTGGGCGTCGGAGACGACGAGCTTGACGCCGCGCAGGCCGCGCCGCCGGAGCTTGCGCAGAAAATCGGTCCAGAAGGTTTCGGCTTCCGAAGGGCCGATGTCCATGCCGAGCACCTCGCGCCGTCCGTCGTTGTTGACGCCGATAGCGACGATCACGGCCACCGAGACGATGCGGCCGTTCTGGCGGACTTTGACGTAAGTCGCGTCGATCCAGACATAGGGCCAATCGCCTTCGATCGGGCGATCGAGAAAGGCTTTGACCTTTTCGTCGATCTCCTCGCAGAGCCGGCTGACCTGGCTCTTGGAGACGCCGGAGCCGCCCATGGCTTTGACGAGATCGTCGACGGAGCGGGTCGAGACGCCCTGCACATAGGCCTCCTGGATCACCGCCGTCAACGCCTTCTCGGCCACGCGGCGCGGCTCGAGGAAGCAGGGGAAATAGGTTCCCTTGCGGAGCTTGGGAATGCGCAGCTCCACCGTTCCAGCGCGCGTCTCCCAGTCGCGATCCCGATAGCCGTTGCGCTGGGCCACGCGATCGGGCGAGCGCTCGCCGAGCGTGGCGCCGGTCTTCGCGCCGACCTCCAGCTCCATCAGCCGCTCGGCGGCGAAGCCGATCATCTCGCGAAGGAAATCGGCGTCGGGGGACTTTCCCAGAAGCGCCCGCAGGCTCATCATCTCGTCGGTCATCGGTGGGTTCCTCGGTTGCGTTGAGATTCGCAAACCGACCCTAACCGGAGAATCGCCGGTGGCCGCCGCAAGCCGCTCGCTCGCTACAGCGCTACGAAAAGCGCGCTTCGCGAGCGGCTTGCTCCCGAACTGCTACACCACCGGTGGGGGCACGACCGAAATAAGCTCGCGAAGCGCCTCTATGCTCAGCTTAGTCTGATTCGTCTCGCTTTCATAGGGCTCAGTTACAGCTATAGGGATCAGTAGACTGCTGCCGTTTCGATATTCGACTTCATACGATGGCGACACAACACTGCCAGGACATCTGCCGCGCCCGACGACGCGGAAGGATCGTCCATAGAGTGGATGGCGCGGATCGTGAACCTGCACGACCTCGACCAATGATTCATCAGACTGCTCAGAGGTGATATTCCTGAACCCCTTCGTTCGAGGGGATCGATTGGCGGAATCCGCAACTCACCTGGAGGCCGCAAAGCGCCGGGTGAGGCCGAAAAAGCTGGGGTCGGCTGCATTTTGGGGCGCCACAAATCGCGCGTTTTGTGATTCACTTCGCCTCATGGACGCCGCCGCCAGAGCCCTTCTCGACGAAAACGCCGTGCTGAAGGCGCAACTCGCCGTCGCGCTCGCCAAGGCGTCGGAAGACATGGCGCTGATCGCCGCGCAAAAGCTCCAGATCGCCAAATTGCAGCGGCAGATCTATGGGCAGAAGTCGGAGCGCTCGGCTCGGCTGCTCGATCAGTTGTCGCTAGAGCTCGAAGAGCTGGAAGCGAACGCGGCGGAAGACGAGCTCGCCGCGGAGCACGCCGTCGCCAGGACGACCACGGTCGCCGGCTTCGAGCGCAGGCGGCCGGAGCGCAACACCTTTCCCGACCATCTGCCGCGCGAGCGCGTGGTGATCGAGGCGCCGAAGGCCTGCGCCTGCTGCGGCGGTTCGCGCCTGCGCAAGCTCGGCGAGGATGTGACGCGGACGCTGGAGACGACGCCACGCCAGTGGAAGGTCATCGAGACCGTGCGGGAGAAGTTCACCTGCCGGGACTGCGAGAAGATCACCCAGGCGCCGGCGCCGTTCCATGTCGTCGCGCGCGGCTGGGCGGGGCCGAGCCTACTGGCGATGATCGCCTTCGAGAAGTTCGGCCAGCATCAACCGCTGAACCGTCAGGCCGAGCGCTATGCGCTGGAAGGCGCGCCGATCGCCTTGTCGACCATGGCCGACGCCGTCGGCTCCATCTGCGCCGCACTCGATCCGCTGCGGCGTCTCGTCGAGGCGCATGTCCTCGCAGCCGAGCGGCTGCACGGGGACGACACCACGGTTCCCGTGCTGGCCAAGGGCAAGACCGACACAGGCCGCTGCTGAGTCTATGTGCGCGACGACGCGCCCTTCGGCGCCGCCGGGCCGCCGGCGGCGATGTTCTATTACTCGCGCGATCGGCGCGGCGAACATCCGCAGAGCCATCTGGCGAACTGGTCCGGCATCCTGCAAGCGGACGCCTATGACGGCTACGGCAAGCTGTATCTGCCGGGGCGCGAGCCCGGCCCGATCCGCGAGGCCGCGTGCTGGGTCCATGCGCGGCGCCCGTTCTTCGCAATGGCGGACATCGNCGAGAATGCGCGGCGCAAGGCGGCGGGGAAGAAAGAGATTCCGCTCTCGCCGATCGCCATCGAAATCGTAGCGCGGATCGACGCGCTGTTTGCGATCGAGCGGTCTATCCTCGGCAAGAGCGCGGAAGAACGTCTCGTTGTTCGACAGGCGTCGAGCCGCCCGCTCGTCGACGCGCTGGAAATTCATCTGCGCGAGCAACTCGCCAAACTCTCGCGCGGGCACGATCTCGCCAAGGCGATCCAGTACATGCTGAAGCGGTGGCCAGCCTTCACGTTGTTCCTCACCGACGGACGAGTCTGCTTGTCGAACAATGCCGCCGAGCGCGGCCTGAGAGGCATCGCCCTTGGCCGGAAAAGCTGGTTGTTCTGCGGTTCCGACCGCGGCGGCCAGCGGGCCGCCGCGATGTACAGCCTCATCATCACCGCCAAGATGANCGGCGTCGATCCGCAGGCCTGGCTCGCCGACGTTCTCGCGCGCATCGCCGGACACCCAGCGCATAGGCTCGATGAACTGCTGCCGTGGAACTGGCGAGTGTCGGCTCCGTGCGCGTCGGCGCTGACGGCCTGAGCATGCACGTCAACAAGGTCGATCACGTCACGACCGTCGAGCGCGTCGCGGAACGCCTCGGCGAGAGCGTCGACTTCGTCCACGACGNCGCTCTCGAAATGGACACCGAGGACGGCGTCATCTGGGTCTACGGCATCGGAGACGACGGCGTTCTCNCATTCACCGACTTCGGCATCGAAACTCTCGTCGAGCTCATCGAAATCCACAAAGACCTGAAGTTGCGCGCCGGCGCCTGACGCTTCAGCCTATTCCGCCTGCGGTCCACGCCGGATGCTTACTGGGACGGGAACGTCGCTTACGATGAACTGCTGCCGTGGAACTGGCGAGCGTCGGCTCCGTGCGCGTCGGCGCTGGCGGCCTGAGCATGCACGCCAACAAGGTCGATCACGTCACGACCGTCGAGCGCGTCGCGGAACGCCTCGGCGAGAGCGTCGACTTCATCCACGACGTCGCTCTCGAAATGGACACCGAGGACGGCGTCATCTGGGTCTACGGCGTCAAAGACGATGGCGTTCTCGCATTCACCGACTTCGGCATCGAAACTCTCGTCGAGCTCATCGAAATCCACAAAGACCTGAAGTCGCGCGCCGGCGCCTGACGCTTCAGCCTATTCCGCCTGCGGTCCACGCCGGATGCTTACCTCGCGAAACGCTTCAGGCCGAATCTGCCAAAGTAGTGCTAGTGGGATGTTGCATCTTCAATGCCCATCGATACGCGTCATCGCCTCCGATAGATCCCTTATGCTGTTACGCAGTCTCGTTGCATCGCGCTCGCCCTGTTCCGTAGCGATCGGATCCGTTTCGTAAACTCTTAGCGAATAATTAAACTGATGCTTCTTCACTTCCGCGACTCTCGATAATCGGCCAGCGAAACCCTGCTGCAATTCGGTCGATCCAAAGGCGTACAATCGAGCGCATTGTGTGACATAACCTTCGTTCAGCAACATTTCAAAATCGTCCAGGATAAAATGACGTCGGCCAGCCGGAACCACCTCCCATAGCCGAACCAATAGCGGAAGCCTAATTAGCGCCACCCAGGCTTCATGAGGCGCGAATTTATAAGAAGCATCAATAAACTCCCAAGTGCCCTCGGTAAGATCTCCAGCAAGGAACGCACTCCAGAAAGCAACAAACCAAGCAAATCCGTTCGTTGGCGAACATGAGACCTGCTTACGCGCACTTAGCGAAGCTCTTTGTAAATACTTTTCCGCAAGTGTACCTTGACCATTCGAAAGAGATACCTCCACGAGCTTCAACTCAATCAATGCCCTTCCAAGCATTGATTCGGCGTCGCACGCGCCTACCATGTTAATACGATACTCCGCACGTTGTTCTCTCCCAGTAAAAATTGAAATAGGAAACAATTCTCCGGTGGATATCTGACGATATATCCGTTCCGACGTCTGCCGAGATTTCGCCGAGGGGAGCGAAACGCCGGCAAACATCCCCCCGGAAATCGAGAGGAACAAAAACATCGCGACCAGAACTAAGCGCCCCGCCCCAGAAAATCGGACGTTATTACATTGACAACAGCTACGAATAGTAGTCCGATTTTGTATATCCATAGCCCTCGATCCGGCGCATGGTTTCAACGTCCACTTTATTCATCACGACGCCGAGCAGGCGCTCACGGATCGCGGGAGCCTGCTCGAACGCTCGTTCAAGATCATCAATGTTTGTCCTTCCCCACTCGGAAATGATAACGAAAGCATCAAACAAATGTGCGCAGGCGCGCGTGTCGACCACCGGCAAAATCGGAGGTAGATCAACTATTACATAATCGTAGTCCTGCCGCGCAGCCAACAAAAGCTTGCTCATAGGCTCGGAATTTAGGATATCCGAGGTATGCACCGGCTTTATTTTTGTGGGGCTATTTAGAAAGTAAAAGCCAAAAGCCTCGTCATATTGAACAAGATTCGCCAATTCGGCTTCCCCGTAGAGGATTTCGAGAAGTGAAGTGTCTTTCTGTGGCGCAAATTCTAAGCTTAATGAGGGACGCCGGAGATCGCAATCAATAAGCAACGACTTTCGTCCGGCATGCGCAATCATGGTTGAGAGACTAAATGCAACACTGGACTTTCCCTCCCCCTTTAGAGCAGATACGATCGCAATGACGCGGGTAGAATGCGAGATGTTTCGAATATCGATCGCAACTTTGATGGCCCGCACGGCCTCCGCCTCGACAGACAACAAATTTTCTATTTCGTAAACCAGCCTCGGTCGAGAAACCTCTTCTACATCCTCCACATTCCGGCGTCCCTGTAATTTTGACCACAACTCCAAAATCAGTAGCCGGAACCGCTTGGCTTCCGCCTCCTTTCCGATCGCCGGAAGTGCGCTGATCACGTCAATGCCAAGATCACGTATAAGTTGCTCTCGACTATAAATGACACGGTCCATCTGTTCGCGCAGGAAGACCGCCGCGCCTCCCAGACCACAGCCCGCGGCAAGAGCGGCTGCCAACGCTACCAGAATCTTTGGCGACGTTCTCTTACCTAGGGAAGCATAAGTAATCACTCTCGCTTCGGTAGAAGGAAACGACTGCTGCTGAACTGCTTGAGTGTAACGGTTAAGAAAATTCTCATATATCAACCGAAACGTGTTCGAAGCCGTTTCTAGCTCTCGCAACTTGACTTGCGACTGTCGCGTGGCGCTATAACTTTGAAAAACCTCTGTCAGTCTCTTCTCAATTGAATCCTCTTTAGCTTGAGCAACCTTCAGATCACTTTTATAGGTCTCCGCAATACGCAGCATCTCTTCTCGAATTGCTCGCTTGAGCCCGATCGCCTCAGTGCGAAGGTTGATGACTGCCTGATGATTTGGACCGTAACGCGCCGCCCAATCAGCTTCCATCTTTTTTCGATCTAGATAATCCTGACGCAGCTTAGTTATAACAGGGTTGCTGAGTGCGTCAGTGACGGATCCATCCGGAACGACGCCATCCCCGTCACCCTGAAGCTTGAGCATTATCTCGATCTCAGAAAGCCGAGATTGGGCTTGAGTCGTATCAGCCCGCGCCTTTGCTAAAGATCCGGTAAGCTGCTCAAGTTCTATATCTGTCGATAATTTTCCATCGCTGCTGACTATGAGATTGTTTTGCGACTTGAAATCTTGAATCGCTTTGTACGCTCCGGTCGCCTGATCACGCAATTCCACTATTCGTTGCTGTAACCAATAACTTGCTCGCTTTGTGACTTCGAATTTTGACTGCAATTGGTCTTCGATATAAGCCTCAGCGGTGGCGTTCGCTATACGTGCGGCCTTTGCCGGATCGGCAGAAGCAAATGAAATTTCGACTACATAACTTCGTCGAATTCGATTTACCGTGACGCCTTTCGAAAATGCTCCGATCGCACTACGCAGCATCTCCTCCTCGGAGACAAAATCCTCATCCTTCGCAATCTTATCAATTGATTTTCTAAAAGCTGCGGAGACGCCGACAAATTCAGGATCTTCATCTAAGTGAAGCTTCTTTATAACAAGAATAGCAACACTTTCCGACCTGATCGTTTCAACGTGGCTCTCAACAGCGGTATCGTCGACTTGTGGCTCGACAAAAATATCGTTAGCCCCGAGCGACGGCTTCTTCGCGTCGAGAATCAACGTAGTCATCGCAGTATAGCGCACCGGAGCAACAATAAAATAAACACCCGCCCCCACTAGCGCGGTCGCCGTAGAGACCATAAATATTCGTCGCCTACGCCAACAAATTGAAAATATTCGCCGAACGGAAAAGCTATCGACTTCGATATCGCCCGCAACATCGACAGAATTAACCTTCCTTGTGGCCGCTCCCATGTGATTCATTTTTGACGCGATGCTCCTATTATCACCGAGATGCACTAACTGATGAGGCAGCGATACCCAATGTCTGCGTTGTACTTCCAGTTTGACTTATACTCGAAGAGGACACTGAGAATGAAGACGACCCTCGAGTCGCGGTCGAACCACCGACAGCCCCACTCACCCCGTTGTTCGATCCACCGGTTTGCCCTCCTTCGCCACTAGCGCCACCGCCACCGCCACCGCCGCCGCCGCCGCCGCCGCCGCCGCCGCCGCCGCCGCCGCCGCCGCCGCCGCCAGTAGCAGCAGTCTTTGTGTCACCCGTAATTGCTGCAAATTGGCTTAAGATGGAGGGATTGTCGATACCAGCTACCGCTTCCTGGATTTGGAGCGCTAATGCCGGATCCTGTGTGCGACAGGCTAAAGCGGCTTGGGCCATCCCGGCGGCTATCGCAGATTTCTGCGCATCATTCGCGTCCTTTGCCAGACCAGCAATCGCTCCCAGGACCCCAGCGTCCGATGCGGCGAGAACTCTTATCGCACTCGCCATCGATCCAGATCCGAGGGGAAAACGCTTTAACAGAGTGCCAGGATCGCTCTTGAAGGAATTGAGATCCTCAGCGCTGGCAGACGGCGCTAGACAACCGGCTACGACGGGAGAAGCGCCTAGCGAAGCCGCAACGCAGGATGTTAAAAGCCACTTGAAGGACGCGCGCATGTTCAACTTCTTTCGGGTTCACGAACTTTAGACAAGCTACTATACATTTCGGTTGAATTTCAAGCGCCTTACAACGAAGATGGATCGAATCGTTCGCAAAGCGAATACCAATGCTCGGAGAGACCGACTCACTGAACTGACGGAATGGATGCCCCCTTCGGCCGGCGTCGTATGATGTCGGAGACTCCTGGAAGGGGGATCGACGTATTCAATCACACAGTTTCGCGTTCGAAGCTCAAGCAGCTCTTGCGCGGGCAAACGCTAGACTACGCCAACCCAATTCCCACCACTCCCGCGACGGCACCCTTCCCGGCTTCGACGAGAAAATCGCGTCGCCATAATGACCTCCTTCGCCGCCCCTCTCTTGCGGGGGCCCTCCGACACCCTACGATGCCGGCCGAAGGGGGCATCCACCCCATCAGTTCCGCCCGTCTCCCAACCTCTGCATCGACTTTCATAGCCAATCCGGCGCGGTTCAAGTTACAAGTGATGCGAGGCCGCCTGCGAATCACGGCAATTCCCGCGCTGAATCTCCCCTTACCCTTGGTTCGTTGATCTAGGCGCAACGATCTGATATTTCTACCGCACGAAGCCGCTGGTTCGGTCCACGTAAAATTGGGCCACGGCTTCAAGATCTGGGATAGACGACAGCGCTCACGCTTTCAATAAGATGGTACCCACGCCTGCGTTAGGGATAATGCCCAAATGCCTCCGCGACGGTAGCGAATCAGCGAAATTCTATCATTCGGTCTTGTACTTCACCGACGATCAGCGATCTGTTAGGCCAGCGTCCATAATGATGACTCCAAGGATAAGCGTTAGAAAAATGCATGGAAATCCAGCCAGTTGGATCATTCAATTTAAGCGGCTTAAATTTCCTTTTCATTGCGCTTGGTTATATAAATACGGTGAGAAAAAGGCCGCCATCCATACATCAATGACTGTAATTGCAGCGATATTAGCCCCCATACCGTATGGTTCCGTTACGCCATTTTGGGTAGCTTTTTGGGTATTGCTAATGGCCGCCACTTTGCTCATTGCTCCAGTGGAGTCACTTAACGCACGTCAATGTTACATGATTGGTTGCATCGTCTTTCTGTGGATTATATATCTTGGGCTCGCTCTCGTTCAAGTTTTACCTTCCCCGCCCCTCTTAGCCAATGAAGTATGGGTAGAAGTAGCAGAAAAACTTGGGAGAACGCTCCCGGGGCGTATATCAGTCCGCGCTTCTCTTCCTATCGAAGCATTTGGCCGAGCACTATTGGCCGTTCTAGCCTTTTGTAATGGCTTCGTGGTTGGGGCGCGTTTTGAGCGTCTCAAGCGGTTAATCGACGCGATCGCGATCGCAGGTCTGCTAATCGCACTTTATGGGATCATCATCGAATTTATAGCGCCTTCACGTTTGCTATTTAATACGAAAACCGCCTATCTTGGCGACGTCACTGGCCCATTTGTAAACAGAAATACCGCCGCAACCTACTTTGGAACCATTACGACTTTATGGTTTTTTGCTGTTTTAGAAAGACTTAGCCATATTCGATTTTACTCACTAAAGCTTTTATTACTTATTCATCAACGCGAAGACGTCGTTAGATCCCTAGTTTTGCGAATGTTGGCGCTAGCAATCTGCATCACAGCGCTTCTCGAAACCCACTCAAGAGGCGGAGCACTAGCTTTTGGTTTCGGCATATTCAGCTCAACTATCATCGCATTGGTCAAATATCGACAAATACGTCTACTTATGCTTTGCATAGGAGCGGGTATTATAATTATGGTAACTGGGGTCGGCGGCTCAATCGGAATAAGGGTCGAAAGCGACGGGCTATTTGATCGTGAGCGCTGGATGACCTACTATTCGTCTTGGCAACTCGTGACGAAACATCCTTGGCTAGGAACAGGATTGGGAACTTTTCGAGACGTTTTCCCGATGGTGCGCGATACCGCTGCTTTTGCTCGCGGCGTCTGGGACATGGCGCATAACACGATCGTCGAAATTGCGGTTGAAATGGGCCTGCCGGCAGCGATCACTATTGTAGCAGGTGCGGTTTGGATCCTCTATTGCCTTTATAAGGCAGCGCTCGCGCAGGAGGGGCAACCCGGTGCGACCTCGTTAATTTTAGCAAGTATCGCGGTCTTATCGTTTGTTCACTCGCTTACCGATTTTTCACTTCAAATACCTGGCTTTCTACTACCTGCCGCAGTTCTTATCGGAAGTGGCCTCGGGCTTTCTGGGAACACCGTCGAGAAAAAACAGAGCACGCTCACAGGGGAATCGCTCGAACTCAACGCCACGGCTAGGTTACGTGAGAATTCCGACGCAATCCGGCCGGGGATTCCGATTTGAAGTCGGCCACCATTCCGAGTTGAAGCTGGCTGTTGATTTCCACTGAGAGCTGACCCAGGCAGCACGGGTTTTTCCACCGAGAACTGACCCATGTTCGAACCTTTCCCCCTCGACCGTCGCGGGGGACCTGGGAGTGATCGACATGGAGTTATTGAGCGTCATCCGACGCTGGCGATATCGGCAGGAGTTCTCGATCCGAGAGATCGCGCGACGCACGGGGCTGTCGCGCAATACCGTGCGCAAATACCTGCGCTCGGACAGCGTCGAGCCGCGGTTCGCCACGCCCGATCGACCGAGCCGGCTCGACCCGTTCGCCGACAAGCTGGCGCACATGCTGCGTCACGAGGCCGCAAAGTCGCGCAAGCAGAAGCGGACGGTCAAACAGTTGCACGCGGATCTGGTCGCCCTCGGCTACGACGGCTCCTACAATCGCGTGGCGGCCTTCGCGCGGGAGTGGAGGGCGGCGCGGCATCGGGAGCAGCAGACCTGCGGGCGCGGCGCGTTCGTGCCGCTGACGTTTCTACCCGGCGAGGCGTTCCAGTTCGACTGGTCGGAGGATTGGGCGATCATCGCGGGCGAGCGGACGAAGTTGCAGGTCGCCCAGTTCAAGCTCTCCTACAGCCGCGCGTTCTTCCTCCGCGCCTACCCGCAACAGACGCATGAGATGCTGTTCGACGCTCACAATCACGCCTTCCGCGTGCTGGGCGGCGTGCCCCGGCGAGGCATTTACGACAATATGAGCACGGCGATCGACAAGGTCGGGCGCGGCAAAGAGCGCCAGGTCAACGCCCGCTTCGCCGCCATGGTCAGCCATTTCCTGTTCGAGGCCGCATTCTGCAATCCGGCCTCCGGCTGGGAAAAGGGGCAAATCGAGAAGAACGTTCAGGACGCTCGTCACCGCCTCTGGCAGCCGATCCCGAGCTTTCCGTCGCTGGCGGCGCTCAACGACTGGCTGGAGGCGCGATGCCGCGAGCTGTGGGCCGAGATTCCGCACAGCGCGCAGCCGGGGACGATCGCGGACGCTTGGCGCGAGGAGGTTCCGCAGCTGATGCAGCCTCCGCGGCCATTCGACGGCTTCGTCGAACACACCAAGCGGGTCACGCCGACGTGCCTGATCCATCTGGAGCGCAATCGCTACAGCGTGCCGGCCTCGTTCGCCAATCGCCCCGTCAGCGTGCGGGTCTACCCCGAGCGCGTCGTCGTCGCCGCCGAGGGGCAGATCGTGTGCGAGCACGCCCGCGTCTTCGCCCGTTCGCATAACGACAAGAGCGTGACGGTCTACGACTGGCGGCATTATCTCTCCGTCATCCAGCGCAAGCCGGGCGCGCTGCGCAACGGCGCGCCCTTCGCCGAACTGCCGGTCGCCTTACGGACGCTGCAACAGCGCATGCTCGAGAAGCCGGGCGGCGACCGTGAGATGGTCGAGATTTTGGCTCTGGTCCTACAGCACGACGAGCAGGCCGTGCTGACCGCCGTCGAACTGGCGTTGGCGGCCGGCGCGCCGACCAAGACGCACATCTTGAACCTGTTGCATCGCCTGGTGGACGGCAAGCCGGTCGACGCGCCGCCCGTGAAGCCGCCCAATGCGCTGACGCTCACCACCGAGCCGCAGGCCAATGTCGAGCGTTACGACGCGCTGCGCAAAGGTCGGGAGGCGCGCCATGCGTCATAATCCTGCCGCCGGCGCCATCGTCATCATGCTGCGCAGTCTCAAAATGCACGGCATGGCGCAAGCCGTCAGCGAGCTGACCGAGCAAGGCTCCCCGGCCTTCGAGGCGGCGCTGCCGATCCTGTCGCAACTCTTGAAGGCGGAAACCGCCGACCGGGAGGTGAGATCGATCGCCTACCAGCTCAAATCCGCGCGGTTCCCGAACTATCGCGATCTCGCC
>NZ_KB900626.1:628102-628614 GCF_000379125.1 Methylosinus sp. LW4 | reverse complement strand
CACAAGAGCGATGGTCTGACGATGTTCAACCCGCCCGCCCACACACGAAATTCCTGACACTCCCGCGGCGAACATCCGCAGAGCCATCTGGCGAACTGGTCCGGCATCCTGCAAGCGGACGCCTATGACGGCTACGGCAAGCTGTATCTGCCGGGGCGCGAGCCCGGCCCGATCCGCGAGGCCGCGTGCTGGGTCCATGCGCGGCGCCCGTTCTTCGCAATGGCGGACATCGACGAGAATGCGCGGCGCAAGGCGGCGGGGAAGAAAGAGATTCCGCTCTCGCCGATCGCCATCGAAATCGTAGCGCGGATCGACGCGCTGTTTGCGATCGAGCGGTCTATCCTCGGCAAGAGCGCGGAAGAACGTCTCGTTGTTCGACAGGCGTCGAGCCGCCCGCTCGTCGACGCGCTGGAAATTCATCTGCGCGAGCAACTCGCCAAACTCTCGCGCGGGCACGATCTCGCCAAGGCGATCCAGTACATGCTGAAGCGGTGGCCAGCCTTCACGTTGTT
>NZ_KB900626.1:627426-628002 GCF_000379125.1 Methylosinus sp. LW4 | reverse complement strand
AAGCGCGTGCGGTTCTTCTCCACCGTCGAGCTCGTCAACGCGCTCGAAACTGAAAAGCACCAAGGCAAGTCGGGCCAAGTGTAAGCATCCGGCGTGGACCGCAGGCGGAATAGGCTGAAGCGTCAGGCGCCGGCGCGCAACTTCAGGTCTTTGTGGATTTCGATGAGCTCGACGAGAGTTTCGATGCCGAAGTCGGTGAATGTGAGAACGCCGTCGTCTCCGATGCCGTAGACCCAGATGACGCCGTCCTCGGTGTCCATTTCGAGAGCGGCGTCGTGGACGAAGTCGACGCTCTCGCCGAGGCGTTCCGCGACGCGCTCGACGGTCGTGACGTGATCGACCTTGTTGACGTGCATGCTCAGGCCGTCAGCGCCGACGCGCACGGAGCCGACACTCGCCAGTTCCACGGCAGCAGTTCATCGAGCCTATGCGCTGGGTGTCCGGCGATGCGCGAGAGAACGTCGGCGAGCCAGGCCTGCGGATCGACGCCGCTCATCTTGGCGGTGATGATGAGGCTGTACATCGCGGCGGCCCGCTGGCCGCCGCGGTCGGAACCGCAGAACAACCAGCTTTTCC
>NZ_KB900626.1:0-1913 GCF_000379125.1 Methylosinus sp. LW4 | reverse complement strand
GCGGCTCGGCAACGCCGTCGCGCCGCTGGTCGACGTCTGCCAACGCCTGGAGCATAACTTCGTATAGCATACATTATACGAAGTTATGTGACTGGAGTTCAGATCGGAAGAGCACACACTTCGTATAATGTATGCTATACGAAGTTATGCACCCATCGTGTAGGGAAAGAGTGTATAACTTCGTATAGCATACATTATACGAAGTTATCGACCTAGACGATAACTTCGTATAATGTATGCTATACGAAGTTATGCCTCTAGGTCGATAACTTCGTATAATGTATGCTATACGAAGTTATACACTCTTTCCCTACACCTCTTCCGATCTAGGTCGATAACTTCGTATAATGTATGCTATACGAAGTTATACACTCTTTCCCTAACAGGTCACACGGCGATAACTTCGTATAATGTATGCTATACGAAGTTATGCACCTAGCCATAACTTCGTATAGCATACATTATACGAAGTTATGTGACTGGAGTTAGACGTGTGCTCTTCCGATCTGAACTCCAGTCACATAACTTCGTATAATGTATGCTATACGAAGTTATGCACTAGCGATCTAGATCGGGTCGATAACTTCGTATAATGTATGCTATACGAAGTTATGCACCTAGTATAACTTCGTATAATGTATGCTATACGAAGTTATGCACCTCGATAACTTCGTATAATGTATGCTATACGAAGTTATACACTCTTTCCCTATGGTCGATAACTTCGTATAATGTATGCTATACGAAGTTATGCACCTAGGTGCATAACTTCGTATAATGTATGCTATACGAAGTTATACACTCTTTCCCTACACGAGGTCGATAACTTCGTATAATGTATGCTATACGAAGTTATGCACCAGATCGGAGTAGGGAAAGAGTGTATAACTTCGTATAGCATACGAAGTTATCGACCGCATAACTTCGTATAGCATACATTATACGAAGTTATGTGACTGGAGTTAGGTGCATAACTTCGTATAATGTATGCTATACGAAGTTATGCACCTAGATTCGTGTAGGGAAAGAGTGTATAACTTCGTATAGCATACATTATACGAAGTTATCGTGATAATGTATGCTATACGAAGTTATCGTGACTATGTATCTAGTTATAACTTCGTATAGCATACATTATACGAAGTTATGTGACTGGAGTTCAGACCGTGTGCTCTTCACATAACTTCGTATAATGTATGCTATACGAAGTTATGCACCTCTCCGATCTAGAGGTGCATAACTTCGTATAGCATACATTATACGAAGTTATGCACCTCTGAACTCCAGTCACATAACTTCGTATAATGTATGCTATACGAAGTTATGCACCTAGTGTAGGGAAAGAGTGCATAACTTCGTATAGCATACATTATACGAAGTTATCGTATAGCATACATTATACGAAGTTATGGACCGCATAACTTCGTATAGCATACATTATACGAAGTTATGTGACTGGAGTTCAGACGACCGCATAACTTCGTATAGCATACATTATACGAAGTTATGTGACTGGAGTTCAACCAAGAGTGTATAACTTCGTATAGCATACATTATACGAAGTTATCGACCGTGTAGGGAAAGAGTGTATAACTTCGTATAGCATACATTATACGAAGTTATCGCTAGATGCATAACTTCGTATAGCATACATTATACGAAGTTATGTATGCTATACGAAGTTATGCACCTAGGTCGATAACTTCGTATAGCATACATTATACGAAGTTATGTACTCTTTCTCTTCCGATCTATTATGGTGTATAACTTCGTATAGCATACATTATACGAAGTTATCGTTATCGAGGTGCATAACTTCGTATAGCATACATTATAGCTCGATAACTTCGTATAATGTATGCTATACGAAGTTATGCACCTCGTGATCGAGGCCGCCACCGAGAATGAGGAGG